>NZ_JBVJUY010000023.1:0-93003 GCF_055604165.1 Streptomyces sp. NPDC037242
CCCCCCCCCCCCCCCCCCCCCCCCCCCCCCCCCCCCCCCCCCCCCCCCCCCCCCCCCCCCCCCCCCCCCCCCCCCCCCCCCCCCCCCCCCCCCAGGGTGGGTGCAGGCCTTGGACGGCCACTGTCTCGAGCGCTCCCCACCGCCTCGGCGGGGACGACCGAACCGACGAACGGAACGACGACCTTGAAGGTCCTGATCGCCGGCGGCGCCGGCTTCATCGGCTCCACCATCGCCTCCGCCTGCCTCGACAACGGCATCACCCCCGTCATCCTGGACAACCTCGCAACAGGCCGCCGCGCATTCACCGAGGGCAGGGTCTTCTATGAGGGCGACATCTGCGACGGCGCCCTCGTCGACCGCGTCTTCACCGAGCACCCCGACATCAGCGCGGCCGTCGACTGCGCAGCCCTCATCGTCGTCCCCGACTCCGTCGCCAACCCGCTCGGCTACTACCGCGAGAACGTCTCCAAGGGCATCCAGTTCCTCGAGCACCTGGTCCGCAACGGCTGCCACAACCTGCTGTTCAGCAGCTCAGCCTCGATCTACCAGGCCGACCCCGAAGACTTCTCCGTCGACGAGAACTCACCGCTGGAAACCCTCAGCCCCTACGCCCGCACGAAGATGCTCTTTGAGACGATCCTGCGCGACGTCGCCGCCTCCAAAGTCCTCAACGTCATCTCCCTGCGCTACTTCAACCCGATCGGCGCCGACCCCGAGCTCCGTACCGGCCTGCAGATCCGCACGCCCACGCACGCCCTGGGCAAGATGATCGACGTCCACCACGCGGGAGAGCCGTTCTCGATCACCGGCACCGACTACCCCACCCGTGACGGATCCGGCATTCGCGACTACATCCACGTCTGGGACCTCGCCCGGGCGCACGTCGCAGCGCTCCAGCAGTTCGCCCAGATCACCGCGGCCGATCCGTACCGGGTCATCAACCTCGGCACCGGCCAGGGCACCACGGTCCGCGAACTCATCGCCGCCTTCGACTCTGTCACCGGCACACCGCTGACCACCATCGAGACCGACCGGAGGCCCGGCGACTCCGCCGGCGCCTACGCACGCGTCGACCTCGCTCAAGATCTCCTCGGCTGGAAAGCCGAGCACTCCATCACCGAGGGCATCCGCGACTCCTTGCGCTGGTACGCCAAGCGCGACACCGTGATCGGCCCCGAATGAACCACTGACGGACCATCCCGGAGCCACCAGTACCCCTGCGCTCGACGCGGGCACACTGGTGGACTCTGGGTTCATGCCTCATGTGGTTGCGTGCGAGCCTCCAGGTCAGCAGGCAGGGGGTGTTCGTCCGGCGTCGCGCCCTCCTTGTCCCACAGAAAGGAGCGGACGGTGCTCTTCCCCTTGTAAGTGTTGCGGCTGGCGCACTCCGGGCCGCGCAGGTAGCCGTGCCGTGATCGTGGCAGTGGTCCCAGACCAGACCGACGCCTACAGCACTCCAATCCGGCCGAAGCGGCAGGGCACTGCCGTCATGGCCGTTACTCAGCAGCTCGCCCGCATCTCGAGAGGTGTCTGGGCTCCACCGGCGCACGACGCGCTGGAGCCGGGTTGGGCATCGGCTCTGCTGAAACGTTGCGGCGAGGTGGCCGGACTCGAAGAGGTCCATCTCGATGCCCTGCGCTGGCCCACCGACGGCGACACGGCTCTGGACCTCGGCTTCCTCGACACCCACCCGCATGCCATAGCCCCTTCGGGGGTGCCCCCACCGGCCTGGGTGTCTCTCAAGTGGCACACGTCTCGGAGCTGCTTCGCCAGATCGACATGCCCGTCCTTCTCGCCGCCCTGCCAGCCGACGAGCGTGACCGTGCTTCCTTGATTGACCAGGTGGGCTCCATTACCGGAAGTCTGAGGGCATACCTGTTCGAGCACTTCAATGCCTTTCGTGACTTCTACCTCGACGTAGCCGAGCGACACCTGCACGTTGTGCTCTGGTGGGACTGACCCGCGATCCTCTCGGATCCGGGGAGCAAGAGACGGCCTCGGCCTTCGCCCTGGCCTCGCGGGGTTCATCCCCGCAGGTGCGGGAAGCAGACGAACTTGCTGGTGCCGAGGGTGATGATCTGGGGGCCATCCCCGCGTGCGCGGGGAGCAGCCCGGGGCCGCTGATAAACGGCGGAGCCCGGTGGGGTCATCCCCGCGTGCGCGGGGAGCAGCGGCCCCCTCCTGAGAGCCGGGTAGGCCGGTAGGGGTCATCCCCGCGTGCGCGGGGAGCAGACGACCTCCAGAGCCTTCCCCGGCTTGACCAAGGGGTCATCCCCGCGTGTGCGGGGAGCAGCCCTCGTTGGAGGTGTCGTCGTTGGTCGGCCAGGGGTCATCCCCGCGTGTGCGGGGAGCAGGCTGACGGACCTGGCACTTTACGGCGGCTGCAGGCTCGTTTGCAGCACTTCCTCAGATTCCGCCATATAGGTCTTAATCCCAGATAGCGCCTAACAGAGGCCATTGCGGCGTCGACGTCGACCTGGGAAAAGGCCAGGCTCAGGTGTCTTCCACGGGGCGGTTCCAGTGCCAGGCCTCTCTGAGGGCTTCGAGTTCGAGGCGGGCAAAGTGCTCGCCCCAGTTGCCGCGATAGCCGCTCTCCCCGTACCTCCGCGCGACTTGGCCAAGTAGCGCGCACAGCCGTACGTCAGTGGAACCAGACAACGAGACGTACGTTCGGCCCGCGGGCCTTCCGGAGCTCTTCCCAGGACGCGCGGGACGACGACGGGTTAAGGGTTCGCCGAGAACGCCCTGCACGGCGTGTTCTGACCCCGGTTCGCCGCGCGACCTGGAGGGGCCCATTCACGACGAACGTCACCGCGGCCATGCCCACGGCCGACGCGGCCCCGAGCGCCGCACGCCAGGCCAGGCCAGCACCATGACGACAGGCATTGAGCAACTGGCAGCAGCCGTTCAACGAGATCCTTCATTCACCGTTCGACCAACGATCACGCCAGAAATGACATCTAAGCCTCCGCGTGCGGCAGCTGTGCCAGGGCATCGGCCAACTGCCGTACGGACACGGAACCGGACTCCGGCAGGCCGGCCTGCGCCCAGGCTTGCTGCGCGACGGAGGTGTCGCCTTCCGCGGCGGCGAGGACGTTCTGCTTCGCGCTGTTCTCGTTGACCGGGTCGGTGTCGACACCGAAGTCGGCGAGGTGCACGACGATGCGGACCTCCAGCTTGGCGTTGGAGGCCATGCGCTCGTTGAGCCGGTAGACCCGGACCCGGTGGCCGACCAGGGCTCGGGCGCGCTCGATCATCGCCCGGCCGGCCTCTGAATCACCACGGTCGGTCCGGATCGGCTGCTCGAGCTCGCCGGAGGTGTTGCGCAAGACCAGGACACCGCGGGTGCTGGAAGCCTCCACCCGTACGTCCAGCAGCGTCGCCGTGAACTGCTTCGCGGCGTCCAGGCGTGCGATGTCCTGCCCGACCGTGTCGCCGAGCACGTAGAGGCTGACGGCGCGCTCCCGGACCCGGTCGGTCCAAGCGGCCTCCTGGTCGGCGGGGCACGGGCCGACGGCATGTACGGCAGCGATGACGAGGTCGAGGTCGCGAGGATTCACCCGCCCATGATGCCGCCTGGGCAGCCATCACCCTCGTGACCCATCGAATCACCAAGGCGCGCAAGCCCCCCGAGCGGTACTCACCCCCTGCTCTGACCAAACACATCGAGCCATCCGACCTCGCCTACACAACGTCAGCACCACCCGTCCCGACCACAGAATTCGGCATGGCGGCCTCACAAGTAGGCAGTCAGGAATCGGTGACCTCTGGGCTAACCGGGGGCAGTGCCCACGGTTCCAGCGTTCCGTCACAAAGCTCGGCCAGAAACTGTACGGCTCCGCCTTCGTAGTGCCACCAGCCCCCGTTGCGAGACGCGACGGTGACCCGCCACTGTTGCGGGCTGCGCTCGATGGCGCTCCACAAGAATCGGTCTCCCTCTGATGACTCGCCCCAAGGCAGCAAGCCGCCGGGTGCCGGATACGGGAGGCTGTTGCCGGACATGGAAGATGACCTTGGCGGCGACATTCAGGATGCTCACGAGGACGCTGAAGCGGTTCACTCTGTGGAGTGAGCGTTCGTCATCACGGTGTCGGCTGCGTGTGCGTGCTGTCGCGGTCGGGGCATGCCGAACGAGCGATCACGTTCGCGGCGCCGTTCGGCCGGCAGGCGAGGAACGGCGCGGGTCGCGGTGTTGTCAGTCCGCCTGCTCGCGCCAGTGTGCGGAGCTGTGCTGCACGTCGGCGATGCTCGGGTGGCGGACGGCGTCCAGCCCGTCGTCGGCGAGCAGGTCGGCGATGAGTGCCGGGCTGCCGAAGACTTCCGTTGCGCTCAGGTCCCAGTTGGTGAGGACGAACCAGGAGCGGTCCAGGGGCCACCAGTGCGCGGGGAACTGCTTCGAGACGGTCCGGTCAGGCGGCTCGCAGGCATCGCGGTGGGCCAGTGCCTGATCGAGGCGTCCGCGCCGGGCCGGGATCGGGGCGGGGAGGTCTTCGATGGCGGCCTGGGCCCAGTGGCACTGCGTGCTCAGGCCGTCAGGACTGTGCCGGGCCAGGATCTCGACCAGGCGGGCCAGGCACTCCCGGTCGATCTCTCCAAGGGACGGGCCTTCGAGCTCCTGGGACAGGCCCAGATCGTCCAGGACTCTCCAGGACGGGGTGTACTGCCAGTCCTCCAGGCGTCTGCCGGCGTCTGCCAGCAACTCGTTCCACCGGACCCGCTTGCCTCCCTGGCGGACCGTGTGGAGAACCCAGCACCGCTCGGGGAAGCCGTCCTGCGGCTCGTAGCCCAAGATGGCGTCGTCCTGCTCCAGCAGCCGACGCATCCCGTCCAACGGATCATCGTCCGGTACAAGCTCCAACGTGCTGTTCCTCATTATTTCGACCGTATTTCCCGGCTTTGACAACTAGCCAAGGTTATAGGACAAGCTGAGGAAAAGGCCTCCGGTGAGCAGGGTGACAACGCCCCAGGGGTCGACGGCCGTCCAGGCCGCGAGGCGTTGTCGGGCGGTACGAGCTGCCTCGCCCAAGGCGTCGAGTGCCTCGGCGAGCGGGTTTCCTCGCGGTTCGAAGGGGCCGGCGTCGGGGTCGAGCCGGTAAGCGTGGACGGTGGCCTGACGGCGCCAGAACTCCGCTTGCGCGGCAGCCCGGCGGAGCCATCCGAGAACCGTCGCGGCGGGCAGCTGAAGGCGCTCGGCGATCGGGCGGTGACCGTGCCCGTCGGCGTGCTGGAGCAGGGCCGCGGCGATGGTGTGGATGCTGTCCGCGCGCCGGAGCAGGCAGTACGGCGGCAGCAGCACGTGGGTGGTGCGGCAGGGCCGGCACCGGGCCCGCTTCGGCCGCAACCGGCGGACGTGCCCGCCCCGCAGGCGGATCACCCGCTCCCGGGCGAAGCCCCACGGCCGCAGGGGCACCTGGCAGGCCGGGCACGACGGCAGCTCGGTGTCCTCGATGTTGGGTACGACGATCACGTGCTGCTGCCTCCCGCATCCCACCAGCGTCACCGGAGCCCTGTCCCCTTCGCCAGGGGCGGTTCGTGTTGCACGCTGCCCCGGAGATTGATCAACCAGTCCGGACACAGCCGCGGCCTCACCCGAACGAGATCAAGCGACACCGTGACGACGAAGAGCGAACCCAGGGCCGCACGCAGCCCGGCCGAGACCAGTTGATGTTCATCGTGTCGTCGCACACGAGCGTCAACACCGAGGGCTTGGGCCATGGTCACCGTGAATGACGCGGACCCTCAGTTTCGTGCCCATGCAGCACGTCGCTCAACAGGAGGCGCAGGTCGGCGGCATCAACAGAGTCCCACCAGTCCCGAGCATCCCGCATGGCCCGCAAGCGGTAGATCTCCCTGCCCGGGTCAGGAAGGCTGACGAGGAGGAAGTCGTCGAGCGCGAAGGCGGGATACCACTCGGCCAGGCGCTTGAAGTCGGAAGGCAAGATGACGCCGAGGCCGTCCTCAATGATGGTCCAGTCAAGCCCCGCAGGCTTCGGCCGGCGGTGATCAACCAGCCCGGGAACAGCCCCCTCCAACGTGGCGACCGCCTCGTCTGGATCAAGAATCCTGCGGACCGGGGCCTGGGTCCCGATGAAGTCGTCTGCAGCCATGGCGAGCAGCGTGCCAGATCGCTCCGACAAGCAGTTCAGCCAGGCCCTATCGCTCCCAAGGTGGACCGCCACCCACAAATCGGACACACGAAGATGTCAGACCATGCAGGCTCGGGCAGCTCCCGGCTTCGTTCGTATGATCGCGGTAGGTGCCGGGTGCGGCAGCAGGGGGGAATCCGCGTCGGTCACCTTGACGCGTGACTGTCCGGCTCACCGGTTTGGAAACGTCGGCGACCATGGGGTGCGCGAGCGCCGCCACCCGACGAACGCTGCTCATCAGGACCGACCGACCGGCTCTCGGCAGTGCGGGGCTGTGCTGCTCGTCTGCGGGGTGTCGGCGATGGGGCGTAGCCGGGATGGGCCGGGGGCGGGATGTCTGGTGCGGCCGATGGCCGGTGTGTCGCGTCTGCGGTACCGGAGGCGGGCGGGACGCGGGATAATCGGGTCCATGGTCACGCTCTCCTCCAGTGGTACGGCGCCTTCCGCGGCCGAGGTGCTGCACGCCCGCTACGCGGGACGGCTGCCCGCCTCGCTGGAAAAGCTCGCGGGCCCGCAGCACGGCATGGTCGAGCTGCCGCTGCATGTCGCCTGGTCCGGGCTGCGCGCCTACGACCTGGACCGCCCGCGCCTGCGCATGGGCCTGTACCGCACGGTCCTGGCCGAGGGCCGGCACGAGGACCTCGTAACCTTGCTCAACCGCGACCTGCTCCTGGCGCAGTGGCCCGTCCTGCGCACCCTGGTCAGCAGGCACATCCGGCAGGTGTGGGAGGAAGCCTTCCCCGAGCTCGCAATCGCCGGGTCCGCCGCCGCGTGAAACTGAGCGACCTGCACCGCCGGCTGCTGGCCGCCGTCATCGACGTCGGCACCCCGTACCCGCTCGTGCTGACCGGCGGGTACGCCGTCCAGGCCCACGGCCTCGTCGAGCGGCTGAGCCAGGACCTGGACGTGGCCACCGAGAACCCGGCCCCGATGGCGGACATCGTCGCCGACCTGGAGCAGGGCCTGGCCGCGCGGGGCTGGCAGGTGCGGGTGATCGACGTGGACGCGCTCGCGGCCCGCCTGATGGTCGTCGACCCGGACACGGGAGAGGAGTGTGAGGTCGACGTCCTCAAGGAGCACTTCTGGACGCCGCCGGCCCAGACCGAGTACGGGCCGGTCCTCGCCTTCGACTCCGTCATCGGCACGAAGGTCCGCGCCCTGGCCGACCGGGGCGCCGTCCGCGACCTGATCGACGTACACGCGGCCTCCCGCCACCGCACCACCAGCGACCTCGAACGGCTCGGCCGGCGCCACGGCCGTGACGAGTTCCGCCTCCACGACCTCCGCGACCGCCTCGCCGGGGCCGACTGGGCGGACGACGCCGAATTCGCCGCCTACGGCCTCACCGAGGACGAGACGGCCGAGCTCCGCCTCTGGGCCCTGCGATGGGCCGAGGACCTGGACCGGCGCCTGCACGACGGCCTCGACGACGAGGGATGACGCGCGCCACGGATCCCTCTGGCGGATCCGGACCTGGAGGCCACTGCTGACGACGACGTGCGGTACGTGCGCTCGACCGGAGGGTCGGGCTGACGAAGGGGCGGGGCCGCCCACGGCCCCTGTGTGTGGGTGGCCGGTTGGATCTCCCCGCGTGCGGTCATCTGATGGGGAGGTAACTGGCCACGAGATCGGTGACCCTCAGTGACTCTTCTCGGGTGTGTTACTCATCCCGTTCGGCGGTTCCTGCTACGGCCGGGCCGAGGCCGGTAGGGAGATTGGACACCGCCAAGGCGACGGCATCCTCGACCGTGGCAGTCTCGCCGATGGTGTTGGCGTACGGGTGCTTCGCCACGCGATAGGGGCTGCCGTCGTGTGCGGGGACGATGGCCACCTCATCCCGGAAGGGGAATCCGGTGCAGGAGCTGAAGCCGAGCGTCCAATGGCTGGAGTACACGTAGAGCTGTCGCAGCCGCGGATCGGCGTGAGCCGCTTCTACGAGTGCGCCGAACCCCGGGAAATCCGGGGCCTTCGCCGCCTGCTCCCGCATTTTCCGCCACTGCAGCTCTACCACCGCCTCCGGCCCGCGTTCGTACGCCTCGGCGCGTTCACTGAAGTACAGAAAGGGCAGCCCGACCTGCAGCTCCCGCAGGTCCCCGCCCTGTGCCCACGCCAGACCGGCTTTGACGACATCCGTCAGGTCCGGCGTGGCTCCGGTAATGAGCTCAATGCCATGGCCCCATCCGGAGACGCTGAACGAGCGGCTGTCTACTCCGATGTAGATGGACAGCGGCTTGCGCCCTGGGACCGACGAGGCAATGCCCGCCGTAACGGGGGAACCTCCTTCGTAGGGAACCACCGTGAGGTCGACATCGAGTTCGGCCGCCAGTTGTTCCAGCGCTGCGGTCAGGCTGCCCGCAGCAACCAGGTCAGGATAAAGATCGGAGTCCACCTGCACAGTCTGCCCTTGCAATGCCGCCAGGAGAACCGCGATCAGGCACAGCGGTAGGGGACGGGTGCGTACGTCACTCCGGGTGGCTGTTGCTCGCGCACTGGGGAGCGTATCTGGCCGCCGGTGGGAGCCGTGAGCGGGGAACTGCTGGCCGTACGTGGGGAAAAGATCTTGGCGCTGTCACCTGTGTGCAGTGACCTGGCCAGTAGACGATGGCGACGTTCGCGCGCTGCGCCATGTCGAGGTGGATTCGCTGGGGAGGGTGCAGGTCAGCAGGTTGGTCGCCGCGAGGTAGATCACTGAGTCCTATTCAACCCGACCGCGATGCGGGGCGGTTGTCGGTCAAAGGCTGCACATGACTACGAATCTCCTGGTAGGCGGTCTCGACCGAGATCACCGGTGTCCGCGGGGAGCTCCGCGTGGGGGAACTCGCGAGTCGGTTCGTGTCCATCAGCTGGGATGTCTGTGGGTTCGGTGGGAACGCCGGGGTGCACTGCCGCGAGGCGGCGGGCTTCGGCCATGACCTCAGCGTCGATCTCGGCTGCTGCTTTGTCGCCGTGCTCGAGGAATCCGTACTCGTCATCGAGTTCGGCGAGCCGTTCCGTCAGGGGCAGATCATGCCCGTAGCGCTGGTTGATCCGGAAAGTGAGCTCCCAAGGTTTCAGTCCGCCGGCCAGCATGCGGCGTGCGAGCGCTCGCACGGCAGCTTCTTGGCCGGCTTCGCTGGTGGCCGGATGGAGAATGAGGCCGAGCTCATCGAGGGCTTCGGGGAGCAAGAAGTGCACGTCGTAGTCCGCCTCGGCGCGTGCGCAGGCTGCCAGCACCCGAAGTCCAGGGCTGTCGAGGCCGGCGACGAGCGCGTCACAAGCCGCGCTGACGACATCGCTTGCGGGGATCTCACCCACGCTCCAGAGTGCGGCGCGGTCCTGTAGTTCGCTGGCTGCTGCATCGGTCGACGGCATTCGCCCATGATCCCTTCACTCTCGGGTCCCGGTCGAACAGGTTTCACTGGTGCTGCTGCTTGCCTGTTTCCAGCTGAGCACGCGCGTAGTCCGGGCAACGCATGGGGTGCCGATGAGGTCGACAACACTGACGGGGTAGTCGAGTCCGTTTTCGACGGGCGGGAAATTCTATGTCACCGCCAGGCTGCTCGGCCATGCCCTCCCCACGGCGGCCCTGCCGCAAGAGACCCGCCGTGAAGGGCTGCCGACGAGCTGGAAGGATCGCGCCTCCAAGAGTCCTGGCACCATCCCCGCAGACGCGGGGAGCAGCAGCGAGATCACGAGCACCGACCCCGCCACGGGCTGGCGCGGGTAGCAGTGCACCCTCGGCGCAGACATCATCACTGTGGAGGGTCCATCCCCGCGAGTGCCGGGGAACAGTCCATCCGGCTCCGCCAGGACGAGCTCGGCCATGGTTCATCCCCGCGGGCGCGGGGAGAAGGACGCCATTGTCCGCGGCCTCATCCCGCACCGGGGTCCATCCCCACGGGCGCGGGGAGCAGCTCGAAACGATCTCAGGAGCGCTCGCCGACGCGGGTCCATCCCCGCGGGCGCGGGGAGAAGTCCTCCTCGGCCTTGAGGAAGGCCTCCTGCATGGGGTCATCCCCGCGGGCGCGGGGAGCAGCGGTTCGCGGTTCCCGTCCCACCATTTGCGCAGGGGGTCATCCCCGCGGGCGCGGGGAGCAGATGGTGTGCCTCCGATGGGTTGTCGTGGAGGTGGGGTCATCCCCGCGGGCGCGGGGAGCAGTTCGCGACTGGGGCGCGGCCCGCGGCCGTCGCCGGGTCATCCCCGCGGGCGCGGGGAGCAGTCCAGCCGACGGTCGGTGTGCTCGGCGAGCCAGGGGTCATCCCCGCGGGCGCGGGGAGCAGCCGAGCTTGGACCGCGTCTTGGTCCAGAGGATCGCCTCGTTGCCGGGGTCATCCCCGCGGGCGCGGGGAGCAGTTTCCTAGCGGCGCAACGAGGTACGTGAGCTGTGGGTCATCCCCGCGGGCGCGGGGAGCAGAGCCGTCCGCGGATTGCCAGAGCGTTCCATGTGGGGTCATCCCCGCGGGCGCGGGGAGCAGGGCAGCTGTCGCTTGGTCGAGGTCAGCCAGGTGGGGTCATCCCCGCGGGCGCGGGGAGCAGGGTCGGTGAGCAGCCACTCTATTCGTGAGACGGGCGTTTCTGAAGCACTTTCGCCGACTCCGACATAAGGGGCATACCGGCGATTTGATGTGCCTTCTTCGGGAGTAAGCCCGCACCGGTCCTCGCGGCAGCCGCATTTGCTCAATCCGCTGCCGACTACTGGCGGGGATCCTGGCTCCTCCCCGTCAGGGCGGCTGCTCGTACGTCCGTGCAGCGTCGGGGCTTCTCGGCGCGGGCGATATCGCTACGCCGACGCACGGGGGGTCCTGGCTTTGGACGGTGGGGGAGTGGTGATCCGGGGCATCGCGGCGGCGGGCGACTTCGCGGTGGCTGGCAGCAGGGTTAGCGCGAGGCGGGCGGAGTGGGTGTCGGCGGATTCGGCCAGGCGGTGGAGGGACTGGACGTCGGCTGCGGTGAAGCGGGTCGAGGCTGCGGCTGCCGTGACCATGGCTCGGGCGCGCTGGGCGACGTCGCCGTACGGGGCGGCTGCCGGGCCGGTGCCGTGGGGCGGGAGTTGTTGCCAGGCGTCCCGGAACGCCGTGACCCTGGGGTGCTTGGAGGCAGCGAGTTCCTGGCCCATGGGGCTGCTGATCCATGCCTGGAAGTGAGCCGTGACCTCTTCTGCGGCCCGTACGACGTCTTCGCGGGTGGCGTACGCCCCGCTGCTGGCGAGCTGCTGGCCGGCCGAGGGGGCCGTGGCTGCGGCTGTGCTGTAGACGATGGCGGAGTCGGAGAGCTTCAGCAGGGCGTCCGCGGTGGGGAGGTCTCCTGCGAGGCGGGCTGCCAGTGCCGTCGCACACGAGGAGATGGCCTCGCAGGCGCGGATGGACGCCGTCTTCCAGAACCCCTGGAAGCGGATGTCGGCGCGCAGGTCGTCCCAGGCGGGGCCGGCCTTCTCCTTCATGACGTCCCACAGGTGGTGCAGCGCGCCTCGTACGGTCTGCAGCCGCTGCCACTCCGGGAGGTCTTTGAGGCGTTCGGCGTGGGCGTCGACGCCCGTCAGGGCGGTGCTGACGGCTGCCGCCGCGGGGGCGGCTTCCGGTACGGCGGCTGTTCGCGCGGGCTTTGCCGTCGCCGGTGTCGCTGTCGGGGTGAGGGCGGCCATGTCCGCGGACACCGCGTCCCGTACCTCCCGGGCGCTGACCGTGGGTACGAGTTCCTCCCAGGCGGCCCACAGTTTCTCGCGTTCCGGCCAGTCGAACTCAAGTGGGGCCGCTGCGGGGGTGGGGCGCTGTGGCTGGGTTTCGGGTTTCCAGAGTGGCAGTGGGCGCGTGGCGAGGGCTTCCAGGGTGCTCGTCCGGTTCACGGGTGTGGCCATGGGGGCTGCCTCCTGGCGGTCAGAGCGGGGCGTTGAGTTCGGCATCTCGGCGGGCGAGTTCGGCGGCCGCGGGGTGGGTGGCCGGGGCTGTGGTTGTGTCGGAGAGCGTCAGGTACAGCTCGAAGGCCTCGTCGCTGCCGGCCGGCGGGGGCACGATCAGCGGCGGCTCCTGGTGGGTACCGGTCGCGCAGGCGGCGAGCTGCAGGCGCGGGGCGAAGGCGTGCAGGGTGTTGATCCAGTCGGCTTCGGCGAGTTCGCGCCCGGGTGCTTCGTCCCCGGCGTACGTGCGCATCCAGCCGGCGTAGAGGGCGGTGAGGTGTTCGACGACCGCGGTGTGCCGGTACCAGCAGTGGGTGATCGTGTTGTGGAGTTCGAAGGTTGTGCGGAGCCAGTCGACCCATCCGCCGAGCTCGCGCATCCGCATGCGTCGTTCGGCGGGTTCCATGGCGGCCCATACCCAGCGCTGCGGCTCCGGCCGCTGGGCTGCCGCGCCGGGTGGCATCGGCCAGAGGTCGGCCGGGTTCAGCGGGTCGGTCATGGTCGCGTTCCCTTGGGGCCGGGCTCGGCGAGGAGCTTCTTGAGGTCCTTGTCGCGGAAGGTGAGGCGCATCCGGACCTTGATCGGCGGCAGGTTCGTGTACTGGGCGATCGCGGTGAAGTCGGGGAGCTGCTGGAGGGAGTGGACCGGCGCGAGGTCGGTCTCGGTGGCCTGGGTGTTGGTGGAGTGCTCCCCGCGGGAGCGGCCGTGGCTGGTCTTCATGACCTCGGTGCGCCCGTAGAGGCCGGAGAAGTAGCGCAGGGTCTCCAGGTCGCCGCAGCCGGGCAGCAGCATGCGCAGGCCGCTGGCGGACAGGACGGTGTTGGCCTTCTGCACGCCGAGGGATTCGCGGAGCTGGGACAGGTCGTGCCAGACGGTGAGGAGGGTGATGCCCATGCCGCGGCCGGTGGTGAGGATGTTGGGCAGCCGGGGGTAGCGGAGCATGTTGCCAGCTTCGTCGACGAGGATGCCGACGCTGGGGTTGATGGGCTTGCCGGTGGAGTTGTAGCGGGATTCGGCGGCGTGGATGGCGCCGGCGATCAGGGAGCTGATGAGCGGGGCGAAGCGGTCCGCGTCGGCCTCGGAGGCGATGATGCAGATGGTGCCCCGCTCGTCGAGCCATTGTTCGAAGGTGAAGTCGGAGCGGGAGCAGGTCTCGCGGACTTCTTCGTCGGCGAAGACCCGTGCGAGGACGTTGAGGCTGAACTGGATGGATCCGATGCCGTCCTCGTGCAGGCGCAGCCAGGGGGATGCGTAGTCGTCGGCGACGTCGTTGTAGCCGTGGGCGAGGAGGATGGCGCGGACATGGTCGACGGCGTCCTTGCCGAGCGAGATCCAGCGACGCATGTCGTTGATGCCTCCGCCGGAGAGCCTGGCGGCGAGCATGATGCCTTTGAGGACGCTTTTGGCCTGGTCGATCCAGGGGGCGGCCCGCTTGTCGTCGCCGGAGGAGGAGCCTTCGGCGGACCAGGCTGCCATCCGGTCGGCGGCCTTGGCGTCGGTGCAGTACTCGACGGGTGACCAGTGGTCGGTGGCGCGGCCGGGGATGCCGGCGGGGGCGATGACCCAGATCGGGCCGATGGCGCGGCGGCGGGCGTGGATGACGTCGAGGTCGGCGGCCTTGGTGGTGGTGACCACCAGGGCTCCCTGCCATTCGGCGGCGTTGGGCAGGACCAGGCCGGTCGTCTTCGAGGAACCGGGTACTCCGAAGACGGTGGCGGAGATGTTGGACTGGGCGGCGACGATCGCCTTGGTGCGCTGGCCCCGTCCGGCGGTGATGCGGTTGAGGCGCTTGGCCGGGTCGTTCGCCGCGGACATCTTCCGCTCGATCTTGGCTCCTCCCCACTGGGCTCCTCCGGAACCTCCGCCGAAGGACGACACCACGCCGGCGGCCTTCACGATCAGGGCTCCCAGGGCGAGCACGAGGAACACGGTGAGGGCGTAGAACAGCCACGAGGGCGGGGCCGGGTGGTAGACGGAACCGGGCCCCTTGGCGAGTGCCGAGATCACGGTGACCGGGATGCTGTCGGTGCTGCGGACCCAGCCGTTGCCCGACAGGAGTCCGGCGAGCGGTCCGGCCGCAAGAACGGCGGCGCCGACGGTGACGACGAGGCCCGCGCCGTATGCAGCGAGCAGGCTGTTGTCGTCGAGTCCCGCGGCGGCGGGGCCGCCGGTGCGTCCGGAGGACACCTCAGATCACCATCTTCTCGTCGGTCTCGAAGAGGCGTTCCTCGGTGCGCGAGAGCATGAGCTGGACGGCGTGCGAGCCGCCTCCCCGGCCGACCTTCCACAGGGCGCGGCCGCGCTGGCCGGCGCCCCAGGACCCGATGAGGTTGCATTCGGAGTCGGTGAGGCCGATGGCTTCGCGGGTGATCTGCAGGGGCCGGGTGTCCTGCGCGAGCTGGATGCGGGTCTCGCAGGAGGCGATGAGGTCGCGGGCGATGGCCACGGCCTCGGAGCCGGCCGCGCCCACCGACTCGAAGTCGGAGAGGCGGTGGGTGGCCAGGACCTGGATGGTGCCGGTCGCCCGGGACAGGCGCAGGTCGGCGTCGATCTTCTTGACCATGGTGGCGCCGCCGGAGCGCATCTGCCGCCACAGCTCGTCGCGTACGACGATCCACGGGCGCTGGCCGGGCTGGTCGATGGCCGACTGCGCCCAGGTGGACACGCAGGACAGGACCATGGCCACGGTCTCGTCGCCGTACTCCTGCAGGGCGGAGATGTCGACGGACTGGATGGGGGCGTCCCAGTCCAGGCCGATGGAGGTCTCCTCGTCGAAAAGGCCGCCGAGGTGGCCGGTGACCATGCCGCCGAGGGCGGATCGGATGGAGGCCATCTGCTCGCGGGCCCGCTGGACTTCGCCGTCGCGGATGCGCAGCTCGCGGGCCATGGCCTCGGTGGGGTCGCGCAGGCGGTCGTAGACGAGGGGGAGGGTGGGCACGGCGAAGCGGGTGGTGCCCGTGCCGTGGAGTTCACCGGTGACCTCCCGTACGGCGACATCCAGGGCTTCCTCTTCCTGGGGCTGCAGGGTGCGGCGCAGCTGTAGTTCCAGCAGGGCCTTGAGGAGGGTGAGGCGGCGGCGGTGGATCTCGGTGAGCCGGGACTTCAGTTCGGCGGGGTCCTTGATGAGGTCCAGGCCGGCGCCGAGCGGGCCAGCGTCCAGGGGGTTGAGGCGTCCGGGCAGGCCGGGGCCGAGGCGTACGGGTTCCACGCCCAGGTGGCGGCACAGGGCCTGGTACTCGCCCTTGACGTCGCCTGCGATCAGCGTGCGGTGCCCGAACGCCATCAGTCGCAGGGCCAGGGCTTTGACGTGCGCGGACTTACCGGACCCGGGGATGCCGGTGATCATGACGTTGGGGTTGGTGCACAGGCCCTCCTTCACCCAGACCGCGGGGTGGGCGCTGAAAGCCTCCGTGGTCAGCACGTTGCGCCCCATGTACGCGCCGATCGGCGGCAGGCTCGCGGCGTGCAGGAACGGGTAGACGCCCGCGGCGTTGGCGGTGTCGGCGCGCACCACCTCGGTACGGGGCATCGCGGCGGCCCGGCCGGAGAAGGGCTGGCTCCAGCCCTTCCTCGGCGCGACGCGCATCGCGGTCTCGGGATCCTCGAGTAGGCGGGCCCGGCGGCGTTCGCGGGCGGTGCGCTGCGCCGGGACGGGTACGGGCGGGCGGCCCGCGACGCCGGCGGCCTCGTCGATGCCGATGGCCTCCAGCAGGGTGTCGCCCGCGGTGCGGCGGGAGAAGATGCCCATCAGAACCCCGTCCTGCGGTCGGGCAGGCCCTGGCCGAGCGGCAGGGCTCCGGTGGCGAATCCCGTGTCCTGGGCGCCCCACATACGGCGTACCTCGAGCCCGGAGGCGGCGGCATCGGCCTGCAGTTCGGCGCAGGCGGTCTCCAGCTCGTCGAGGTCGGTGACGGTCACGGTCAGGACGGCGGTCATCCGCACGACGCCCTGACCGGAGGCGCGGGCGGCGTCCTGGGCCCGGGAGATGGCCTCCTCGCGGCGCTCGTCCTCGCTCTCGTCACGGCCCGACTTCGCCCGCAGGTGGCGGGCGGAGGACCGCTTGGCCTTGTCGCGGGCGAGTTCCTGGCGGGCCCGGCGCGGGCCGATCGGCTCGTACAGCAGGGTCATGGCCCGGCGGGCGTTCTGCCGCGGCCGCAGCAGCGGCTGCAGGACCGTCGCGTACACGGCGGCCTGGGGCCAGGTGCGGACCTGGTACGACACCGACCAGGCGCCGTCGTGCCGGTAGATGCCCCAGGCCGTCTCGGTCGCGGCGGGCCCGGCGAGGTCGACGTCGACACCGGGCGCGGTGCCGGACCAGCCGGGCAGCTCGGCCGCGGCGTTGCGGGTGGCGAGGACCTGCTGGGACTCGGGGTCGTAGGCGCTGCGTACGGTCTGGGCCACCGCGCGGGGCGGCAGCCATTCCACGACCTGCAGGCTCGCGGTGGACAGCGCCTGGCCCATCGCGTGCAGCTCACGGACGAGGACGGCCGCGGCCCCGGTCTGCCCGCCGCCGGCGCCCTTGATGGCCAGGCGGGCCCGGGCCGCGGAGAGGGTCACCGTCAGATACGTCTCGCGTGCCGCGGCCGCGGGACCGGCGCCGTCCATCAACTCGGCGAGCGCGGTCACGGCGGCGGCCGGCGCGTCGGGAGTGACGTGCCAGGCCGTCCAGGAGGCCAGGGCCGCGCCGTCGTCCGGAAGGCAGCGCTGATGCACGGCGATGCGGGTGACGGGGGAGTCCTCGGTGCAGTAACTGCGCAGGAACTGCGCCCAGGCGGCGACCCTGGAGGCCTGCTTGTCGGTGTCGACGAGGGCGAGGCCGGGGAAGGTGATCCGGGCGACGGCCGCGTACGTACCGGCGACGGGGTCGTGGACGACGCCGAGCTGTCCGCCGAGGCCGTCGGGGGCCTCGAGGATCCGCAGCCGGGCGAGGATGCCGGGCAGGTCCATCGGCTGACGCCCGGTCTTGGCGGAGCGGGGGGCGAAGGCGCCGGAGAAGAAGAGGTTGCGTCGGGTGGCCACGGAGATCTGGTGCCTTACTGCGAGAGAGATCCATTCGTCGGCGCTGAGTCCCATGACCCGCCCGAAGGCGAGGGCGAGCAGGATCAGCGCGATCGGCACGCACACGAAACCGGCCTGCCAGCCGACGTTGAACGGCAGGAGCGCGATCAGGGAGGCCGCGGCGACCATCGCGAAGCCGGGCCCGGACAGGCGTCCCATGAAGCCGGTCGTCTCGGACTGCCAGCCTCCGTAGGAGACGGGTTGTGACATGTCAGCCCTCATTCGGAGAAGCAGGTGCGGCGGGGGCGGGCGTCGGGGCGAGGGGCGGCGGTACGTCGGCAGGCGCCCCGCCCGGAGCCCCGACGGGAACGGGCGCGGGCATCGACGCCTCGCGGCGCGGGGGGATGACCACGTGCCGTCCGCCCCCGCCGGACTGATCCAGGCCCGCATTGGCGGCCGTACTGCCCAGACCGGACTCGAGGGAGTCCTTGCCGACCGCCAGCACCTGAAGCCCGAAAGCCGCCATGCCCAGCGCCCTGCCACCGAAGCGGCCCGCGGAGGCGCCGGCTGCACCACCGCTGCTGGCGCCAGTCGCGGAGCCGGCCGCGGGCATGGCGTTCTCCGACTCCAGCGCCCTGGTGTAACCGGATCCGCCCCCGACGGCGCCGGCGCCGCTGGGATCGGGCCGGTAGCCGCCGGTCATGGAGGATGCGGAGGAGCCCAGCGAGCTGATCCACCCCGAGGCGGCGGAGCTGCCCGCGCCGTTGCTGGTGAACGTCATGAACTTCGACAGGGCCGGCCAGCACAAGCTCGCCGCGAGGAACATGACGAAGCCGACGAGCATGTTCTGCACGCCCTTGCCCTCGGACATGGCGAAGAAGCCGATGGAGAAGCAGGCGACGATCGCGGGCTTCATCAGGACCAGGGAGATGAACGCGTTACGGGCCTTCGGCCACCACTCGGCGGTGGCGTCGGAGAGCTGCCCGGCGAGCGTGATGGGCATCGTCCCGATGATGATCATGATGCCGACCTGGCGCATCAGGATCTCCACCCACAGGGCGGCGATGACCAGGATGCAGACGATCCCCATGACGATGACGACCCCGACGGCGGATGCCGTCACCGTCTCCCCGGCGATGAGCGCGCCACCGACGGTCGCTGCGCCGCCGCCTCCGGTGATCAGGCCGCCGAAGAGCGTGCCGAGCTGCTGCTGCATGGCCTTCGTCGCGGAGTCCTGACCGCTGCCGCCGCCTTCGAAGGTCTTGTTGATGATCCAGGTCGAGATCTCGTCGGACCACTCCAGCGCCGTCTGCGCCACGACGAGGTAGACGGAGGAGACGACGGCCCACTTGGCCAGGCCGATCATCGCGGTCGCGGCCGGCCCGCCGTTGTGGCTGACCGCGACCTTGCCGAACTGGATCAGCAGCAGGAACACGGCCAGGACCGCCGACAGCGAGGCCATCATCATCGTGAACTTCGCGATGCCGGTGTCGTTCAGGTCGATGGAGGAGTTCTCGTTGAAGAGCGTCGCGAACTCCGCGAGCAGCCAGACGACCGACTTCCCGATGTAGGACGCGGCCTCCTTCAGCGCGTTGGAGGCGAACTCGGAGAACTTGCCGGCGACCCAGTCCATCGGCCCCTTGGCGGGCGGCGGGTACTTCCCCTCTCCCTCCTTCTGACAGACCACGAACGGCCTTCTGTCCTTCACGATGCAGTCGGTCAGGTACTGGTTGAGGGGTTCGTAGTTCTTCCACTGCTTGTCCGGGAAATCCTTGCGCCACCTCTCCAGGTGCCGGACCTCGGCTTCTGTCTGCTCCTCCGGAGCGCACTCGGTCGCACCGTTGCCGTCCGCGCCTTCGCAGGGAATCGTCCGGCCGGGGATGGGTGGGTCACCGGGACCGGGCCTGTGACACAAGGCTCGGTCGTCGATCTGGTCGACCAGGCAGTACCGCCCCTTGGAGTCGAGGCCGACGATGTCCTGCTCCCACTCCTTGGGGATGGGGTCGGGCGGGCCGACTGACGAGTGGTACTTCGGATCGTCGGCCGCGACAGCGGTCGACAGGGTGGCGCCGACACTCAGCAAAGAAAGAAGGGCGCAGAGCAGGACGAGAGCGCGTGAGGCGCGGTGGACTCGGTCAGTCGGCATGGCGGACCTGGACCCATCCGTCGTTCCAAGCGAAGCGGCTGGTGGGCTCGTAGGAGACAGGGAAGGACCGGAGGGAGTCGAACTCGTCGGTGAACTTCCAGGCCCCGTCCTGCCACTTCACGATGAAGTCGACAGTGGCTCCGCGCAGCGGATTCTCGTCGCGACCGCCCTTCGGGCCGGTGGCAAAGCGGTCGTAGGAGAGCCAGACCTGCATGACGTCACCGACCGGCAGGCCGGGTGCATGGACGGTCGTGGCCCGCGTGGCGTGGACAGCGGTGGCGAAGGTGATGTCGGCGGAGATCCCGCCCGAGGGCGGCAAACCGAGGGCCTCACGCATCTTGCGGATCTCGGAGACATGCTTGTCGACGTAGTCGGGCGCGTCCTTGGACGCCACCGCGGTCAGCTGCTGGAGGGCCTTCTCGTCGTCGAGCCAGGCGTACTCCTCCCAGAAGTAGACGACGGCAGAGATCCCGCCGCTGGGGGAGCCGGGGAAGCCGGTGGACACGCCGTCCTTCTGGCCCGTGGGCTTGCGGAGCGTGGTCTTCTTCCCCTTCTCCGGCGTCATCGGGCCGTCGGACGTGCCACTGCTCGTCGGCGCGGGTGCGCTGGCGGACGGAGTGGCCTGCGGCTGTCCCTCGGCGTCGTCCCGCATCAGAGTGGCGGCGGTGAATCCGCCCGCAACCAGGAGCGCGGCCACCGCGACGACAATGGCAGCGAGGACTAACCGAGCTCTGCGGGCCTTGAGCCCGTTCGAGGAGTCCATGCTCAGGCGTTCGTCATGGTGAAGACGGCCAGGACCAGCGAGGACGTCAGTCCGATGCCGCCTGCGCCGATCAGGCTCCACAGCACGCTCTGCTTGCCGCGGGCCGCCAGCGCGGCCCGCTCGGTGTTGTGGCCGACCGCGACCAGGGCCCAGCCGCTGAGGCCACCGAGCACGGCGAGGGCGAGGCCTCCGCCAGCGGTCCAGGCCAGGATCGTCTTGACCGGGTTGTTGACCGCAGCGGGCAGCGACGGGTCGAAGTCGGGCACAGGCCCCACGCCATCGGCCAGTACGACCACGCCGGGGTCAGTGGCAAGGGTGTGCAGGCTCGTCAGGAACTGGCTCATGTTCGGTGATTCCTCGTCAGACGGCAGGTACTGCAATGGCGGGGAGCGGGGCGGGCTGCGGCGGCGTCGGCAGCGGGTCGCCGAACGCCGTACGGGCGGCGGCAAGTACGGCGGCGGCCAGGTCCCGGGCCGCCTGCCGGGTGCGCGGGCGGATTCGGGCGGGCTGGGACTGTAGGCCGTGGGCCCGGATGTCCGCGTCGTGGGGGAGGTGGACCACGGCGGCCGCGCGGGAGGAGAGCATCGTGGCGGCCGCCCGGACGACAGCGGGTAGCCGCCCGTCGGCGGTCGCGGCCAGGACCACCACCGTGCGCTGGAGCGGCAGTCCTTCGGCGTGCAGGACCATCACGGCTTGCTGGAGCGCCTGGATGCCGTCGGCGGTGGCCTGCGCACAGAGCACCGGGACGGCGAAAGGCAGCGAGCACCAGGAGTGCGTCAGGCTCGGTGTTCCGGCGCAGCGGGCGGCAAGGACGTCGTGGGCCACCGGGTGGGCGGTGTCGGCGACAAAGGCTTGCCATCCGCCGGCGGCGGCCAGTTGGTACCAGGCTTCGGGCTCGCGCGGCAGGTTCAGCGGGGCCGCATGCCATTCGCGTCCGTCGGTGAGTACGTCCCAGTCGCCCTCGACGGCCTTGCGTGCTGCTGCGGAGGCGCGGATGTCCGCGCGTGTCAGGGGCCGGTCGGGCGGGAGGGCTGCGAGGCCGCCCGCTTTCGCGGACTGTGCGGCTCCGCTCCACGAAGGCCAGGGGGATGCGAGGCGGGGCGCCAGGTCCATGACGACGGTGTCCGCTGCCGTCACGAGCTCGTCGGCGAGCAGTAATGCGGTGGTGGAGCGCCCGCTGCCACCGGTCGCGGCCATCACCGGAATGACCAGGCGCGCCGTCTCGGGTAATCCCCAGGGCGCCCGATTGCCCCTTCTGCTCACCATTCCCCCGAACGTGCCCCTACCAAGCCATCGCTAATGTGAATTTCGCATGTTTCGTCGCCCGGAGTCGAAGCGATACGGCACCCTACACCGGCCGTTCTGGAACGGCCGAGTGATGCCCAGGAGCGCCCCCGTAAGTGGAAATGGCATAGTGTCACGATTCGCCTGGCGATCCCAGATGGATCGAGTACCAGCCATGGTGGCTGAATTTGCTTTTCATGGAAGCAAATCAGACAGATTTCCGAGGGGGTCGGATGGGGGCAAAGCGGTGGCTGGGAATAGCTGCTGCGGGGGTGGTCGCCACCCCTCTGGCTCTGGGGATCGGTGTCGTGATGCTCGTCGCCGCGCTTGCCGAGGACGACAGCAAGGGCAGCAATACCGGCGCGTGGCCCACCGCAGGAACCCTCAGGATCGGCGGGGCCGATGGCGTACCCGCCGAGTACGCCCCCCTCATCACGGCGGCAGCGGCGGCGTGCGACCAGGGCCTGCCGCCGGCGATCCTGGCCGCGCAGTTATGGGCGGAGTCCAACTTCACGCCCGGCGCGGTCTCCAGGGACTCCGCGGGAAACCCGATCGCCTACGGGATGGCGCAGTTCATCCCAGCCACGTGGGCCACCCAGGGAGTCGATGGCGACGGAGACGGCGACAAGGACGTGATGAATCCGGCCGACGCAATCCCCGCGCAGGGTCGCATGATGTGCGGCCTGCTCAGGACCGCCAAGGCCCATCCGCAGTACAGCGGGTCGGCCATCGAGTTGGCGCTGGCGGGCTACAACGCCGGATGGGGCCGCGTCGACGAGTTCCACGGCGTCCCGCCCGCGTCGTTCGCCGGCGGCCAGACGTACGACTACGTGAAGGCGATCCTGGCCCGATCCGTGAAGTACACCGCGGCCGGGCCCGGCGGTGGAGGCGCGGTCACCCTGTCGGCGGGCTTCAGCCTGCCCGCCGACACCCCACCCCAAGTCCGTACGGCGGTGGCCTGGGCGCTGCAGCAGAAGGACACCTGGTACCAGCTCGGCGGCGACTGCACGAACTCCCACGGCTCCGCCCCCGCGCACTGGTGCGACTGCTCCTCCCTCATGCAACAGGCTTACAGAGCAGCGGGCATCACCATCCCCCGCGTCACGTATGACCAGGTCAAACTGCCCCTCCAGGTCGACCTGGACAACCCGAAGCCCGGCGACCTGGTCTTCAACGCCGGCTCCGACGGCTCGGCCGCCAGCCCGGGACACGTCGGCATGTACATCGGCTCCGGGCTGCTCATCGAAGCCCCGCGCACGGGTGTCCGTACGCGCCTCGTCGCCTACAGCAGCTGGCGCAACTCCACGAACTACATGACGCGGGTGACGGCGATCCGCCGGGTGGTGAGCTGGTGACCGGCACGAGCGCAGGGATTCCTATGCCAGACAACCAACCCCTCTTCCGCCCCTGGGGCGCGGTCACCTCCCAGTTCTGGGCCGACCCTGCCGCCACGTCTCGGGCGGAGCTGCCCGTTGCCGGCCGGATCGCGACGATCGCCGCCCTGGCCGAGGACGGCAGCCTCGACGAGGCGGTCCTCCTGGCCGAACAGCTCGACATCGACCACAGCGCGGCCTCCGGCGGTGCGGCCACCCTGGACATGGCGAGCATTCGAGAAGTCCGCGGCTTCCTGGCCGCTCTGACCGGGGATCACACCACAGCCGTCGGCTGGTACCTCCACACGGTCCGCCTTCGCGCCGCCCTCCAGGGCTCGGCCCACCCAGACACGAATGCCGCGATCCACCGCGCGTACAGCCTCTGGCGCACTACCCCCAGTCCGGAGCCCAGCCACCAACTGGGCAGGGACCTGCTGACCACCGTGACCGACATCCAGGGACCGGATTCCGCCGCAGCCCACCACATCCGACGGCGACTCACGGAGGCCGGCCAACGAACGTCCTACCCGACTTGACCTCAGCCCCAGAAGGCGCGCCCAACCGATAGCTGCACGCTGCATCCGGCGCACGGGAGCTACTCCGCACCACAGACGGCATCAGCCACTCTGCTATCTGTTCCAGAACAACAGCCACAAACGGCCTGAACTGACCTGCGTACCGTCGATGAACGCGCGAGCACCGGAGCGAAGCGCAGGGCGCAGCAGAACCGTGGGACGCGAGCGGACACGGCGGACAGCAGCCACGACCTCCACCCACAGCCCTACTCTGGCGGAGAGTCACGGTCCACAAGGCACCGCGGCGTGCATCACCTACTGCACCTATCCCATATTTCCGTAACGCCCGATCTCAAGAAAGTACTCAGAAACCACGCGGACGTCGCGTAACGTTCCAGGTCAGCAAGCCTGCTCCCCGCACGCGCGGGGATGGTCCCCTGGCTGATCCGCGTGGCCGACGCATTCACCAACTGCTCCCCGCACGCGCGGGGATGATCCCGGCCACCACTTCACCGCGAACAACGACCTGGACTGCTCCCCGCACGCGTGGGGATGATCCCGGCGTGTACGAGCGGATCCGGCCCCGTCGCGGCTGCTCCCCGCACGCGTGGGGATGATCCCGGGGACGGCAAGCGCGATGTGTGGGATCCCGACTGTTCCCCGCACGCGCGGGGATGGTCCAGGGGACGTCCGCATCGGCTGGACTGTGCCGACCTGCTTCCCGCACCTGCGGGGATGAACCCGGATGGCCTGCGCCGGACAGCCTCAAGACCTCCTGCTCCACACATCCGTAGGGATGACTTCTCATCTTCGAGCTAGCCGACCCATACAGGAGGAAGAGGCAGAGGAAACAAGGTTCGGCTCCGGAGTCCGCCCGATGAGGGGGCACCCGAGCGCGGTGCCGAGCCTGGGGATTGTCCGCAGGGGTCGTGTTGTCCACAGGCCGCTTGCTGGAGGCATCCAAGGTGGGACGATCATCCCCATTCTGATGCGAAGGAGGGGATGGGAATGACTGCGTCAGCCCTGATGGAACTCGATGCTCAGCTCGACTCTGAGGACACTGTGGCGGTGCTGTCGGCGGTGTGGGACGTGTTCACCGTGGCCACCGAGGTGGCCGACGCGATCACGTTCGATGAAGACAGCGACGAGTTGCAGGCAATGATGGCCGCCCAGCAGTGCACGGCCGGACGCGACCTCCTGCCGTTGCCGCAGAGCGGCAGGCCCGTGGAGGTGACGGCGCCCGCGCCGGGTGCAGCGGGGCTCGAACCGTTCGTTCGGCTCTTGGAGCACGCCCAGCACTCCCTGGCCCGGTTGGTCACCACGGCCGATCTCGTCGGCGAAGGAGCCGAGCGGTCACTGAGTGAGGCCACGACGCTGGCTGCCCGCGCGGCCACGGCGCTCGCCGCAGTGCGGGAGCGGTGACGTGACAACCCTGGGAGAGCGCCGGCCTGGACGACATCTGACGGGCCTTCCACGGCCGTCGATGTGAGCTCTCGCAGGTGGACCAGTCCCTCGATCCCGTCAGTGACCTGAACGAGGACGCCGAACGGGACCAGCTTGGTGACCCGTCCGTGCAGTTTCTGCCCCACCGCAGTGCGGTCGGCGAACGTTTGGAAGGGGTCCGGCTGTGTCGCCCGCAAGGACAGTCTGGCCTCCAGGTTCCATGTGTCGAACTGGAGGAACTCGGCTGAGACGCGCTGTCCGACCTGCACAACGTCGAAGGCGGTTGCGATGCGCCGCCAGGACAGTTCGGGGATCGTGATGAACCCGACGCCGGGGAAGACCGGGTGGTCGGGGCCGTCGTCCAGTGCCACGAACACGCCGAACCGTTCGATCGCTGTCAGCGAGATTGGCCTGCCCGGCAACCGCCGGATCTGGATCGACGACGACTGGATCCCCGCCTTCTCCACCGGAACCGCCGCCCGCTCGCGGGCCGACGCCGTTCAACGGGCGCGGGAAACCGCCTTCTGCCCGGACTCCAGCCTGAGCATGCTGCATGACGCCGCCGAGCACTGGGCCGCGGCTGCCGCCTCTTCGACCAGGAACACCGCCTGTACGCAATGAAGCCCCACAGGGCAGCTACTGGCACTTTATGGCGTACCGCTACAGGAGATCCCAGTCCCCGAAAAATCCACAATGCCCGATTCCACGAAAGTACTCAGAAATCGCGCACCTCGCGCGTAACGTTGCAGCTCAGCAAGTCTGCTCCCCGCGCACGCGGGGATGAACCCCACTTCCCGCCGCGTCGTCCGGCCTTGCGGTCCTGCTCCCCGCGCACGCGGGGATGAACCCCGGTGCCGTGACCTGGGCACCTGGGCGTACATCTGCTCCCCGCGCACGCGGGGATGAACCCCCTTCCGCCCGACTGCGAGGATGATCTGGGAGCTGCTCCCCGCGCACGCGGGGATGAACCCGACGACATGTGGGCGCCCGCCCGGGTGGTCCGCTGCTCCCCGCGTACGCGGGGATGAACCCTGCTCCATGGGCGGGTTGCCGAAGTGGTCGATCTGCTCCCCGCGCACGCGGGGATGAACCCGAGACCCGCGGCGAAGTCCCGGGCAGCACCGCCTGCTCCCCGCACGCGCGGGGATGAACCCTACGCCCGGGCCACCGGCCTGTCGGGCCAGACCTGCTCCCCGCACGCGCGGGGATGAACCCACGCCCGACCCGAAGAGCAGGGAAACGAGCTCCTGCTCCCCGCACGCGCGGGGATGGACCCCGCATCGTGACGCGCTGCGTCATGTGAGGGTCCTGCTCCCCGCGCGCGGGGATGAACCCGCCCCGAAGGGATCGAAGTGCGATCCGCTGTGTCGCTCCTCGCACGCGCGGGGATGGACCCTGCCCGATCCAGTACGCCATCGTCACGGCCACGCTGACCCCGCACGGCGGGGATGAACCATGGCGAAGCAGCTCAGAGTGCGCACCTGGAGCTGCTCCCCCGCGCCTGCGGGCCGGTCCCCACGGCGCGGCCCTGCCCGCCCTCACCGCGCTGCTCCCCGTACTCGTGAGAAGAATCCGGCGCCCCCCAATACGTCAGCCTCAGCCGGCGCTGATCCGCGCACCCACAGGGATGAACCCCTTGCGTGGGTCGGCGTCGAGGGCCTTTCGAAGACTGCTTCCTGCACCTGGGCAGGTACCGCAGCGAGGATTGTCCACAGGGCCGAGATTGTCCACAGCCGAGTTGTCGGCCGCCTTCGTGATGGGACGATCAACCTCATTCCGATACGAAAGAGGGGTCGTTGATGTCTGCGTCTGCCCTGCTGGAACTCGACTCACGGCTGGACTCCGAGGACACCTCCGTGGTGCTGGCGGCGGTGTGGGACGTGTTCACCGTGACGGCCGAGGTCTGTCACCGCATAACCTTCGAGGAAGGCAGCGACGAACTGCAGGCGATGCTCGCCTCGCATAACTGTGCGACCGGTCGGGACCTGCTTCCGCTACCCGAGACCGGCACGCCGTTCACCCCGGCGCCGCCAGGTCCAGGCGCCGCCGGCCTCGACCCGTACGTACGGCTCCTGCAACGTGCGGGGGACTCTCTCAACCGCCTCCTGACCACCGCTGACAGCGTCGGCGACGGCGCTGCGCGAGCGCTGCGCGAGGCCACGGCGCTGGCCACCGGTGCGTCCGTTGCCCTGACCCGAGTCCGGGAGCGGTGAAGTGACCACTTTGGGAGAGCTCTTCGACGTCGCGGTGGCCCGGCTGCAGGAGGCCACGGCGATCCCTGCGGCATCCGTCGGCCCCGACGGACATGTCGCCCTGGCGGAAGGGATCGAGCAGGTCCTGGGTCAGATCAGGAAGGGGCTCGGTCCGCGCGCCTACACGCCCGTACCCACCGCGGAGGAACGGCGCCTGACCGCCGGGGAGCGGAACCTGGAAGTCGGCCTGGACCAGGCGCGTGCGTGGCTGACCACCGCCCGGACGTATCTGCCGGCTCCGAGCGCCGGCGACGCCGGGCCGGCAGCCGAGCGGATCGCGACCGCCGCCCGGGCTGTGAGTGCCGTACGGGACACGATCAGCAGTCACCTCGGCCCCGACCGCGTGCCGCTGACCCCGTACGCCTATCTGCTCCGCCACCAGGCCGCCTTCGACTACCTCACCCACCGGTACTCCGAAGTGGCCTGGTCGGCGGGTCAGGTCTTACAAAGGCTCGCTCAAGAGGCCGAGCATCCAGGCGCCATCGAGGCCTTCGAAGCGGCCCGGAATTCCCTGAACCAGACCTCCGTGCACGCCCGGACCGTCGGCCGCGACCCCGAACACTCCCTGGCCTCCTTTCCCCTCGCGCTGGCCGTCGATCCCGTCCAGGCCACCGCCTCCGACCCCACCAGCGCCGTCACGGCCCGGCTGGAGCAGGACAGCGAGCGTCTTTGCCGGGCGGCCTACGAGGCACTGCACGACCGGGCCGAGCATCGGCTGGGCGGTTCGGACCTCAAGCAGCTTTCTCGCTGGACAGCGAGGACCCGCATCCTCAGCGGTCGCGTCCTGCGCCACGTTGCAGCAGAAACTCCTGAAGGGCCGCTTCGGGCCGGACTCACCGACGCCGCGGGCGCGCTGCGCGCGTCAGCTCTGTCCTGGGACTCCGCCGCGGAGGCGTGGCTGTCCGTCGTGGACGTCGGCGACCCCCGGGAGCACCCCCGGCTTCCGCCGCCGGATTACGGTCTCGTACGGAAGGGGCTGGTGACCCGGCTCCCGTCGACGGATCCCCACCCGGCCGTGGTCATCTCCCGCACCGCCTGCCTACGGGTCGGGCAGCTGCTCTTCGGGCCGGGTTGGACCCCGGAACAAGCCCCGGGAGCACCCCGGCCCGCCGCGGACATCCTCGCGGACGCGGGAGGTGCGGGCCCGCTTGCTGCCTCGCTCTACCGGCTGCCGGCGGTCGGGTGGCAGATGGCGGTGGCGGCGCCGTGGACCGTTCGGCGGGCCGGGGCCGGTCTGGTGACCAACGCCGCCGAGTACCGGCCCCGAAAGCTCGAGCCGGGCCGACGCTTCTACCCGGTCCACCTCCGCCAAGTGGAATCCCTCATCGATGCCTACACGGCGGTGATGAGCGCGGAGCAGGTATCCGCAGGCAAGCTCCTGGACGCCGCGCGCCGGGCCGGGACTCCCGTTCCCCGAGCGGTCCTGGACGCCTCCGCGCACCAGATGATCGCCCGGGAGCAGAGGTGGGCCCCCGCCAAGCCGGTACAGGCACCGCCACGGCCCGTGCCCCGGGCGCACGTGCCGACGGACCTGGTGCTCGGGCGCCGCCCCGGACTGCGCCACTGAGGCCGCGCTCGCGCGCGTGGCCGGCTTCGGGGGTCGGTCAGATCCGCTGGCCAGCAGCACAGAGGCCCCCGGCATTGCCGGGGGCCTCGTTCGTTCCGGGGATGGTCAGGACGGAAGGAAGTTCTTCTGCCACTCCAGGGACGGCATGGACAGTGCGGCGTCGGCGAGGGCCTTCGCCGACGTCGTCTTGAGCGAGGCGAGACTGGTGTCGATCCAGTTCTGGGTGAGGCTGTAACCCTGCTCCCGGTACTCCACCGCCTGCACCAGGCACTCGAGCTTGTCGGCGTCGCGGGCGACGATCGCCTCCGGGCTCTCGCCGGCCTCGTATTCGTCGACCGCGTCCTGCACTCCGGCCCGGACGGCAGGGTGGGCGTTGGCGACTTGGTCGGCCGTGACCTCCTGGTTCGGGGCGGCTCGGATGTACTTCCTCCCGATGTGCGGGATGTCTCCGACGCGGGTCTCCTGCGAGTCGTGGAACAGGCACAGCAGTGCCACCCTGGCTGGGTCGACGCCCTCCATCATGGCGAGCACCGACCCGATCACCCCGAACCGGAAGGAGTGCTCTGCGACGGACTCCGGGGCCTTGTTGCCGGTGAACCACCAGCCGGTCCGTGCGACGCGCTTGAGCACGCCCATCTCGGAGATGAAGCTTGCGGTACCCCTGGTGGTGTCATCGGCCATGCGGTCCTCCCGGTGTCAGCGGTTGTGGTCGAGAACGTAACGGACGCGGGCAAGCTCGCGCCGCGATCTTTCGGATAGCGCTGCCCCATCGAGGAGTTCACCGATCCGCTCGCGCAGCGGGCCGGCCAACTGCCCGGCGGCCTGGGGCAGCCACGGGAATACGGTCAGCAGTGCCCACAGCGAGTGCGCGTAGAGGTCGACATAGCCCGGTGCCAGGTGCAAGCCGCGGGCGAGGCCCCGCAGCAGTGTCACCGGGTCCCAGCCCGACAGGTTCCGGTCCCGCATGAAGGTGTCGTCCGGCTGCGGCACTGGCAGCGCTCCCAGCCACAGCGCCCAGTAGTTCAAGTTCGCGGCCTCGGCGGTGTCGTCGTCGGCCAGGGCGCGGTCGATAAAGTCCAGCAGCGGCTGCGGATCTCCCAGCCGGGCGAGCGCCGTGGCCGTCGAGCGGGCCTCTGCCCAGTGGGGAGACCAACCCCGTCGAGCCAGCACGTCACGCCGCCGGTGGAGGGTGTGCGCGGTCCATGCGGCCGCGTCCGGCCCGTGGTCGTACGAAGCGAGATACAGCGCCTGGCGGTGCAGCAGCGTCCCGGCCTCGCCCTGCGCCGACGCCTGCTCGGTAGCTGCTCGCAGATGGTCGAAGAACACCACCCGGTCGACGGCCGTCAGCTGGGGCGTGGCGGCGACCGGTCCGCGCCGGGGACGGGGTAACCGCCCGGCCAGTGCCGGCGGGACCGTGCCGTTCAGCGCCCAAGCCAGCATGTGCGCGGTGTCCCGTGTGTGCACCCACCCGGCCAGCGGGTGCGGCCCTACAACCTCGCCGGCAAGCCCGGCCGCGATGATCCGGTCGGCGTCCATCGCCGCGTCCAACCACTGCACCACCCCGGCGTCTGCACCGAGCGCCGGAAGCCGCCTGCGTAGCTCCAGGAGCGCCCCGGCCCGGACGTTCGCCAGCGGCCGGCGTCCCGATTCCCAGCCCTGCACCGTGTCGAGGTCGACGCCCAGGGCCTCAGCGAGGGCGGCCTGCGTCGACGGGATCGACTCCCTGGCCATGCGCAGCACGAAGCCGCTGACGGCACCAGCTGTTGTTCGTCGCGGCCTGCCCATACCGGCCTGCTTCCCGGTCGCCCTGCGCACCGAAACCCGTACTCACGGTCAGTCCTACCGCATCCCGCCCCGCCGTACGTTCGCTTTGCGGTCGACGTCCGGCGCCCGCGACCACGCCCAGGCCAGCGAGGCCCTGATGAACACCACACACCTCCTGCACGATCCCGAGGGACAGCTCGAAGATGAACTCCCCCTGGACCGCACACCCCACGAGTGTCTGGTCAAGGCCGTCCTGGGCTGGACCGGCGAGCCTGGCCTGCGCCCGGCGGACATCCAGCAGATCGCGCTCCAGCTGACCGGTGCCGCCCGGGCCGTGGCGAGCGTTGTCCGCCGCGCCGCCGACCAGCTCCCCGACGAGCACGCCGCCCAAGCGCTCGCCGACGTCGTCCTAATAGCAAGCTCAGCGACGCGCCAGCACCGGCGACGGCACGGTGAACACCTTGACCGAACCACTCAGAAAGGGCATTCGACGTGACCACCCCTGAAGCCCACTGCCACCCGATGGTGGGCGTACGGACTCTGCGAGAGCCCGACGGTGGCGGCAAAGGCCGGATCCCGCGGAACACGGGAGATGCGATGCGCAAGCTTCGTTATTGGGATCGCTTCTATAGCCAGCCGCAGGAATCCCTAGCGCAGACCCGGTTCGAGCTGGATGCGTTCCGGCGGCACGTCGCCCCCGAGCGGGGGCAGATCGCGGTCGACGTGGGGTGCGGGCGGGGGACGCTGGCCGCAGCGATGGCCCGTACGGGCATGACCGTCACCGGCTACGACTGGTCCCGCGTCGCCATCGAAGCGGCGAGGAATACGCATTCGAGCAAGCGGCTGGGCTTCGCCGTCCACGACTTCCTCACCGATGACGTGCCGCCGGGCCTCGAGCCGGGCAGCGTCGACGTCGTGGCCTGCCGCCTGACCATGCCCTACCTGGAACCCGAGCGGTTCCTGGAGGGCGTACGCCACTGGCTGCGCCCTGACACCGGCTGCCTGTACCTGGTGGTGCAGGTGACGGAGAAGCAGCCGCCCGACCACGGCCTCGCAGGGTATCCGGAGGCCGTGATCGAGGAGATCCGCGCGGGCTGGCGAGACAGCACCCGCTGGAACCTCGACCCGGGAGGCCGGGTTACCGCCCTGGCCCTGCGCCGCCCCCTCACCACCTCCAGCATGAAGGGCCTCCACCGGTGACCACACCCGAATCCCCATCGCGGTCTTTGACCCGGGTGCTCGCCGAAGCCGTGGCAGCAGCGGACATCTCCGCGATGGTCCAGCCCGCCGCCGGCACAGGGCTGCCGGTCGTCCTGCTGTTCGGTAGCCGCGGCTTGCCCTGCGCCCTGGACCGGACCGCGATCCAGGCCTGGCTGACGGCCGCCGGGATCGACGCGGCCGTCGGCGACAACGCCAACGGCCGCACCTGCCAGCTGGAGATCGTCCTGGCCGACTCCACTGCCGGACAGCGGCTCGCCGATCAGCTCATCGCGCCGGTCCTGCACGTCCAGGACTCCGCCACCCGCCTACGGGCGGCCCTGGACCCGTTGGGTCTGTCCGCCGAGGTCGTCCCTCTGCGCCGGGGCTCGGTCACCGTAAAGCTCAGCGACCCCGACAACCTGCGCTCAGCGATCACTCTCGCCGCAGCGCTGGGCGCCGACAACATCGCCGACGGCCTGGACCTCGTCCACGCCGAAGGGCAAAACGCGCTCGCCGACCGGATGAAGCAACTGCTCATCGGGATCGTCGGAGCCGGCGTCATGGTGGAGGCCACCCCCGACTGCGTCCATGCCGAGGCCGACATCACGCTCACCCTGTCCGCTGACCAGGCACTGTGCCTGGCCGAAAAACTCGCGTGACCGCACCCACGCCGCCCACGCCACTCTTCCCACCGGAAAGGGACGAGGGGCCACCGGCCGGGGCGCTGGTGCTCGGCGCCTACCTGCGCGCACTGCGCAAACGCGTAGGGCTCAGCCTCCACCAGGCATCCCTGCGGATCCACAAGAGCGCGGCGATGCTGTCGCGGTACGAGATGGGGATCTGTACGCCCACCGAGCAGTGCATGTACGCCCTGCTCCGGGTCTACGGCCTGAGCACGCGTGAGGACTTCGAAGAAGCCCAGTGCCTACTGCGGCACGCGCAGGACCATGAGTACCGCGATGCGGGCGGCTGGCTGCGCGGACGCGTCGAAGCCGTGGAGGCCACGGCGGTGTCGTTGACCGTGCTCACGTGTTTCACGATCCCGCCGGTCCTCTACAGTCCGGCTTTCGCCGCATACCGAGCGCAGCCCGACGGAGGACTCGTGCCGCCGCCCAGGCCGCGCCCGCGCTGCCCCATCACGCTGTTCCTGGAGGAACTCGTGCTGAGCCGCCCGTACGGAGGGCCGGCTGTCATGGCCGCGCAGCTGCGGTACTGGGCGAGCCTTGCCGACAGCGGCGACCTCGAGATCCGCGTCATGCCGCCCGTGGGCGTTCCCCCGCCGGCAGGACTACTCAGCGAGATTGGCCTGCCCGGCACCCGCCGGATCTGGATCGACGACGACTGGATCCCAGCCTTCTCCACCGGAACCGCCGCCCGCTCGCGGGCCGAGGCCGTTCAACGGGCGCGGGAAACCGCCTTCTGCCCGGACTCCAGCCTGAGCATGCTGCATGACGCCGCCGAGCACTGGGCCGCTGCTGCCGCTTCGACCAGGAACACCGCCTGTACCCAATGAAGCCCCACAGGGCAGCTACTGGCACTTCTGGTGTACCCGCTACGGGAGATCCCAGTTCGCGATATATCCGCAATGCCCGATCCCGCGAAAGTACTCAGAAATCGCTCACTTCGCGCGTAACGTTGCAGCTCAGCAAGTCTGCTCCCCGCGCACGCGGGGATGAACCGCAGCTTGCCGAGTGGGGAGTGCCGTGGCCTCCCTGCTCCCCGCGCACGCGGGGATGAACCCGCGCAGGCAAGGACCAGGCGGCCGCAGCCTCGCTGCTCCCCGCGCACGCGGGGATGAACCCGACTGCGTCCGCCAGAACCCGCGTGCCGCGAACTGCTCCCCGCGCACGCGGGGATGAACCCGCCCGCTTGATCGCGGGCAAGGAGGCGTGAGCCTGCTCCCCGCGCACGCGGGGATGAACCCATGTGGGGCCGGACGTTCAAGCACAAGGTCACCTGCTCCCCGCGCACGCGGGGATGAACCCGGCCCTCCGGCCCCGCCTCCTCACCGCGCTCACTGCTCCCCGCGCACGCGGGGATGAACCCGGATACCTCAACGGGTCCTGCTCTGCCTCCTCCTGCTCCCCGCGCACGCGGGGATGAACCTGAGCTTGCGGAGGTCAAGCGGCGCCTCTCCGCCTGCTCCCCGCACCCGCGGGGATGAACCCCCGGCGATCTCGGCGTGGAGCTGCTCGTCGTCCTTCTCCCCCACCCGTGGGGGAGAACCCGTCACCCGGCTGACCCGCCAGGGCGTGCAACTCTGCTCCTCGCACTGGTGGGGATGGACCCAGCACGTGCTCGTCGGTTCCCAGACGCAGCAGCTGCTCCCGCGTACGCGGGATGAACCTCATCCTCGGGGCGCCCGCACCACCGGCGAACCCCTAAATCCGCCTGCCAGAGCGACACCGAAGCGCCCCGGCCCCGGCCCGGTCGAACCCCTGACCGCACCTGGGTCAGGTATCGAGCAGCCCCAGTTCGCTATCGGGCCGGCACAACGGGCATGCGATGACCGACGGCACGGTCCGCAGCACTTCCAGGACCGATTCCCTGGTGGCCGCCCGGCCGCGGCTCGTGATCCTGCAGGCGCCCGTGTGAACGCGGTCGGGTCTGCGGGAGGTGCCGATGCCGTATTCGATCCACCAGCGGGGCGGCTCCGGCGGCGGCCGGCGCCGGGCCCGTTCCTCGTCGGCGGCCCGGACGACGCTGATCTTCTCATCGACACGCGCGAGGGTGAGCTCCAGCCAGCGGCGTATCACCAGGAGCTGGTCCAGAGCCGGCGGCAGGGGCAGGAGGGGGTCCGGCATGGCCGTTACGCCGCCTCGACCGGGCGGGTCTGCCGCTTCAGAGCCATGCGGGACTCCACCATGGCCTCGGCGGGGACCGTCTTCCAATGCGGGTGGTCGACGACCTGGATCGACAGGGTGCGGAGCTCGGCCCACATCCGGTCGACCATCTCCTTTTGCTCGTTGCTCCAGCCAGGGCTGTCGGCAACGTCGCCGCGGTGCGAGAAGCGTTCCCCCCGCACCCAGCCCGCCATGGGCTCCACGCTCCAGGGCAGTCCGGCCAGGTAGGTGCGGTGCTCGACGTGGGCGCGGTGGAGGCGCTCCTGCAGGTGGAGGAGATCGTCGGGGAAGGAGTTCGCGTCAGTCACCTTTGAATCGTAAATCTGTTCGATTCATAAAGGGAAGCTGACGCCCCGGGCGGTCGCCCGTTCATGGGAAGAGGAGGGATGCCGGGTCGGCGTGTGGGCGTGGTGCCGGGTTGCGGAGCCCTGTCAAGGGGGTGGAGCGGCTCCGCGGCGCGGCGCCGAGGCTTTCCAGGGTCCAGTCCCAGGACTGCTGGGCGGTGACGTCGGTGTGGTCGAAGTCGTCGGCCGCTTCCAGTGCTGCGTAGCCGTGGAAGGCGCTGCCGAGCATGCGGACCGCGTACGCCTGGTCCGGCCCGGCCAGCCTGTAGCCACGCAGGATCGCCCGTGTCATCTGCGCGTGCCGGACGCCCGCCCTGGCCGCGGCGGTCTGCGGATCGAGCCTGTACCGGGCCCGGTTCGTACCGGGCGGGTGCTCGTGGGCCGGTCGGCAAGCCCCGCTCCTCGACCACGCGGAGAAGCCGATCACGTTCGCCCGCTGGTACACCCACTGGCTGGAAAGGACGGAGCTCACCGCAGACCAGCCGACTACGAACGTCCGACTTCGGCCTCTGGTGTGCACGGGAGCGCGCCGACGGCACGATGAGCGCCGTAGTCGTCCAGGCGGGCCAACTATCCGGTCACGCGGGCCGAGCGGGCGCGGGTGCGCAGGGCCGGCAGTCGGGCGGCGTCGTCCGATCCGGCCAGGCTTTCGCCCAGGGTCAGGAGCGAGAGGAGCCGCACCGGGTGGCCGGCTGCCGCGGCGGCTTCCAGTTTGTGGTGGCCGTCGAGGAGGAAGTGGGTCAGGCCCCAGTGCACGAAATAGTCGTCTCCCTGGTCGATGGCGGGCTGGCACACGTCCAGGGTCGAGATCGCCACCGCCGTGGGGACCGTTCCCTGCTCCATGAGCGCGACGTACTCCTCGACGCGCTCCCGCTCGTTCCACGTCGGGGGAACCATGGGTACGACGAACTCGTAGAGGTGGGCGTCCGCGTCGACGGCGGTCTCGAAGGTCCGGTAGTACGGGGTGTGCGGGTACTCCGGGAGGCCCCAGAACTGATCGATCCCCCATGTGGTGACCTGTTCTCCGCTGAAGTAGTCGCCTTCCTTGCCGGGGATGACCAGCCGGGGTTCCACGTCCAGGAGCAGCGGAAGGTACTCGCCCTGCGGTAGCAGCGCGCCGAATGCCTCGATCACGCCGTCGTCGTCCGGATCGTCCAGCGCCCCGGTGAGCCGTTCCTGCATGCTCTCCAGGGACAGCTTCTCCCGCGCGGTCTCCAGGCGGCGGAACAGCAGCGGGCACGTTCCGCAGTAGAAGCTGAGCTCGAAGGCAGGCTCGTCGTCAACCATCAACAAGCGGCGCCGCGGTCCGCCGCCGAGCTCGTGCAGTTCCGTCCCGAAGCGCAACCTTGCCCCTGGGGAAAGGACGCCGACACTGCGCGCTTCGCCCACTTTGATCATCATGGACCGACCGTACGGGACGCCGTGGATCGGCTCCACCGAGTAGTGCAGTGAGGATCAAGGGTGACGCCGTCCAGGACCTGGACCTTGAGGGATTCGATCCGGTGGCTGAAGTCCAGGGGTTGACCGACACCTGGTGGCGGGGCCGGGACCCGCTTGTCGCCATCTATCCGGGGCGAACCCGTCGGCATGGATGCCCCTCGGTTCCGGGAGGCCATGTCTACGGCGGACTCAACGGATGGGGTCTGGGCGGCGGCTGACTTCCGACGACCACGCCCTCCGTCCGGGCAGCCTGTTGAGCACCTGCTTAGCCAGGCCGGCCAACTACGGCGCTACGACGTCTACGGATCCGGCCGAGCCAGAGCCCTCGCGGGCCACGTAGGCACGCGCGCGAAAAGGAGATGCCGGCTCCTGGCCTGCGCAGGCAGGATCCCTCCATGTCTACCGACGTCAGCGGAATGATCGAATGCCGGCCGGGGGCCCGACTATGGGGCCCCGACGACGAGGACTCCGTATGGGAGGTGGGCATCGATCTCTTCCTCCTCAACAGGGGCAACGCCTACGACGGCCTGGCCTGCCTCTTCGGAATCCGAAACTCCTACGGTTTCCGGCCCCTGGCGGAAGACCGCGGCTTCCCGGACGACGCCTCGGATGGGCTGCGAGCCGAGTTCGCCGGCTACGGCGGCCCCCACGATGTGCACGGGACCACCTGGCTGACCTGGACCGAGCTGGAGGCCACGAACTGGCAGGAAACCAACGCCTCAGGCACACGAACCCGCGCCTCTGCCGCAGGGACCGACACCGACTGGGGCCGGGTCTGGAGCGTCATGCGCATCCTCAGCGAAGTCCACGGCGCGGAGAACGTACGTCTCGTCGTCTGGTTCCACTGACGTACGGCTGTGCGCGCTACGTGGCCAAGTCGCGCGGAGGTACGGGGAGAGCGGCTATCGCGGCAACTGGGGCGAGCACTTTGCCCGCCTCGGACTCGAAGCCCTCAGAAAGGCCTGGCACTAACTAGTAGGGCTTGGATGCGACGGGTCCCGATGCGGCGCAGAATGGACGAGGGCGTTGCACATGGGCGGGAATCGCCGGTGGGCGCCTGTTGGAGCTCAGGTCGTGCCGCCCGTCGCAGCCTCGGTCGACCCGTGACGTCGGCCGCTGCGACCGCATCCACGCGGGGAACCCCCTACGCACGGGCGACCCCACGACGCCCGACGCGCGCGCCCACGCGCGACGAAATGGGGCAATGATGAGGAAATTCCTGGTGGTCACGCTGGCGACTTCTGCAGTGGCGGTTCTGCTGGCGAGTCCCGTCACCCCCGCGTCCGCTTCCGCGTCCTGCTTCGGCACCAGCGGGAACACCTCGATCCTGTTCTACCGGACCGGTAGCGGCTCAGCCGTCACCGGAACCCTCTCCGCCGGCCACTGGGAGTCCAACGGGGAGTTCCACCTGCCGCGCGGCTACACGCACGCGGCGGCGAGCCACGATTCGCTGCTGCTGTACAACAAGATCACCGGGGCTGGGGAGGTCGGCACCTTCACCGACGGCGAGTACGCGCGCACCCGCACCTTTGGCAACTTCCCGACGGGTTGGACCCAGGTCGAGGCCTCCGGCGACTCGGTGCTCTTCTACAACGGCCAGACCGGCCACGGCATCACCGGCACCCTGCGGAACGGCAAGTACCAACAGGTGCGCACGTACGACGACTTCAAGAAGGGCTGGGTGACCATGGCCGGCTCGTGCGACACGCTGACCGCCGCGGCCCGGCCAGGGGCGGCCACCTTCTCGTGGGACAAGAGCGAGTACGGAACCCTGGAAGGCGGCGTCTACGGGCGCAGGGGCAGCTTGGTGGGGGAGGACCACCTGGGCCAGCTGACCGCCACCAGGGACTCGGTGCTGTCCTGGGCGAAGGCGGGCGGGAAACTCGACTTGCGGGCGGGCACGGCGACCGACGGCTGGGTCTTCCATTTCCGCGGGGTCGGCACCTCCGAACTCTGGGAGAAGGTGGGCCGAACCTCGGACAGCCTGCTCTTCTACAAGTCCGACGGCACCGCCTCGGCCTCGAAGCTGGTCGACGGCGACTACAAGAGCGTCGGGCCGCTGGACGACATCTCCCCCGGCTGGACCCTCATCGAGGGCGGCGTATAACCAGGGCAAGGCCGCCCCCGCCCCTGGGCGTCAGGGCTTCGCCGCCGCCGTGGCCTTCACGTAGAGCTGGGCAACGTACGGCGCTCGCCGGTCGCTCCGGCCCGGTGAGACGCGACCGCCTGGCAGGCCCCGACAGGATCCCGGTGGCGGGTAGGCGGCACCGCGTCCCGTGTCCGGCCATTCGGAATGGCGATCCCCCTGAAGTATGTGGGGCCCAGCGCGCCGAGGGCCACCCTGGCGGCGGGCATTGAACCTGCTGCGTGGCGCCCTGAAGGTGAGGGCCCCGCGGTCGGTGACTGCGGGGCCCCATGCCAGTCGAAGTCGTCACATCCGACCAGCAGCGGAGGCGGGATGGCACCACCGGTCAGGGTCCGCAGGCTGACGGAGTAGGAGGGGCAGAGGCTCCAGCAGATCTTTCGGCGGGGCAGTACCAGCTCGGTGCGGTTCCGGCGGGCGATGATGCTGCTGGCCTCGGCCGGCGGCGGCACAGTTCCGGTGATCGGGCGTCTGGTCCAGGCGGACGAGGACACCGTCCGTTCCCTCCTCCCCGGCTCCGCACATGGAAGGACGCTCATGGACAGCGAGGTGCTGCGCTGGCTGACTAGGCAGCTCGGGCCCGATGTGGACCCGACGGATCTCGCACAGCGGTACAAGCGCCTGCGCTCCGCGCGGGCCGTGGTGCGGGAGATCCTGCACGAACGGATCTCTGCCCTGCTTTCTGAGCCACTGCGCGTCTCCGTCAACGGAATTGCAACGATCGATCAGACAAGCAACCTGAACGCGCTCGAACGGCGGCTCGCCCAAGTCGTCGGGCAGCCCGCGCCGGACGACATTACCGACGGGGCCGATGACGTATTGGTGGGCGTGCCGCTGGTCCCGCACCGAAGAAGGTAGGCTCGTCTCCACTCCGAAATGGGACGACTCCTAAACCCTGCTCTTCAACTTCCTCTGTTGGAATCGTTGAAAATGGCTCAGTGTCCGGGATGCGAGCCACCAGACGCGGCGAGACACTTAGCCAGGGCGCCTCTCAGAGGAGGTCACGATGAGCAGTGAACCGACTTCCCGGGGCAGCAAACTACGGAGTCACGTTGGCTGGTGGCTTGGAACTCTCTCCGCAGTCATTGGCATACTAGCATTCATCCTGACGCAATGCTCGAGTAAGGGAATATCCTTCGACGCTTGGGGATCGAAAGCAAATGGGGCATGCGAGCAGGAGCTTCCCGTTCTGCTTGACGTTAAATACAAAGCAAATAGTGCTCTGAATTCCCTGAACCCCGATGCTCCAGTGCCCTCACCTGAGCGCGATGAGACCGCAGCGGCGATGCGGCAACTCGAGATCAGAGTGAGCCACCTTGTCGGCACTTGGAGAGGACTCGAGCAACCAGATGAACGCAAGGATGAAATTGGGCAACTCTATGATTCCGGAACGGCGCTTAGCAACGCCTACGGCGCGAGTGCGGAAGCAATTCGAACGGACACGCTTGAACAGCCTCACGTGGATGCTGAAAAGTCGGCGATATCCGATCTCCGCGAGCGACTCGACACCCTAGGGCTGGAGCGGTGCACAGTGCTGTGACCGTATAGGTTCGCCGGGTTGGGTGGTCAGACCATGGCCGGTAGTGGTCTGCCGCCCCAGCGGATGCCTCGTTCGCTGCGGATCCGTGCGCGTTCGCGTCGTTGGGCTGCCAGGACGTCGGGATGGCGGGCGTTCTGGTTGCTCGGCAGCGTCGACGGCACGCCCGCGCCGTATGCGCCGCCGGTGCTGTCGAAACGCTACTCGATGACGTGAACGAAGACAGCCGATCTGCGCTAGCTGACTCGTCTCGTGCGGGTGCGGTCTCTACGATCTGTTCATGGCCTCTGAGTTGGAAGTCGGGTTCCGGTCGCTGGACGGCACGGCGTTGGTGGGGACGGTGACGGTGCCGGAGCAGACGACGGCTGGTGTGGCTGTCCTCGTGCACGGCGCCGGGGTGACCCGGCATGAGGGCGGGTTTTTCACCCGGCTCGCCGCCGGGCTCGCCCGTGAAGGCGTGAGGTGCATGAGGTTCGACCTGCGCGCGCACGGCGCGAGCGGCGGCCGGACGCAGGAGGTGACGATCGCGGGAGTCGCCAACGACATCCGGGCAGCGGGCGATCACCTGAAGGCCGAAGCGGGTGTGGACAGGCCGGTTCACGTGATCGCGGCATCGTTCTCCGGTGGGGCCGCAGCCCTGCATGCGGCGTACCGCCCGCAGGACGTCGACCGCCTGGTGCTTCTCAATCCGCGTCTGGACTACCGGGAGCGGTACGTCACCAGCCGCCAGTACTTCGACAGCGACTACATCACGGCCTCCGCGGCCCGGGACCTGGACGAGCGCGGCTTCACGGAGAAGTCCCCATGGGAGCTGGGCCGGGCCCTGCACAACGAGGTTTTCTACCTCGATCCGGACGTCTACCTGCGCCAGGTGCAGGCGCCGGCCCTGCTGGTGCACGGGACGAAGGACACGTTCGTGCCGGTGGAGTCCTCCCGCCGCTACCTCCCGGTGTTCGGGGGCCCGGCCGAGCTCATGGAGCTGGACGGCGCACAGCACGGATTCGCCGTACACGATGATCCGCAGTACGCGCAGGCGCAGACCCAGGTGTGGCAGGCCGCTGTGATCGAGAGGGTCTGCGGCTTCCTGGCACGTTAGACCGGCAGGGCGGTCAGGGCCCGGCGGAGCTCTCGGACGGCGGGCCGTCGCGCGTACGGGCGCAGTTCGCAAACGGTGCGGCGCAGTTCACCGAGGGCCTGGCCGAAGCCGGGGCCTGCGGCGAGCTGGAGCGCGGACAGTCTCGTGGCGGCGGCATCATCGGGCTGCCCGGCGGCGGCCAGGGCACCAGCGAGATGGGCGCTGAAGAAGGCCCGATCGCGTGTGGCGAAGTCGCCGCGGGTCAGGTGCTGGCGTAGCAGGGTGACGGCTTGGCGGGGCTGGCCGGCTTCGCGGTGGCAGATGGCGCTTTGCGCCATCAACCGGTCCTCGCTGTATCCGGCACACAGCGGGCCCGTGCACGTCGCCGGCTCGGCGGGGGCCGCGGCGGCGAGGGCGTCCTGGGCCTGTCCGAGGGTCCGCGCGACGGACTTGGCCGGGGCGCCGGTGAGCGCGAGGGCGCGGGCTTCCTGCTGGAGGGCTTTGGCGCGGGCGCGCGGGGGCAGCGTCCAGGGGCCTTGGGCGGCGGCGTGTGCGAGGTCGAGCAGGAGATGCCGGGCGCGATATCTCCGCAATGCCCGATCCCTTGAAAGTACTCGGTAACCGCTCACTTCACGCGTAACGTTGCAGTTCAGCAAGTCTGCTCCCCGCACGCGCGGGGATGACCCCAGATCCGCCAGCTCGTACGCGCGGCCGAGGCTCTGCTCCCCGCACGCGCGGGGATGACCCCGACCATTATCACGGCGGACCTGACGTGTCATCTGCTCCCCGCACGCGCGGGGATGACCCCGACCATTATCACGGCGGACCTGACGTGTCATCTGCTCCCCGCACGCGCGGGGATGACCCCCTCAAGGCCGGCGACCGGGTCGCCCACCGTCGCTGCTCCCCGCACGCGCGGGGATGACCCCCCGCTACTACCCAGATCCTGAGACCAAGAGCCCTGCTCCCCGCACGCGCGGGGATGACCCCCCGATGTTCGCCGCCCTCTACCTGGTCGAGCGCTGCTCCCCGCACGCGCGGGGATGACCCCGGCGCTTCGCTGCTGACCACGTCCGGCGGTGACTGCTCCCCGCACCCGCGGGATGGCCCCGCGTCCAGGACGTTGTCGCCGCCCCAGCCGGTCTGCTCCCCGCACGCGGGGGGATGAACCCAGCTCGTAGGCGTCGGCCCTAGGGATCAGCGGCGGGGCGTCGGAGCCGTCGGCGTATGGCCCTGCTGGGTGGGCGTGGCGGTACGCGCCGCCTGGGGCGCCAGTGTCTGGTCCTGCCGGGCGCGCAGGGCGGCAGCGCGTTCGTCGGTCTCGTGCGCGTGGCGGACGGGGGCCGTCGAGCGCAGCTCCTCGCGGAGGGCCGTCTCCTGCCGTAGCTCCGTCGCCGTCGTGTGGTGCCGTACGGCCGCTGCGCGTTGTGCCGCCGCGGCGGCGTGCAGCTGCTGGACGTCTTCGGCTACGCGGGCGTCGAGGCGGGTGGCCAGTACGGGGACGTGCTGCCGCATCGCCTCCACCAGCGCGGACATCGTCTCGGCGTCCCGGGGCGGTGTGGGCGTCCTTCCCGGCGCGAGCAGCGAGGCGTGCGGGTGGGTGGTGAGGGTCTGCCAGGCCTCGCGCAGTGCCTCGACCGAGGCCTGGGAGGCACGCTGGGACTCCGAGGTCGCGGCCGCGTACTGCTGCTCGTACCGGGCGGCGAGGGCGAGCGCTTCCCTGCGGCTCGTCCCGGCCAGCCGCAGTGCGAGGCGGCTCTTGTGGCCGGACTCCGCGATCTGGTCGCGGATGCGGCGGATCGACTCGGCGTGGCGACCCGCCGCCCCGTGGCGCTGCGCTTCCTCCCATGCCCGATCGGCCAGGGCGGCCGCGCGGGAGAGCACCGCGTACGCGTCCGCGGCAAGCGCGCCTCCCGGCGTGACGGGGGAGTCCAGCCTGCGCTGCTGCTCGGCGGCCCGGCGTTCGTACGCGGAGGCGGCGTCCTCGGCGCGCTGCGCGGCAGCGGTCTCCTCCGCAGCCCGGGCGGGCAGGTGCGGGGTGAGCAAGGGCCCGTGCGGGCGCTGCTGCCAAGGGGTGTAGGTGGGCTCCGCGCGCACAAGGGCGCGGGCCGCGGGGATCCGGGCGAGCTCGTCGGTGACCATGAAGTCGTCGCCGTCGTCCTGCAGGAGGCGCCCGTACGCCGCGACCGCACGGTCCAAACGTTCGGCATCCGAGCGGGCCGGGCCCAGTTCGGCCCGGGTGGGGTGGTCTTCCAGCTCGTCCAGCGGCAGGTGGAGGTGACTCTCCAGTCGGGCGCGGGACATGGCCGGGTAGAGGGTGTGGGAGTCGGCGTGCAGCCCGTAGGCGATGGCGACGTCCGCGGTCAGTCCCTGTGCCGAGGCGATCGTCATGGCGTACGCGTGCGTGAGGCGGCCCTCGGCGATGTCGCGGGCCGACATCCAGGCCTCGTACAGCGCGAACCCGCCCGTCGGCCGGGGACGGCGCCATTGGACGAGTACGCCCTGGCGGTCGTCCAGCGCCAGGACCACGCCGCGGAAGCCGTTGAGGACATCGACCCCGGACTGCTCCCTGCGGCTGCGGTAGTCGTTGCGGCGGATGTGGACCAGGTCCCCGGCCGCGAACCGGATCCGCTCCCCGCCCGCGACCGCGTACGTGCGGCCCTCGTCGAGTTCGCCGGAGGCGACCAGTACGGCGCGGGCACCGGCGTTGAGGGCGGCGACGTCCGCGCGGCGGGCGGCGAGCAGCAGCAGGCCGGCGACCTGGCCGTGGGGGTCGCCGGCCCAGCGGGTACGGGCGTCGTTCCAGGCGCCGAGCATCGAGGTCAGGGCGTCGGTGGCGGTGTCGTCGGCGTGGACGCGGCCGTGTGCGGCGAAGGCGGCCAGTGCGCCGGTACGGGCGCCCGTACGCCAGTCCCGGAGCGCGGCCCGCTCCGCGAGGTCGCGCTGGCGGCGGTTCTCGGTGAGCTCGAGGCCGTCGACGATGCGGTGGACGCGGGCGAAGCCGCCGCCGATTCCGACGGCGCGCAGTTGCTGCGGGTCTCCGACGGCGACGACCTTGGTGCCGGTGGCGGCCGCGTGCCGCAGCAGTACGGCCAGTGCGCGGTCGTCGACCATCGCCGCCTCATCGATGACGAGTACGCCGATCCCCTGCAGGCCGCGGCCGTTGCTGATCCCGCGGGTCCACGCGGCGATGGTCCGGGACTCGATACCTGCCTCGGCAGCGAGGTTGGCGGCCGCGACGGCCGCGGTCGACGCGCCGGCGGCGCGCAGCCCGGCAGCCTCCCAGCCGGTGCGGGCGGCCTGCATGAGGGTGGTCTTACCCGCGCCGGCCACGCCGATGACCGCGTCGACCGCGTGGCCGGCGGTCAGCAGCCGCATCACCACGGCGCGCTGCTCGGCGCTGAAGACGAAGGGCCGGCCGTCGCCGTCGCGGTCGCGGTCGCCGGAGTTGGCGACCTCGACCGCCGAGATCGTCATCTCGGCGGCGCCGGCGGTCAGGCAGGCCGCCCGGTGCCGGTGCAGGCCGGCCGTGGCGCACTCGATCACCGCCTGCTCGGCGGCCACCACCGTGGTGTGCGTGTAGCGCTGCCGGTGCGTGTGGTGGCCGCGGTTGGAGTCGGCCAGGCGCACCGCGTGCCCGCCCACCGCCAGGACTTCGTCCGTGAGCTCGGTCAGCTGCCGCACCGACTCGAGGTACGGCAGCGTCTTCGCGACGGCGGCCATGACATGCGTGTGGGCGACGGTCTTCCGGCCTGCGGTCAGGCCGTGCTCGGCGTCCCAGACCTGCGCGGCGATCTCCTCCGGCCCCGGCATCCGCGGACCGCCGCCGGCCGACAGCGGGGGCGCCGGGCCGTCCCGCCCGGGCAGCGCGGCCGCGACCATCGCATCGACCGCCGCCTCACCGCCGAGGACCGCGGCCGCCCGAGTACGCCAGGCCTCCCTCGGCGCGTCCGGCCCGGTGTCCTCCTTGGCCTCCGCGCTCTTGCGGGCCGCCGCCTTCTGCTGCTCGCGCGAGGCGCCGTGGCCCGCGAGGTCGAGGACCTGCCGGTGGCGCCGGGAGAACGCGTCACGAAGCCCTTCGTCCACCCCGGCGAGCTCCCACGCCCCCGTACGCTCCGAGCGCTCGAAGGCAGCCCCGTACTCCTCCGTGAACCGCGCCCGGAGCCGACCCTCGGCGATCTCGTTGACCAGGTGGGCGTAACGGTGCAGGTCCTCACCGCCACCCGCGATCGTGCGCCACTTGCCGTCAACGCACTTCGCCAAGTGCGCGATGTTCACGTGGACGTGCAGGTGCGGGTCGCCCGGCGAACCGTCCACGGGACGCGCGGAACGGTGCAGCGTCGTCCAGCCGATCAGCCCCGACGTCGCCACCCGCTCGGCCCGCTGCCCGCCCCCGTGATGGCCGGACATCCCGTACGCCGCCCACGCCTCCAGCGCGTGCACCGCCTCGCCGACCGAGGCCAGCCAGTCCTCCTCGATCCGCGCGGCGAGCTCCGGGCCGGCCAGCCCGTAGACGGCGGAGACGCTCTTCGGTAGATCCAGGGTGATGTCCACGCCGCGCAGGCCGACGTCGACGTGGTGCCGCATCCACTTCCGCGCCTCGGCCACGGTGTCGGCGCCGTGCAGCTCCTCCACCGGGAGCCCGGCGGCAGCGGCCAGCCGCTCGGCATCGGCCAACGGCAGCAGATGCGCTTCCCCATCGCGCAGGACGCCGCGCTCGGCCCGGGCGAACCGCGCAGCCAGCGCCGGCCGGCCCAGGTACTCGGAGACCGACCGCCCGCTCTCCGCCGCGGCCCGGGACACGGCGTCGACGAGAACCCGGGCAGTGACCTTCCCGCGCGGATCGAGCACCTTCTTGCGGGCCACGAGCTGCTCACCCGTACGCCAGTCCCGCCCGTCCATCAACGCCCGCGCGGCAACCGGATCCACCCGCTCCCCGGCGACCAGCCCCAACTCACCGAGCCCGCCGCCGATCCACCGCAGGCTGCTCTCCCCGGCCAGCCGGTCCTCGACCTGCGCGTCCTCTTCCCGGTCACACCCGCAGTCCTCGCTGAGCCGGTACTCGACCTGCTCAAGGGCGTAGATGGGCGTCGCGTAACCCACCTGCCCACCCCCTGCCTGGTGCCGACCGCGCTGCCATCCATGATCGTGATACGAAGATACCTGGAGTGCTAACTGTCATTCATCCATATGGGAATTCATTGTCGGACAGATTCCCAATCGTCGTTGTCAAGCAGTTGGCCGCTGATGGCGAGGTCTATCGTGGGCGACCGTTGAGCGCCGCGCGTTCCCCGGGGTGCTTCGTGCGGCTACTCTCCGAGAGCGGCTCGGGCTGCCGCGAGGCGACTCCTGGACTCGGCTATCCACCCTTCGCCCATGTCGAGTGGCACGGAGACGACAATCCGGCTGCCAGACCCGTCGTGCACTTCGACCAAGTAAGGGTCTTCAGCGATGAAGCGGAGGTAGGCCGAGTTGCCGGCTCGGGGCCAGTCAGCTGTGAGCGGCTCGTCCGCTCCATCGTCCTGCTCGGCTTCCTCAACGGCGTTCAGGAGCTGACCCCAGTCCGCGAGGTCGCCGGAGTCGAACCCGAGGTAGACGCTTCCGTTCACGAAGTCGCTCGCGATGACGGCCACCGCGTCGTAATACCTGACTCCCAGACTTTCCATAGTTGCCGCGCGCGAGAGCAGACGAACGCTGATGCTCTGACCCGCGTCGGCCAGCCGGATCAGCTCTATCGCGTCGGGCTGTGTGCTCGTGTCCATGGCCGGGAACTTACGGCAGGAGCTCCGGCCTGGTTCTGACAGGTGGGATGTCGCCGCCCCGGCAGCCCCGCGGCACCGGCTCCCCTCGAACTGATGAACCCGCGCCGAATCGGATACAGCCGGCCCGCCCCGCCGACTAAAGCGGGCACGGTGACCGCCGTCCCGGAATCGGTCGTTTCCGGGACGTCCGCCCGAGACGACGCCCGGCGACGGGAACCCGTCCCGAAAGGCGTCCCGGAACCCCGGGCGGGCAAAGGAAGCGGCACGAGAGTGACCTTCGCTCTCGATCCGGAGTACGTCGGGCATCCCTCCGCCCTGCCCACGGACCTTGAACTCCTGGACCTACACGGCCCTTACTGCTCCGCGCCAGCTGGCCCTGGGCAGGTCATTATCCGGGATCGCCGCGATGGTGGAACCGACCAAGAGGTCCTCTACAGATAGCGCCGCCGACGGCACCACGCAGGCTCGGCTCTCCCGTGGAGCCCCCAGCTCAGGCACCCCTGGCGAGCAGGATCGATTCACCGACACACATGCGTGTCGTCATGCATTGAGTCCGTGTCAGTAGCCCGGGAACAGCGGACGGGGCCGTCGGTGAGCCAGGAGCCGTCGCCCAGGGGCTCCAGGTCGTAAGGGTGGGCCGCCTCGACGGTCATCTCGCCGCTGACCGTGCCCGTACTCACGTCGATCAAGTGGTGGCGGAACCATTCCTCCCCGTCCTCGGTCTCACTGCCGAGCGTGACGACGGCCGTGTCTGGGGTCAGATAGCCGCCGCTCCATTCCATGAAGGTCTCCGGGTCGTACCCGAAGGCCTCGACGGGGAGGGTGAAGAGCACCTCTCCGCTGGGGTGGCGGTGGAAGGCGACGTCCGCCTGCCCGTGGTCGACGGTCATGAACTGCTCCCCGCCTGGAGCCAGGTCGATTAGGCAGCGGTCCGACCACGGGTACGTCACGAACTTCACCTCACCGTCGGCCCCGGCCGTACCTCGGAGAATGACGGAGCCGTCCTGGCCCTCACCGATGTCGAGGTAGATGCTGCCGTCCACGGGGTGAACGTGGTGGCTGGCGCCGTGCCCGACCGTCTCCAGCTCCCGGCGGGCGAGGACCGCCCCGCTGTCGACGTCGTACACGACCCACTGGTCTCCGCCCCCGCGTCCCGCCATCGCGTCCGGCCGGTAGACCCACACGGTCCGGCCGTCCAGGGACAGCGCACAACCAGGCCGGTGGCCATGTGGCACGTCGGAGTGCGGCTCGAAGTCCGACGCCCACACCAGGTCACCCGCGCGCGTGAGGCAGACGACCCGGTTGAGCGTCGTGTACACGACTCGCTCCAGATCGGGCCGTACCACCGACGCCACGACCTCGTCGCCAGCCTGCGGCTGGAACACCGCGGCGGGCTCCAGCGTCCCGAAAGCACCGGAGTCGATTACGTAGGCATAGATCCACCCGTCGCGGTGACGGGTCATGACCTTCAGATGCTGCGGAGGAACCATTCGCCGAGGCTAGCGCCCAGCTCAGGCACCCGACGGGCGGGGCTGGCCTGCACGATTCCGCCGCCCATGACAACTCGCGACGCTTCCAGCGAGGCGACCTTCCCGGAGGATCGACGCTGCGGCGCTACTTGATCAAGTGGAAATCAGGATGTTGCAGCCATGCCTGCAGAAATTCCACGTCCCCGACGTGTCGAAGCCACCGTCCACCGCCCCCAGTGTCATAGAAGACCTCCGCGAGATTTCCCGGGAGGGCTGACGCCAGTGCTCTCGCCCGGGCCAGGACGGCCTCGGTGCCCGTGTCCTCTCCTGTGCTGGGACGGCTGCTCAAGAGGCCGTCGAAGTCGACTAGGGCATCGAGGCGGCAGGCCAGAGCGAGCGTCAGGTGACCGAGCAGCATATGGTTCACCGAACCCGAGCAGCCGGCGCCGACTACCAGCCCCTGCGCCGGTGGCCGCGAAAAGCATGAGTAGTCCTCGTCCTCGGCAGGCATCTCCTCGTCCTCTGACAGGAAAAACACGCCGACGCCGGCTGGATCGAAGGCCCACAGGCCCAAGGCCGACCCGTCGCGCACCCAGAAGTCCACGTCGCCGCTGGCCTTGGTCTCCACCGGGTCGCAGAAGGTCTCCAACCACGGGACCACGTCGGCCAGGATGTCCGCGAACCCGCGCTGTTCGAAGAGCCACAGTCCAACTGCCGGTCCCGCCATACCGCCCCCAGAACTTCGTGCACCAAGTGCCACCAGGACCCGGTTCTAGCAGGTCCCGGCGGCGAACGTCTGATCACGGCGACGGCTCAAGTGCGTTGCTGTAGCGACCCGACCCGTGGTCAGCCGACTTCAGGTACCGCGCCAAGCGGAGCAGGATCCTCCGCGGTGGCACGCCGGATGTGGCCTACCCACGAATCCGGCGTCAGGGATGAAGATCGCCGTCTGTACGTCCTCAAGGGCCGCGTCGGCGGGCATCGGGACCTTGCCGCATCCGCCACCCGCGTCGTCGGCAATGAACGTGTAGGGCCACACGTCTTGCCCAGTCAGCAGGATGATCTCCTTCGGTATGCCGAAGGGGGGCCGCTTCTTCTTCGTCTTGGGTCGTCTCGCCACGGTGCCATCCAACCTGACGGACCGCATGGTCAGGCACCCGGCATGCACACCGCAGCCCCTTCCATGGGCTGAGAACCATCCCAGACACAACTCTGCGCGCCACTGACATCTACTCTGCGCACGACAGCAAGCTCAGATTCTGATCAAGAACGTTGTAGGGCCGAACGGACCTTGGCTAGTTTCTGGGAACGCTCCGCCACTGACCAGGCCGGAGCCTCAAAAGGGGGAACAATATGGGCACTTCTGTGCGCAATTTCGTCACGGCCACCACCGCGTCGGCCGTACTCGCCGGCGGGCTGATCGGGCTGTCGGCAACGCCCGCGTCCGCAGGCGAGGTCTGTGACGACGTCTACAAGCGCAAGTACACGGAGATCTCGTCCACGTGGCACAAGGTGGTCGCGTCGGGGGTCATCGACAACCGCCGCAGTGATGCCTCCGTCCGCGAAAGCATCGCCGCGACGGTGAGCGCCAGCCTGACGGGCAAAGTCGAGGGTGAGATCGGGGGCAAGATCGATCTGGCCGCGGCGGAGATCAGCTCCAAGCTCGGGGTGAGCGTCGAGGCCAGCGCCTCCATCTCCAAGGGCAAGACCACGATGGTCGTGGCGCCCGCCCGCAAGCGGACCAACTACAAGATCGGCATCAAGAAGCGGGAATACCAGGTGTACGTCACGCATCAGTTCCGGAGCTGCCACGTCTCCAACTACTGGGCGAAGGTCACGGTGGCGGACTCGTACACCGAGACCTGGAACGGCTGAGCCTTCGTTCGAGCGCAGGCCTTGAACGCGCTCGAGCCTGGTCAACGTCTTCGCAGTTCAGTGGACGTGTAGACGGCCTTCGCCTGATCCTGTGCTCCGTCACGGAGTGGATCAGGCGAAGGCCGTCTACATGTCCGCCACCGGGGCGCATCTGACTCCGATCGCTGTGCCACCCTGCACATCCCACTGACATCTACTCTCCGCACGACAACAGTGTGAACCCAGAGTCCGTGTCAGTAGATGGTGACGGCACTGGAAGCCCCAGGGCCACCACAACCCGGGCCTGACCGACGCCGGGCTGTGGCGGACATTTCGTGACGCACACGATGGCGGGGGACCGATGGTTGGCTCATGCTTGATCGCTAGCGCCGGGGCCCGAGAGCCCGGTATGCCTTGAGGGGGTCCGCGGTGGTGGTCGGTGAACTGGTACATGCAGAACTGCAACGCGTCGATTGGTCGTCGTTGGAGTGCGGCTGCGGTGACTCTGCGGAGCATGTGCCGCTTCTGATCGAGGCGATCATCACTGCTGAGACACCCCAGGACATGATCGGATACACCCTCGATGGTCATGTCGAGGAAAGCACGATCATCTTCGAGTCCACTCCGCCAGCTGTCGGCGTGATCATGGCCGCGCTGGCGGGCGACCTCTCCACACTGGCCCGAGACGTGCTGCTGCAGACGTTGTGGTTCGTGGCTGCAGGTTCCGGCGACCACCGGCCGACTGCGGGAAGCGAGGGTCTGGGCGAGGCATGCAGGCGACACGTGCAGGAGGGGTTCTGGAGGCTTGTCCAGATCGGGCTCACAGGTACTGCGGAAGACGCCGAAACGGTGGCCGACATCTGCGCGCACTTCGAGCTGGGCGGTGACAAAGCCGCCTTCTACCAGGCCGAGCTTCGCGAGCGGGTGCGCACGAAGACCAAGCGCGGGCGACGCGTCTGACGCTTTGAAGATCAGGGTGGTTGGGCGAGGACGAGGGTTCGTAAGAGGCCGAAAGAAGCGCGGCCGTATGACCGACGCTTGATCAGTTTGATGCGTGTGACCTGCCCCTCGACGGCACCGGAGCTCCAGTGGAGCGTCAGGCCGTTGACGACGGCGTCCCAGTCGTTCTGGAGGAAGGCCGCGAAGCCCTGGATCGGCTGGGGACCTTGGTCGAGAGCGCGTGCCATCCAGCTGGTGAGGTCGTGACCTCGGCGTTCGCGGGCGATGGCACTGAACTCGTGGGCGAGGTCGCGGGCGGTGGCCAGGTTCGGGGCAGGCATCCAGGATTCGGTCGAGTTGTTCACGCTGGTTGTCGGTCAGTTTGTCGGGACGGCGCATGATCCAGGTCGTGATGCGGCGGGGGCTGGGGATCGGCTGCGGTGGTTCGGGGATGGCCGTGCCGGCGCGGAGTGTCGCGATGTACTTGGTGACAACGACGCGACTGCCGCGGTAGCCGCGTTCGCGAATCTCACGGAAGAGGCCCGCGGCGTTGGTCGAGCCGCTGCGGAAGCGGTGCTGTAGGTAGGGCTTGAAGCTGTTGATGTGGCCGTTGGGCCGGCGTTCGCGTGCGGAGGCGAGGATCTGGTCGAGGTCGGTGGTCAGGTAGTGTCGCACCGTCTTACGGTCCCGCCCGAGGCGGCGCGCGATGGCGCTGATGGTCCAGCCGCAGTCTCGGAGCTGGTGGATGTCTGTGTGCCACTGGCGGACCCGGGCGAGGAGCTGGCTGTCCGGCGGGTCTGCGGGCTCCGGTGGCCCAATCAACGCTGCCAGCGTCGCGAGGTCCGATGCCTCCGGGGGCTGGTCCGGATCGTTGGACTCGGCGTCTTTGCGCAGGCAGGCGCGATGCTGGTGAGCGGTCCGTTCGACTGCGCGGGCAAGTGAATGGAGCAAGTGCCACCTGTCCGCAACTTCAATCGCGTCGGGCGCCGCGCGAGCGGCGGCCTGGCTGAACGTGCTGCACCGGTCCCGGCAGATCACCTTGATGCCGGGGTGAGCGGCGAGCCAGGCGGCCACCGTGTCGGCGCTGCGGTCGGGCAACAGGTCGACCGGCCGTCGTGTTTCGACGTCGATCAGCACGGTGCCGTAGGTGGCGCCCCGGCGGAACGCGAACTCGTCGATGCCCAAGACCGTGACCTGGCCGGACGGCGGATCCGGGAGCCGCCGCACTTCCCGCACGATCACGTCTCGGCTCGCCCGGACCGGCAGGTAGGCGGCGAGCCGGGCGCCGGCCCGACCGCCGACGGCCAGCCCGATCGCCTGCACCATCCTGGCAACTGCCACGGTCCGTCGCCGGTACGGCGTCGTCAGGTGATCCATCTGTTCCGCGAATGTCCGGCGTTCGCAGGAAGCGTTGTCACAGAGGAACCGGCGCACCCGCAGCCGGAGAATCACCCGCCGGCCACCGATTGGGCGGTCCGCCAGCCGTCGTCCGTACGTGCTGTGGACCCGCACGGCCGCCATGCCGCACGACGGGCACGTCGCCGCCCGGTGCCCCGCATGCACATCGAGCGTGACGGTGTCCCCGATCACCTCAACCCCGTCCACGACCACACCGTCGACGTCAGGCCACACCAAGTCCCAGAACTGCCGTTCATCCCCCACAAACACCATGGTGAGGAACAGACATCGGGGGCTACACGGGATGTTTGGAACTGACCGTCACGAAATATCCGCCACAGCCAATTTCAAGGCTGTGGCGGATATTTCGTGACGGTCAGCACAGACTCGTTCTCGGCCCCTGCACGTGAGAGAGCCTGGTGGGGGAAAATCCGCTGGTGGCGAGGTGACGTGCTAAGTGATGCTGCGATCGTGATCGAACAGGATGAGGCAGTACGCATCGTTGAGGAAGAGCTGGAGCGTGGCCATCAGGCGATGGTTGCCGCTGGCGTCGAGCAGTTCCCTCGCAGCGTGGTCGTGCACGTAGACGAGCACGAGCTTGTCTGGAAGGTCTACGTCCAATCCGAGGAGTATGCGCGAACGCGCAACGCAGCCGCGATGCTGGTTGGACACGGTCCGTATCTGGTCGACCGCATCGACGGCGGGCTGCACGCGATTGGGGTCCTCTCCGAGGTCGAGGGGGCGTGGGAGGACGACTACCGTGGTCGTATCCGAGGACTGCCGGTCCGCACTCCGGTGGATGATCTCCACGACGAGCTACGGACGACAGCTGAGGCAGCGGGCGGGCGCATGGCCGCTGTCCGTGCCCTTCGCCGGAAGGTGGCCGGACTCTCCCCGACGCATGCCCTCGCATACGTAACCGGGCTGCTCGCAGGCGAAGTACCACCTCAGCTCCTGGCCATCGCTCACCAGGAGCTGGTGAATCCCATTGATCGTGTGCTCGCCGTGCGTACCTACGGCGTTGATGCGGATTTCTGAGACGCGCGGTTCAGCTGAGGTGGGACATCACGGTGGCTGTGCGAGGACGAAGGTCCGCAACAGGGCGAATGAGGCGCGTCCGTATGACCGGCGTTTGACCAGTTTGATCCGTGTGACCTGTCCTTCGACAGCGCCTGAGCTCCAGTGCAGGGTGAGGCCGTTGATCACGGCATCCCAGTCGTTTTGCAGGAACGCGGCGAAGCCCTGGACGGGTGGCGGCCCCTGGTCCAGAGCTCGTGCCATCCACTGGGTGAGATCATGGCCTCGGCGTTCGCGGGCGATGGCGCTGAACTCATGGGCCAGGTCGCGGGCGGTGGCCAGGTCCGGGCAGGCATCAAGAATTTGGTTGAGCTGCTCGCGCTGGCTGTCGGTGAGGGACTCGGGCCGGCGCATGATCCAGGTGGTGATGCGCCGAGGGGGGGTATCGGCCGGCGTGGTTCGGGTGCGGCGGTGCCGGCACGTAGGGTCGCGATGTACTCGGTGACCACGACACGGCTGCCGCGGTAGCCGCGTTCGCGGATCTCACGGAAGAGTGCTGCGGCGTTGGTCGCGCCTTCGCGGAAGCGTTGTTGCAGGTAGGGCTTGAAGCGATTCACGTGGCCGTTGGGGCGGCGCTCCCGCGCGGAGGCGAGGATCTGGTCGAGGTCGGTGGTCAGGTAGTGGCGGACGGTCTTGCGGTCCCGGCCCAGGCACCTTGCGATCGCACTGATCGTCCAGCCGCGTTCACGCAGGTGGTGGATGTCGGTGTGCCAATGACGGACACGGGCGAGGAGCTGGTTGTCCGGCGGCTCGTCGGGTTCCGGCGGCCTGATCAGGGCCGCCAAAGCCGCTGAGGACGGCTGCCCTTGGCGCGGTTCTGGATCGTCGACTTCGGCGTCTTTGCGTAGGCAGGCCGGCGGCGCGGTAGGCCAAGGACTCCAGATCGAGGGGGCTGTCCGGGGCACGGGCAACCCTGTCCCCGTAATGGGCGTAACGGTCACCGACGATGAGCTGAGCGGTGCTGACCCCGATGTCGTCACCAACAAGGCCGACATCGACGACGACCTTGACCGCCGCGAGCAGGGCGTCCTGAAGGACGTACCCGTCGATCTCGTCGCGGATCCCCGCCGGCAACTGCTGCCACCACTCGGTCCGGGCCGTTTTCCTCATCCTGCCGAGCCTACCTGCCGCCCGCACAGCCCTCACCGTGGGGCCCCGCGTGGCAGCCGCCAACCCTCGCCGACACGTGGTCAGCCGCCTTCACCGACATGCTCCGTCGTGGCGCACGCCGGATACTCCCAACCCACGAATCGGGTGTCAGGGAGGACCACGCGACTTCGATCTCGGCATGGTGGAGGGTGCGGGTGATGTCCGCCAACGGCATGAAAACCGCTGCCTGAACCTCCTCAACGGCTGTACCTGAAGGCATCGCGACCTTGCCGCACCCACCACCTGAATCGTCGGCGCGGAACGTGTAAGGCCACACGCCCTCTCTCCTCAGCAGGATGATCTCCCTCGGTATGCCGAAGAGAGGTCGCTTCTTCTCTGTCTTGGGTCGTCTCGCCACGGCGCCATCCAACCCGACGGCCCTCAAGATCAAGTACCCAGCGCATCACCGACGTCTACTCTGCGTCCGACAGGCGGATCATGGCGGACCCTCGTCCGGAATGCGTTCGCCCTGACGCCTCCCTCACGGGCACAATCACCCGATGCGCCTCTCCCTGCTGCTGACCGCTGTCGAACGCGGCGACGACATCGCGGTGTTCGACCTCCTGGACGGCGCATCCGCAGCAGATCTCGCCAGTGACGACGCCGTCACCTTGCTGGCCGCCGCTGCGAAGGCCGGCCGCCACGAGGTCGTCGACTGGCTGGTCCTCTACGACGTCGACGCGTCCCGCCCCTGGGACGGCGGCATCGACCCGGTGACGTGGGCCGCCGAACACGGCATGTACGAGGTCCTAAAGGCCCTGCTGTCCCGCAGCCGAGACCCGCTGAGCGCCGACAGCCCGCATCGCCGCGCACTTCGCACGGCCCAGGACGCCATCGGTTCCAAGGCCGACACGGCCGACGCCAGGACCGAACCCCTTCCCGCGCACCGGGCGATCATCACCAACCTGGAGGCCGTACTCGGCATCCACCGCTCGCCGGACCAACTGATGGCCCGCGCCATGTTCCACGCCGACCCCCACCACGACGACTGGTTCGAATCACTCTTCCGCCTGGGATACCGGGCCGACCAGGAGACGTTCGACTGGGCACGCAAGATCGCAGAGGACACCTCCAATCCCCTCAGCCGCAGGCGCTTCGCGCTCGACACGATGAACTTCCTCGGGTTCGGCCTCGACATCGACAAGGACGACGAGCCCCCGTTCACCCGCGAAGCGGCCGAGTTCCTGCGCCCGCTGCTGGACACCGAGCAAGACCCCTACGCCCTCGCCACCGTCATCGCCGCCTTCGTCTCCTACTGCCGGCCCGGGGAGGGCCGGGCCATCCTGGCCCACGCCGACCACCCCGATCCCGAAGTCCGCCGAACCGTCGCCGTGCATCTCTACGCCAACACGGCCGTCGGCACCGCCGAGCACCAGGAAGTCGTCGCGACCCTCCTACGCCTGGCCACGGACCCCGCACCCGAGACCCGGGCGACCGCGCTCTACGAGTTCACCTCGGCCCCCGTCGACACCCCCGAGCTGCGCGCCGTGATGGCGGCACAGCTGGCGGACCCGCACCTCGACGTCAGGATCGAAGCCGCAGCCGGGCTCGCCCTGCGCGGCGACGAACGCGGCATGGCAGTCCTCGACGAGATCCGCTCCGGCATCAAGTACCGCCACAGCCCCGGCGCGGGACGCCTGAGCGACATCCGCTACCTACTGGAAGCCCGCGCTGAAGCAGAGGGGCCAGGTCGCTAGTTTTTGTCCCGGCGGATCACATGACCGCCTCGCGCAGCCCATCGCTACGGTCCTGGGGCGGGGCGATTGCACGAGTGACGAGTGGGCGCAACGCGCGCCGCATCTGCCGAAGCCCGGGCGTCGAGGGGCTGCGATCCGGGCAGGCGGCTGGTCGTGTCAGTTCGGTGTCGGGCTATCCTCTGCCGACTTGATCTATCCCTGGGGGGAATCATGCGTTCCAACACCTTTGCTGTGCCCATAGCCGTCTGTGCCGCCCTGCTTGGGCTCACCGCATGCGGGCAGAGTGGAGCCGACTCCGCCAAGCCCGCTGCGAGCCCGCCTCCAGCGGCTGCCGACCCGTCCGCGGATCTTCTTTCGAGCCAGTCGCCCAGTGGCGCGGTTGCGAACGCGTACTCCGAAACGGGGCAGGCCCGCACGAAGAAGCTGCACGCGAAGATGAGCAACGGCACAAGGACCGCTGTCGTCGACCTCTCCATCGACTACGAAGGCGACTGCGCCGGAACAATCGAGGAACCCGGCATCGGCACGATGGAGGTCTTCGCCAACAGCAAGTTCGCCTACATGAAGAACAGCGAGGCCTTTGTCCGAGGCTCGCTGGCCGGCCGCCCCAAGGCCGAGGTCGACCAGGCCGTCGAGCGGCTGGCCGGGCACTGGGTGAAGGTGGGCATCGGCGAGGCGACGGCGCAGACCGTGGCCATGGGCTGCCGGCTGGGCAGCCCTATGACTTCGTTTGTCGTGGTGCAGCCCGCCGCTCAGAAGGGGCCCGACTCCACTGTCGACGGTCAGGCGGTGGCCACCTACACCTACCCCGCTGCGACCGGAGGCACAGTCACTGACTTCGTGGCCAAGCAGGGCCGCCCCTATCTGCTCAAGCACACCCAGGAGAAGCCGGAGGAGCTCGAGCTGGTCTACTCCGCCTTCGACACCAAGATCAGCCTCGTGCCTCCCACCGATGCGGAGATCATCAACGTCCCCAACGGCAGCTGAACCTGGGCTGTCTCGATTGCCCGCTCTACGGTTCTCTTGGTTTCCCCGAGGGATCAGGCCTCGGCAGACATCGGTACTTCAACCGGACTCCGCTGGTGAGCCGTTCCCCGGCCCGACTTTTGTCCGCGGACAAAAGTCGGGCCAGCCGGAAGGTACTCAGGGAACCCGTGGGCTGCGGACCGGCATCACCCCGAGGACGAGGTTCTCCATAGCCAGGGGCATGCGGCCGAACCGGGCCAGCCAACTCGACACAACGTACAGCTCACCCTGCTCGTCCAGGCCGAGGAACGCATGGCCGTGGCCGAGTTCCCCCAGGGGAAACAGGTGGCGGCCGATCTCCTCACCCCACTCGCCAAAACGGTCGTCCTCACCGAGAGCGAGCAACGGGTCGAGTTCGAAGGCCTCCCTCGCGCGGGTGATCCCGGGGCCACCGCTGCCGACCGTCAGCCCACCGAATTCGCGCAGGAACTCCTCGGCGGCAGGGTGCATGCGGAAGCCGTCCGCTTCCAGCTGCTCCCGCCACGGTGTCGTGTCGTGACTCCTGCCCAGATACCAGCCCGCGGCACGCAACACCCTTTCCACCTCGGCCGGCCAGACGTACGGCTCCTCCGGCGCCGCCTGCCGCTCGCGGACGATGCGTGCGGCGAACGCGGCGGCTTCGGCGGGGTCTGACGTCTCCAGGGCGACCTGTCGTTCATCTCTGGGACGGCCCACGACCGAGTACCGATCGGGTCTGGCGTACATCGCCGGGAGCGGTTCGTGCCCCCAGTCCTCCCAGTGATCCGATATGGACACGCTGATCTGCTCCATCGAGATCCACGGGTACATGGAGCCCAAGAAGGGCTCGCGCCTCGCAGCCTGAAGGAGCGCCCACATGGACGGCCTTGCCTTGGCAGCCTCCTGCGAGGGCGGCGGTCCGTACACCTGCGCGAGCGCCGCCCAAGCTTCGGCAGGACTGCGCTGCGCGCCTTCCGATCCCTCCCCTTGACGATGCGACATCTGCTGGGCCCTCCCCGTCAGTCGTGTGCGTTGCCGCATCTCCCCGCCCGGATGTGGGTGAGAGCGATGTCTTGGACGCGGGCGACCGCTTCGGGAGCGATCTGTGCCAGCACCGGTAGGGCATGGTGCCAGCCCGCACCCTCCAGGGCCTGCCGTACGAAGTGGGCTGCGGCCTGGTCGTCAGCGGCTGCAGGCCGGGAGGAGGTCAGCGCGAGAGCACGGATCGTAGCGGTGAAGGGGTCCGCCTCCGCAAGGCCCTTGGCGGGGGGTACCTGGGCGGGCACCCGGGCCAGGTGGCCCGCAGCGGCAGCGAAGGCCTCCGCACGGGCTTCCGGAGCCGACAGGCGACGGACCAGCCGTGAAGCCTCGACGGCGTCTCCGAGCAGTACTTGGAGCACGACGATTCCGCCCATGGGTAGTCGCTCTGGCGGTTCGAACCGCAGACTCTGCTCCAGCCAGTCCAGCTGACGGGTCACGTCCTTGCCCGCCGCCGCCCCCAGGACGGCGTGCACCAGAACGGTTTCGTGCTTCCAGGCCTGCGGCGGCTCTTCCGCGTAGGCGAGGGCGGCACGGATCGCATCGCGGAGCCGGCCCCGGCAGCTCTCCGCCGTGTGCTCTGCGGCGGGCAGGAGTTCGGCCAGGTCGGCTAGGAGCCTGGCCATTCCACGCGGCCTGTTCCGGGCGGCGAGCAAGCGCTCCCGTTCTTCGTCGATCAGGCGCGCAGCGGCTTCCGGGTCATGGACGGCGACCCCCGCTGCGACCGCGATACGAGCCTGGCGGGCCGCCGCACGCCAGGCGGCCTTCGCCGTGCGCTGCGACGGTTCCGCCCGCTGGATGAGTGCCAGGGCTTCCTCCGCCTGTCCGGCGCAGGCCAGTGCGTGTGCCGCGCAGGCCCAGGCGCTTACGGCATCGAGGGCGGCTCCGGCTGCCCCTGCAGCCTCACGGGCCCGTTCGTACGCGACGTCCGAGCGCCCGGAAGCCCCGTGCGCGAGTGAGACCGCGGCGGTGGCTCGGGCCCGTTGGGCTGGTCCGGCCAGTTCTGCGACGAGCCCCTCGGCCTCCGCGTGCAGCCCTGTCCATACGAGCGCGCCCGCCAGGGCCGGCAACCATGAGGGGACGTGCTGCGCACCAAAGCCGCCTTCTCGCAGCAGGTCCAGTGCCGTATCCAGGCAGTGCTTCGCCTCTTCGTTCCTGTCCGCATCCGCAAGCTGGACGGCCTCTGCGGCGAGAATGTCGGCCTTCCGGCGCCGATCGGATTCCTCCGTCGGCACGCCTTCGTCGACGCCCGGCCGGTCTGCGAGGAGTCGTTCCAGCACCTCGCCCAAGAGCTTCCGCTCTCGTTCGGCAGGGATCCCCGTGTCATCGAGGGCTTGCACGAGCATCTCGAGGGTCTGCGAGACGCCAAGGGCCATGTGCGAGCTGTCTGCCTGCGACACCGCCCCGGGGTCCCGCACATCGGACTCGACGTACTGCCTGCCCCGTTCCGCCAGAGCGGCAGCCTCCTGCGGACGGCTACCTGCCAGGTCCGACGCCGCGCTCGCCAGGATCACGACGTTCGCCAGCGTCGGTGACCGGGCCCAGGTGTCCTGGGCGTGATGGAGGATCCGTTCGTACAGGCGGTCCGCACGCTCAGGCGCGGCGGCCGCCAGGATCGCCCAGATCTGCATCGAGGTGGCCGGCCCCTCGGGGGAGCGCGAGTCCTGCCCGTCCGCCAGGTCCTCTGCTTCCTCCTCCAGGGTGTCGAGGAGTACCGACGCCGCTTGTGGACGGTGGGGTGCCAGGAGACGGACGGCTTCCGTCCACGCCACGTATCTCTCTGTGCTCGCTCCCCTTGTCGAACGGAGCAGGTCCAGCCCCGCGTCCTCTTGCTCCGTCGCGATCAGTGCGGCCGCTGCCCGGGCTACGACTCCCTCCGCATCGCCCTCCTCGCCCGGGAGAGGCAGGGCTTGGCGGCGAGCCGTACGTGCCCATGCCGCGCCCTCCCGCGCGATCTCCCTGGCACTCGGGTGGCCGATGTCCGCCAGCACACGGGCCACATCGGTCAATGCGGCTGCCCTGGTGATGGCATGGGGTGAGGCCAGCGCCAGGGTTCTGGCCCGTGCGGCGTCGCCGAGCCGCGCCGCCGCAGGGGCCACGGAACGGGGCAGGGCGCGGGTGTGCCGGAGCACGAATTCCCTCGATACCGCGGCGCCCGCCAGCACGGTGAGGCTCTGCGGGGTGTCGCCATGCGCGGCCTCCACTGCCAGGTCGAGGTCCGAGAGGGCGATGTCCACGCCGGAGCGCTCCACCAGGCGGAGCTGCCGCAGCGGATCCAGGACGAGTGCCGTAAGCCGCTGGGTATCGGCGCTGCGCCGGGCCAGGCGGGTGTAGCCGGTGAGGAGGTAGTCCGGCGTAGCGGCCGGCCAGCCTCTGTCCCGGTATCCAATGGCCCAGGCGTGCAGCTGCGCTTCGTAGCGGGCCAGCTCAGCTTCGCCGAGAGCCTCGGCCGCGGCCTCGCGGAGCTTGTCGTGGGCGAGTACGTAGGTCGTCCGCCGGGTCAGGTCCCCTTGCCGGTCCGGACGGAGGTGGTCGGTGTCGTCCGGTGCCACATTGCGGCCGACGACGGTGCGGAGCAGCTTGTCCACGTCGTGTGGGCGGACCGCCGCGAGCTCGGCCAGGTCTTTGCCGGCGAGGGCGCCCCTGGCCACTGCGAGCAGGCCCACGAGGTCGCTGCCGACGCCGGGATAGTCCAGCAGGGCTTCCAGGTCCCGCACGGCCATGTCCCGGATGACCCGTGCGGCGGGAGACGGGGCGAGTCGGCGGACGACGCCGGGGCTCCGCAGGGGATGGTCGGGCGGGACGTCGTTGGGGACGGTGGGGTTCGGCCGCCCCGAGACGATGACGCGCAGGCCCGGCAGCGGCTGCCGGGGCAGCAGGGCGGCGATGCTCCGTCCGCGCACGCCCGCGCCGGAGTCCTCGTCCATCCCGTCGACGACGAGCAGCAGGGTACGGCCGCGGCTGACACTGGCCCTCGCCGCCACCTCGTAGAGGTCGAACAGGTGCTCCGGCCGCCGGGGCCCCGCCGGGAGCTTCTTCCCGGCGACGGCGGCGAGCTGTTCGGTCACGTCCCTGACGAACGTCTCCCGGTCGTCGGTGCCGAGCCGCTCGGCGATGAAGAAGCTGACGGCGTCGACCCCGGAGGGCAGGTGCCGCAGCACGAACCAGGCCAGCAGCGCGGACTTCCCAGCCCAGGCGTCGGCCTGCCACCAGGCGTAAGCGGGTTCCTGACCTTGCGGGGCGCCAGCGAAGGCGTACAGCTCGTCCAACTCCGGCTCCCGGCCGGCGAAGTCCCTCGGGAGAACGTTCTGCCTGACCATTGCCGGATGGCCGTGGAGGCGGGCGGGCGACTGCGCGGTGCTGCGGGGGCCGCGGCCGCCCTGCCTGCCCCTGCTGTTCGCCTGCGCGGAGCGGAGGCGGGAGCGCCACCCGTCGGGGCTCGTCGTGCGGTGGGTGGCGGAACGCCGTGAGGCCCGGGCTTCGAGGTCTGGGACGAGCACCTTGAGCACGAAGTCCGTGTACTGCTCGCCCGGTACGGCGGGACGCTTCGTACTCATCCAGCCGCTGATCGTGGAGTCACCCACCTTGACCCCGTGCTTGGCACCGAGCCTCACGAGGGTGTCGAGCTTCAGCTCCCCGCCGCCGCCGGCGGCCTCGTACAACGCGCGCAGCTCCTCTGTGAAGCTCGGCGCGCTCGCCCCCTCATCCAGGGTCCGACCTACCCTTCGCCGCTCGCCGGAGGCTTCTCCGGAAACATCGTCATCCGCCGTCTGAGCAGCCTACTTACGCCGCCGCCGACAGTGCGGACATCGCCGGAAGTACTCCGGACCCGGCATACCTGTGACACCGAAGCCCGCCGGAGAAGACCGGCGGGCGACCTGCCTCAGGGGGAGCCCCGCATGTCCATCCTGCCGTCAGTACTCCACGACGCGGCCGCGCTGACCGCGATCACCGGCCTCGCCTACACCGGCGCCGTGTTCACGGTGGCCGCGGTCTCGGTCGTCGCCCGCAGCCCGGAGCGACGGCGCGACGCCCGCGCCACGCTTACGATCCTCCTGCGGCGTCGCGGCCAGCGGTGACGTTGCACAGGCACGACTGCCGTGGTGAGCTTCTAAAGTTGCCCCGTGGACAAGAACTGGTGGTTCGTGGTTGAGGACCCTCAACAGTACGGCGAAGAACCCTGGGACTTCGACGAACGCGAGCTTGCTTTCATCGAAGCCTTGCAAGCTCGGGCCGCTTCCTGGCGTGTGCCGCCGGCGCACAGCGACGTCGGTCGCCCCGAAGACGATTCGTCGCTGCTGGTCCATGTCTCCCTCCTCGACGAAGAACGCCCCGCTGTGCTGGGTGAATGGGCCGTGCACTTCTACGGCACTCACGTGCGGGCCGGTAGGGTCAGCGACCAGCTCTTCAACATCTACGAGACTTCCGCGTTCGGCCTTTCCCACGCGACCGGTCCTGTGGAGGAGCTCGCCGCACGGTGCGCGGCGTGGTTCGAGACCGTGCTCAGCAGGCCGGTCAGCCGCACGGAATGGCTCCATGAGGGCAGGGTGTACGCGACGTGCTGGAACTTCGCGGACACCTTGGAGGGCCTGGTGCACAGCGTCAACCGCCCTCTCGCTCCCACCTCCCACGCCGGATACGGCGACCCACGTGCCCGCCACGACCGCTGTGTTCTGGTCCGCGGCGCCACGGAACCGCAGAACGGGCCCCACGCTCCGACGTGCCCGTACATACCGGAGCCCGCCACCACCACCGCCATCCCGCCCGTGTCGTTGCAGTCGGCGCCTCAGCCGTCTCGCGCTACACGAAGGCGCTGGCCCTTCGGCCCGCACCGCAGAGGCCAGGTCAAGTGACCCTGGTCCTTCGAACGCCCCGCCGCTACCCTCGGCGGCAGCGCAGTACCCCCGCGCCTGCGGGGATGGACCTCGTTACGAGCAGAGCAGGTCAGGGCCCCGCGCTCGCGGGGATGGATCGTCCCCTCACCCCTTCGTCAGCCCGGTGACCACGTCGTAGCGGATCCGGCCTGCCGGGCCCGCGATGCATGACCCCTGAGAGTCGAAGAGGGCGACGTGGGTCCGCTTGAGCAAGGGGTGATCCGACTGCGGCCAGGTGTCCGGATAGGGCAGTGGGTTGCCACCGGTGAACCAGTGGGCCGGTATGGACACCGAGTTGAGGAGCAGGTCGCGCTCCTGCCTGCGGCGCGCGATGACTCCTTCGGGGGATCGGTCGAGCATTCGGAGGTCGGCCCGGAGGGTGCCCGCCGCGTCGTAAGTCAGCTCGTCCCCGTGTTGGTACAGGCAGACGGCGCTGACCGAAGGATCGCCGAGCCGGGAGACTGCGCGGAGCCCAGGTAGGCCGCCGTGGTCCCCGTCCCCGTGATGGCGACCTGAGGCCAGTTCCTCGATGCCGGTCGCAACGCCCCGTTCGCCGAGGTAGGGGCGGCGGATGCGGCCGATCGCTTCCGATTCCTCGTGTTGCAGGGAGTCCTGCCAGGCCTTCCACGTGCGGTCGAGCAGTGGGCCCCACGCATCGTCCGCCGTCTGCTGCGGGCCGTATACGGCGTCCAGGAGCTCGGAGCTGTCCTTGGGTGTGGAGAGGCGGACCGGCCCGTCCGGGTGGCGCCGGCCCATCAGCTCCCGGCAGGTGGCAGCGAGTACGTACGGGGCGTAGACGAGACCGTCCGCGTTGCCCGGATGCCCCCCGCCGGATCCCGGTTCCACGAGGGGAATGCCTTCGTCCCGCGGGTCGGGGCGGTACAGGACCAGCATCCGGGCAGCCGCGCGCCCGCCGTCGGGCGAGGCCTCGCTACACCAAGCGGGGCGGCCCGGGTCGTTCTCACGATGGCGGTGCTGTCGGCCGCGCCGTTGGATGAGGAGGTCGATCGGAGCGAGGTCCGACACCAGGTAGTCGAAGTCCAGGTCGAGGGACTGCTCGATGACCTGGGTCGCGATCACCAGCAGCCGCCCCGGGCGCTCCGGATTCGGCTTGCCGCCGCGCCGCGCCCCGTCCTCGACCGGGCCGAGCAGCTCCGTCAGGCGCTCCTCCATCGGTTGGCGTTCGCGCGGCATCTTCCTGCCGTGCAGCAGGAGCACCTCCTGCGGGTCCCAGCCGTACTGCGTCGCCTGGGCCCGGGCCGCTTCGTACAGCGCCACGGCAGAGTCCACGCGTGTGCGGACCACGCCGACGCAGCCGCCTCTCCTGGCCTGCTCGAGGAGGCGGGCCGCTAGTGCGCGCGGTCCGGGGTCGGGATCAAGGCTGACCGTCGTGCGCAGCGGTTCCACCTCGTGGGGGCGAGGGCCTCCTCTGCGGATCGCGCCGGCGCCGTCGATGACCGTGATCGGGCCTTGTTCGCCCGCGTCGCTCGGTTCCACGCGCAGCCCGGTGCACCAGGACCGGGTGATCGCCGCCCTCACCGATGCGGGCAGGGTGGCAGACAGGACGACGACGGAAGCGCCCGCGTCCGCGAGCCATTCCACCGCCGCGCCCAGCAACTGCTGCTGGTAGAGCTCGTAAGCGTGTGCCTCGTCGATGATCACGGTCTTGCAGGCAAGTCCGAACATTCGCAGGAACCAGTGGCGTGAGCGCTGGGCCGCGAGAACCAGCTGGTCGACGGTGCCGATGCCGAACGTGGAGACCAGGCCGAGGCAGCGCCTCAGATACCAGGGGTCCAGGACCGCCCTTGCCGGCCTCTGCCCATCGCCGTCGTCCGAACTGAGGATCTCGCGAACGGCGGGGGCCAGGTCGTCGGGGCCTGCGTCCCTGTCGACTTGTGGCGCGCGGACTGCGTCGATGAGCCGGTGGGCAAGGTTTGTTGCGCGGGCGGTGCCGTGGACCAGGGCCAGGTTCACCTCACCCGCGTCCGCGTCCACCGCGTTGGGCAGGAAGCGCTCGACCTCCAGGGCGACCTGGTTGGTGGCAGCCCGGGTGGGCATGGCCAGATAGCTGCCCTGATAGCCGGAGCGGACGGCAAGGTGGTGTGCGCACCACAAGGCAAGCCGCGTCTTGCCCGATCCGGTGTCGGATTCCACGATGATCAAGGCCTGGCCCTGAGCCGGCATGAGGTTCATCGCATCCGCCTGGAATCGGCGCGGTCGCGTGCCCGGCCACAGCTGCCCCCAGTTGGCGTCCTTGGGGCGCCAGCGGTCAAGGCGCAGCGCCGTGATCGCCTTCGCCGCGTGGTGGCATGAGTTCTGCCATAGGGTCGGGGTGTCGTCAGTGGGCTCGGCATACGGGAAGCGGTCCGTGTCCGAGGCGATCCAGTCGCTGAGCACCACCAGGCCGGTGAACAGCACCAGGGTGGCCGGCCGGGACGGCCGTACCAGTTCGGGCAGGCGCCCGAGGTCGATCCGGAGGGGTCCCGCGGCAGCCTCGACCAGGGCGGTGCGCACTGCGTCCCAGTCGGCTCCACCCGCGGCGCCGAACGCCCTTCCGACGGTGTCGGCGTCGGGGATGTGCCCGTGGTGGCCACCGAGGCAGTAGGCGGCGGTGTACAGCCCCTCGTGCTCCGGTGCGGTGCATTGCTCGCCGTCCAGGAACTCGGGGCACTCGCAGCCGATCAGACGCGGCAGTACCGCGGCGGTGATGTGCTCATGGCGGGCCGCCGCAAGTCCCTCCCACGCCTCGGGAAGGGGGAGCCCGGCCGCACGGGCTTGCTCCTCCCACTTCTCGCGTTCCCGGCGCATACGGACCGTCGCGGACCGTCCGCTCCCGAACTGGCCGAGGAATGCGGGCGCTGCCTTGCCCAGGTCGTGCAGGGCAACGAGGTAGGCGACGACCGACCGGGCCACCGTTTCGCTACCGCCGCCGAAGGCATCGGCGAAGCGCTCGCGCACGGGGGCGGGGAGATAGCGGTCCCACAATTCGAGGGCTACGGCAGCCGTGTCCAGCAGGTGTGCGAGCAGCGGATTCCATGACGGCCCACCAGCCTGCGCCGATACCCCCTCACGGTCGGTCTTTCCCCAACACCAGTTGCAGGTTTGGTAGTTGGCATTCCCAGAACCTGCCATAGCGCCCTCTTCCGCGTGCTAGCGTCCTGCCTCATTCCAGCAAGGAACCGTTACGAGCAGAGAGCAATCGATGCACCTTGGCTGAATTAGGCACCCTGCCCCGCGAGGCGGTCCGCCCTCATTGGGACCCCCGAAGGGAAGCATGCATCCCGGCACTGACACTGGGCGGGGAAACCGTCTACCCGTCCCTCGTGGACTTGCTCGAACAGGCGGACGAGCTGCGCTCCGTCAGCGGATCCACCCCGGGCGAGACGGTCGCGCTCATCGAGTATCTGCTGGCCATCTGCTACGCGTCGGAAACCTATCCGGCCACCGCACGCGAATGGCGCACATGGGTTCTCGAGAAGCAGCCGCTCACCAAGGCCGCCGATTGGCTGGCCGGGCAGCCGGACAACGACTGGGACCTCTTCCACCCCACCGAACCGCTCGGCCAGAATTCGCTCCTCTCGCCCTATCTGGACGCGCACGGGGCAGGCCCCGCCCAGCTGGTCATCGAGCATGTGGGTGACTACTGCCAGCTCTTCGACCACCACCACCTCGAGCACCCGGCTCCGCTACCCGCCGACGCAGCGTTTCGGGCCATGCTCACTCAGCACGTGTACGGGCCCGGCGGACGCGCCCGCATTTCCGGCAAGGAAACCCTCGGCCCCACGATCACCAACCTGGCCGTCGGACGCCTCGGCGGCCGGATCCGGGTCGTGGCCCTCGGATCGACCCTCGGTGAGACCCTGCGGCTCAACCTGACGCCGTCCGCCGACCTCCCCGGGGTCTTCAACCGCTCGTGGACCGCCGGAAAGCAGGAGCGCCGGGGCTTCCGGACCAAGCCGGCCGGCCGGTCCGTGAGCGGCCCGGCCGATCTGCACAGCTATCTCGGCCGTTCCATCCTGATGCGCCCGACCACCACACCCGACGGCTCTCCCGCCGTCGACCGGGTCCTCATCGGCGCCGGGGAACTCCTCACCCTCCAGCCGGCACTCCACCTCCAGGACGCCGTGTACAGCACCACCGCAGGTGGGGTGGAGAAACCGCTGTGGGCTTCCGCCACCCGCGCCCTGTGGCGCGACGCCCACGCCCTCTATGCCGCTGTCGCCAAGCGCGAGCAGGGCATGGACCTCTACGGGCGCCTGGCCATGCTCCCCAGTCAGTCCACCCACCACGCCCGCGAGATAAGCCTCTGGGCGGTCGGCCTCGTCGCCAAGCAGACGACAGCCGTCACCTGGGTGGCCGGCAACTTCCCCTTCATGCCCGGCCGACAGCACCAGTTGTTCCACGCCTCCAAACGCGGCTCGGACATCGCCGAGTACGTCGCCTCCTCCCTCGGCAAGGCCGCCTACACGGCCTGGACTGTCGCCTATCCGAGCCCGAAGCCCGCGGACAAGGCCGGCCAGATCGCCCGCTTCGATGCACGCGGCGAGCATTGGGCCGCGACGGCTGAGCCGTTCGACGTCCTGCTGGAGGAGACAGCCCTCGGGGCACCCCTGCACGACGTGCTCCTCGACTACGCGCACACGCTCGCCGACGCGGCACCGAGGTTTCTCAGAAGCCGCCTCGACTCGCTGCCCAGGAACTCCCGCGGCTTCAAAGCCCGGGCCGAGGCGCTGCGGCGACTCGACGACGAGCTGAAGGGCCCCAAGGCCCCGGACGAACTTCGAGGGGACAGCGCATGAGCACCGAGACCGCGCACGAGGACGTGAACGGGGCTTCCACACCTGGCACTCCACAGAACGAGGACCTGCCACCCGAGCGGGCGGAGAGGACGTCGAGCGAGCAACTCACGGCCTGGCTCACCTCTCTGGTCCGCAACCGGGAGTACGGACAACTCGCGGATCTACGCCGACCCCGCGTACGCACCAACGCCCACATCCGGGCAGGCTGGTTCGACCCGGACCAGCGTGAGGTGTTCGAGCAGGTGGCCTTCCTGTTCGCCCTCTACCACCGGGGGGCGTCGAGGCCCTCGTACGGCTTCGGCAGTCTCGGTACCGCGTCTCGAAGGATCGGCAACGGCCTCGGCCGGGGCCCGGGCGACCCCGGGGCAGCCCGTCTGATCGACCGGATCGTCGCCAGTCGCCGCGTTCCCTGGCGCCACCTCCAGCACGCGGTCACCCGGCTCCGGTCCTGTGAGAAGGCGCCTCCCTCTTGGGCGCGGCTCGCCGACGACCTCAGCCAGTGGAACGACCGCAAGGCCCGGGTCGCCGACACCTGGGCCGTGGACTTCCACGCTCCGCCAACCCGCTCCGCAAGCACCGGGACGAGCGACAAGACCGCCGAAACGATCAAGAAGGGCACCACCAAGTGACCAGCAATGCCTCCTCCAGCGGTAGCCCGTTCCTCTCGCTCCACCTGCTGGAGACCCTCGTCGCCGTGCTGCCTGTGCGGGACGAGAACGGCTCGCCCAAATCGATCGTGTACGGCGGCGCCGAGCGGCACATGATCACCAGCCAGGCCCGTCGCCGAGCCGAGCGCGTCCACGCCCGCGAGCGCGCCAACGCGGGCATCGGTGCCCTGTCCGGGCGGACCATGAGCCTGCGGACCCGCGAGTGGGCGCTGATCACCGCCCGTGCGCTGGCCTCCGAGCACGGCTGGGACAAGGACGAGGCCGTCGTGGCGGCCCGCGCGGTCATCGAGGCCACGGGCCTGAAGTTCGGCGACCCGGCCAAGAAGACCGTCGCGAATCTGACCAAGGTACTGCTCTTCGCGCCCGCCGACGCGGGCTCCCGGATCGCCGCCCACATCGAGGCACGCGGTGAGGAACTCCGCGTCTGGACGGCTGACTACGTTGCTGCGCAGGCAGCCGCGGCCAAGCCCAAGAAGGGTGCGCGCAAGACGGCGGAGCCTGCGGAGGTCGACGAGGACACCGAGGAAGCGGCCGGCACCGATACGAAGGCCCTGCCCGCGCTGCCGAAGGAGACCCGCGCCGCGGTCCTGACCGCCCTCGCACCGCGCGACGCCATCGACATCGCCCTCTACGGACGCTTCCTCGCGGAGATCGCGGACTCCCCCAACGTGGACGGCGCCGTCCAGAGCAGCCACGCCTTCACCGTGCACGAGGCCGAGCAGGTCGACGATTTCTATGCCGCCGCGGACGACGCCAAGCTCGACCGCAAGAAGAACGCCCTCGACTTCCTGGACGCGGCCGACGACGCCGGAGCCGGCATGACCGGCTACCAGTCCCTGATCACCGGCACCTTCTACCGGCATGCCGTACTCGACCGGCGCAAGCTGCGGAAGAACCTCCAGGCCGCCGGGATGACCGCAGAGGAGGCCCAGGACGCGTCCGTCGCAGCCGAGGCGGAGTTCGTCAACGCCTTCGTGGACGCCTTCCCCGAGGCGAAGAAGAACTCGACCGCGTCCACCGGATCGCTGCCCGCCTTGGTCCTCGCCTTCGAGGGCGAGCGTCCGTACAACTACGCGGCAGCCTTCCAGCAGCCCATCGACGAGTCCCCGGTCCGCAAGGACGGAATGGGAGAGGACAAGGGAGGCGACGGCCCTGCCGGCCCGGCAGCCGTGAAGCGGCTGCTGACCCACCACGTCTTCGTCAGCGGCAGGCGCGACGACATCAAGACCGGTCGCGTGCTCACGTACGACCCGCAGATCGACGGCCTCCTGGGAGAGCTGGGAGACCTGGGTGCGACCAAGGTGTCGTCCATCAAGGAGCTGACGGCGTGACGCACGTCCTGCTCGTACGGCTCGCCGCCCCCTTGCAGTCCTGGGGGGCGGTGTCGCGCTTCTCGCGCCGCGACACCCACACCCGGCCCACGAAATCTGCCGTCATCGGCCTCTGCGCCGCCGCCCTCGGCAGGGACCGCACCGACCCGGTGGACGATCTCGCAGGGCTCCTCTTCGGGGTCCGCGCAGACCATCCGGGCACCCCGGTACGGGACTACCACTCGGTCGGAGCCGGCCGGTACCCCCTGCGTCCGCGCGACATCATCACCGACCACCGGCGCGCCGCTGCCGTCTCCGCGAGCCTGGACTCGGCCACCGGTGACAGCTTCGGCCACCACGAGCTGGCTGGCTGGTACGGGGCCCCCAAGAAGATCGCCGCAGATCCCGTGTCCGGGGCTCTCGTCTCCGGTGAGCTCCACCGTTCGGCACTGATCACCGAGCGCTGGTATCTGTCGGACGCCGCGTTTCTGGTCGGGCTCCAACACGAGGACCGGGGGTGGCTGGAGGAGATCGCTCACGCCCTGGAGCACCCCCAACAGCTGCTGTGGCTGGGCCGCAAGTCCTGCCCGCCCTCCGGCACTCTGGCCGCCGGCATTCTGCCCGGCACTCTCACCGAGGCCTTCGCCGCCAAGCAGCTGCTGCCCGTCCCGGAGCAGGAGACGTCACCGCAGCGCAGGCCCTGGGCCTGGATCCAGGCCCCCGCGGGGGCGCCCGGCGCCTCCGCTGTCAATGACCAGCCCGTCAGCTTCGACCCTGCTCGCCGGGCACACACCACCCGGTGGGAAACCCGTACGCGCGTCACCATCGCCCCGACCGCCAGCGACTGGGACATCATCCTGTGAAGACCACACGCACCACGACGGCCCGCTTCATCGCCACGCACTCCGTGCTGACCCTGAACGCCCGCCACCCCTTCGTCGCGAAGTCCCTCGTGGACGCCCAGGACATGCACCGCACGGTGATGAGCGGATTCCGCGGCTGGGTCGAGGACGGCGATCCCACCGCCCGTTCCCAGATGGGCATCCTCTCGACGTGGTCGGTGGACCTCAAGGCTGCAGCTCTCGTCCTGGTCGTCCAGTCTCGGGTCCCGGGCGACTGGAGCCGGATCCCGCAGGACGCGCTCACCGGCAAGCCGCACACCATCACCGTCGACCGAGCGCTCACAGCAGGCGACGTCCTCGGCTTCCGCACAGTGGTCAACCCGACCCGCAGCAAGCCGACGGGCAGGCCCGTCTCCGAGAAGGTCCGCGGCACCCGGGTACCGCACAGCAATCCCGAGCACGTCAAGAACTGGTTCGTCCGACGTCTCCAGGCGGAGGGCGAACCCGCTACGGGCGAGGGCGGCCTGTCCAGGATCGGCGCCACCGCAGACCCGGCCGGCCTGGGGATCCGCATGCTGCCGACCGTCTCCAGCCCCGCACCCCACAAGGGCCTGCGCATCGCCCGCGCCGAGATCCGCGGCTCCTTGACGGTCACGGACCCCGAGGTCCTGGTGGAGTCCCTCTCCAACGGCATCGGCCACGCCCGCGCCTACAGCTGCGGCCTCATCCTCACCCGATGAGAAGCCGACTCGAGCGCCCCGACTTTTGTCCGCGGACAAAAGTCGGGCGCCACACCTGCACTCGCGGAGGTCTCGCGAACAGGGTGAGCGCGCCGGCGAAGGACACCTGGCAGCAGGCGCAGGCAGCGACGGTGGCTCTTTGGCAGCGGGCGCATGACCGCTGCCGCCGGACGTGATTCGTAGAAGGTCCCATCGCGGGTCATCACGAAGAAGACGTCGGCCCGGCGCCGGCCGAGGCAGAGCAAGGCCTGGCTGCTTGTTGGGCGCCCGCGACTCCCCCGACTTTTGTCCGCGGACAAAAGTCGGGACCCTCCAGCAGGTCTCAACACAGGATCCGGCTGTGGCTCAGATCGTGATCAGCCCGTTCCCGGAGCGTCGGACCGCCTGGCCGACTCGGCAGCGACGTGACGCAGCAGCACCGTTGGCGATGGCATGACGGCGTGCCACGTGTTGCCGCTCTCGTCCGCCACCGGGGCCCAGGCTGTCACCACCGGGAGTTCGCAGTGGTCGCCGGCCTCCAGCGGAGGCAGCCTCCAGGACATGCCGTGGCTGTGGCCGAAGTCCACGCCCCATGTGCTGAACGAGCGGTCGTACACCTCGTCGATCAGCGCCGCCCACCGCCGGGGTACCTCGCCCGCGTGGACCGCCCCACAGATCGCCTCCTCGTCGTTGCCGCCGACGGTGAGCCGCGTCTTCTCGTCCTCCACTGTGATGGCAGCCAGCGCCTGCCCCCCGTCCCAGCCGGCGTCGGCGTTCTCCGGAAGCCGAACCGGCAGCCCCGCCGAGAACGTCACTCGCCCGAGCGGCGCAAGGACGTCGATCCGCCAGACTGCCGCGCGGCAGCCGGTCAGCGGCCCCCAGACCTCGGGGTCGAGTTCGGGATCGTAGGGGGTCAGCAGCAACTCGACGCAGGCCGCGGGCCGGACCCAGCGGGCTACAGTGCGGCCGCCCGGTAGCCCGAAAAGCTCATCGGGCAGCGGCGGAAGACGAGTGTTCCCAAGGGCCGTGGCAAAGGTCAGCGGGCCGAACGGCGTGTCGATAGTCGGCCGGTCGGGGGACAGCAGGCGGATGCGCGGGACGGTGGGGAGCAGCACCGCCCCACCGTACTGGGACCTGTCCCACCATGGTTGTCGCATCAGAGCACCCCGGCGCGAGGCCGCTGTCTCCGCTGCATGCGTCCATCGCAAGGCGGAGTGAAGGGAGCCGAGGCACCGATAGGCGGCCACTCCGGCCGGTGCACCAGTGCCCTGCTCCAGCCGCACTCCCCGACTTGAGAGCCCCGACTTTTGTCCGCGGACAAAAGTCGGGCTGACCGCACCTGCCCATGCGGATCCGTTTATGCCGGATTCAGCAGTCGTAGCGGTGGGCGTAGGGGGTGTCCGGGCAGATGCGGCAGACGAAGAAGTACGTGCCGCCGAGGTCGCCTAGGTCCATGTCGTGTCCGAACGCGTCGAAGGCGGAGGGATCGGCCTCGGCTCGCCAGGACTGGGGCGAGGCCACATCCTGACCGGGGTCCCGGTCGTCCAAGGGAAGCCAACGGCCCATTCAGGGTTCGGTCGCGGTGACGCTGAGCAGGTGTTCCATGCGGGTGCCGCAGGCCGTGCAGTCGGGCCAGTTCGGCGGCTGGGTCCACCCCGGGTAGCCTCCGACCTTGCTCTGTTGCGTGGTGGCCACGTCGAAGTAGCTGAAGCCGTGCTCCTCCTGCAGGGCCTCGAAGCGCTCGCCGAGCAGCTCGCCCAGGCCTTCCGGAAGGTCCCAGTTCGGGTATTCCACAGCTGGGGTGGGAGACACCGTGCACGGGCGGGGCAGGTACTCCTCCTCCGCGGTGTGCGGGCGGGGTGGTTGCCCGTCGGCGGCCGTCAGCGCGGTGTTGCTCCAGTGGAGCCGAGGGTTGGCCGCGTACTGGTCGTCCTCGTGCACGAGCGGGCACCACAGGATCTGCAACAGGTCGGTACCGGCGGGGAAGACGAGACCGGGCACGTCCCGTCCGTACAACTGGACGACCGGGACCATCGCGACCGGCTCGGGCCCGACGGGCGCGGCGAGCGGCTTGTAGTGGTCCGGTTCGGCGCACATCGGCCAGGGCTCACCGGCCGGCCACAGTAGGGGCCCGCCGATGGAGTTGTCGCCCGGACCCGGCTGACCAACACGCGGGTAGAGCAGATTGACATCCTCCCCGCCCTAAAGGACGGGGATTCCTAGCTCACTTCGGCTGACCCCTAGCAGGGGGCAGCGCTTACAAGATCAGCACTAGCCGGGTTGAGACCAGCCCGGACGAGCATCACACGGGCGGAGTTCTTGTCTCTCGGGGAGACGACTCCGCACGCGGTGCACGTATACGTTCGTTCGGAAAGAGGGAGTGCGTGCTTGGTTCTCGCTCCGCACTGCGCACAGTCCATGGTGGTGTGCGCGGGGTGGACCAGGTGGACGGTACGGCCGTGCTTGCGGGCCATCTCGGTCAGGGCCGTCTTTGTCGCGCCGATCGCGGCGTCAGCGGCCTTGCGGGCCATGGTGGTCTTCGCGAGGAACTTCGGCTTGAAGTCCTCGACCGCGAGGTGGTCGAAGTCCCGCACGACGCTCTTGGCCCACTTTCGGCCGGTGTCCTGCCGCTGCCGGGCAATCTTCTTCGACACCTGCGCGGCGGCCTTGCGGGCCTTGCGGTATCCGGCGGTGTCGGGCCGGTTCTTCGGAGTACGGCGTCGGGCCATCTGTCGCTGGTACCGGGCGAGCTTGTGCGCGGCCGTCTTTCCGTGCTGGGCGTGCTGGAGGTCGTGGACATCGGAGGTGGTGGTAGCGGTTTCCTTGACGCCCCAGTCGATGCCTATGGCGTGGCCGGTAGCAGGAAGGGTCTCGCTGGCGCTGACGACCACGAAGGACGCGTACCAGTGCCCGAGGCTGTCCCGGTACACCCGCACCGACGACGGCGCAGAAAACAGGTCACGCGACCACACCACCGTCACAACGATCCCGCCCGCCAGGTGCAGGCGGCCATCCTTGATCCGGAAGCCGCGCTGCGTGTAGTTCAGCGACGGCGCGGCCTCCCGCTTCCTCTTGATGCGTGGCATCCCAGCCCGCTGCCGCACCGGCAGCTTCGCCTTGATGTCCTTGAGTGCCTTCGCCCGCGACTTCGCGAAGTCCCTGATGATCTGCTGCTGAGGCACCGACGCACCCTCACGCAGCCAGGCCATCGCCTGCCGGGCCTCGGTCAGCATCTTGTCGAGCTGCGCCGGACCACACGTGATCTTCTGCTCGGCGGTCTTGTTCAAGCCGTGGACCTTGCGGGACATCGCCACGCACTCGTTCCACAGCCAACGACACCGCGCCCACTCGGCATCGAGCTGGGCCAGGGCGGTGGACGACACGCGCAGCCGGTACCTGTACCGGGCATGCCCGGACACGCCGCCGGCCAGCGCTGCTGTCGTCATGATCCGCAACCTAACAGCCCCCACTGACAACGAAAGAGAGTGCAGGTCAGAACTGGTGCGCGTCCCAGACGTCCCGGACATTCCGGAGGTCAGCGGCAACGCCTCCGGAGGCGACTTCATCGAGTCTCGCTTCGAAAACGTCCGAGAGCGATTCAAGGGGAACGCCGCGATCCGGACTGACCGGTGCCTCGGCGGGCGCCTCCACATGCAGCGCCCTGAGGAAGCCCGCCAAGGTAGCGGCCGCGCGGTCGTGGCTGATCGGGGCGCGGTCGGCTGGTTCGCCGGGAACCCATGTCGCGATGGTCCATGGCCGCGGGAAGCGTGCGGACGGTTCACCAATCCGCACGGGGGTCGGGACCGGCAGTGGAAGGCGAGGGGCCAGGGTGGGCAGCCACCGGTGCTCTTTGCGCAAGAGGGACGGCGCACGCTCGGTGCGCGGCATGCGCACGGCCAACTCGTCCCCGAGACAGAACAGCTGGTTGTCCCAACCGCCGACCACCTCACGCAGGTGCAGTCCGGCAAGGTCCGGATGCTGCTCACGCACCAGAGAGCGCACCAAGTTCTCATCGATCTCGAAGCTGTCCATGATCCCACTCAACCATCCAGGAGCAGATCGCCCGAGATCCCCAGCATCCCCAGACTTTTGTCCGCGGACAAAAGTCTGGGCCCCACCGTGCGGTGGGGCCCCTCAGGACTCAGGACGAGCAGCAGCGGTTGCTAGTTCCGCTGGTTGTTGTTCTCGATCAGGAGCATCGTCAGCTCGGCTCGGTGCTTGGCCGACATGTTCGCCCAGATCACTTGGTACATGGCCTTCGGGTCCTGCCACGGAACCGAGGTCGTTTCCGCTGCCCGAGCTTGCGTGGGGATGACGCCTTCCGGATCCCGCTCCCCCACCGCAGGCTCCACTGCGGCGGATCCATCAGCGACCGGTGCCGCCGTGATCACCGCTTCGTTCGGCGCCGGAACCGGCGTCGGACGGGTCGACTCAGCCTCCGGGTTCGAGGTCTCCGCGGTGGGCGCCGACGGGCTCGGAGTCTGCAGACTTTTGTCCGCGGACAAAAGTCGGTCCGGCTGCGAGCTCGCCTGCGGTGCCCCTGCCACCGCCTCCGGCACTCCCCCGGTCTGGCCCGCTGCCTCCGGCTGCTGTACCGCCACGGGCTCCTGCACGCTGCGCAGGATCTCCCGTTGGGCTGCCTTCACCTGGGCTTCCTGCTCCTTGTTGCCCTTCAGGAAGGCGAGGAGTTCCGCCGCGCTGGCCCCGGGTCGGTCCTTCGCCGTACGGGCGAGCAGGCGGCCGTCGCGTTCGGGGAGTTCGCCGGAGCTGAGCAGGATCTGGATTTCCTCGGGCAGTTCCAGCAGCACGAGCTGGTTGGTGACCCACGAGGGGGAGCGGCCCAGGCGCTTGGCGGCCTGGGACTTGGCCCCGTGTTCCCGGCCTTCGTCGGCGCAGGTGTCGACCAGCTGCTGGACACCGCGGGCGCGCTCGATCACGTCGAAGTCCTCGCGCTCGAGGTTCTCCGCGAGGAGGTGGTCGATGAAGTCCGCACGGGAGGCGGCGAGGTCGTCGCGTACGACGAAGTCCAGCGACTCCAGTCCCACGTGCAGGGCGCTGCGGAAGCGGCGCTCGCCGTTGATGAGGACGTACGCGGCCGCGCCGATGCGGGACTCGTGCTCGGGCCACAGTCCGAGGTAGGCACTGCGGGTGGCGACGACGCAGGCGGAGAGCTGGGCCTGGCGCAGCTCCTCGCCGAAGCGGGTCTTCTCCTCGTCCGTGCCGAAGTTGCGGCGCGGGTTGAGGGGACTGGGCGATACTTGGTCGAGGGGAACCCGGATGAGTTCGTAGCTCGGCACGTCGCCCTGGGCGATGGCCTTGGCGCGCCCGCGCTCGCTGCGGCCGCCGGTGCGGCGGGCGTTGCTGAAGGCGGCTCCGGTGCCGAGGAGGTCGCTCTTGCTCATGTTGAAATCCTCCGCGCGATCTCGCGCATGGCCTCGGACTGCTCGCAGTCGGGGGCGTAGTGCAGGAGGGGCAGTTTGACGCGCACGGCTTCGCGCTGCTCCTTCAGGTCGGCGATGACGGTGATGACGGGCGGGTCGCCGAACTCCTTCCAGCTGTTGAGGGAGGAGGTGACGACGTAGCCCTTGCGGCTGTCGTAGAGGTTGACGACGAAGCCGAGCTGGGTGATGTCGATGTCGAGGTCGTCGATGAGGTCCTCTAGCTGCTCGCTGAGCATGTCGTAGGCATCGGCGGAGGTGTCCTCGGCCTGGACGGGGACGATGATGCCGGAGGTCTTGGCCGCCTCGCCCTCGCGGGTGCGTGCGTAGTAGAGCGCGGTGTCCATGGTGTAGCCGAGGCTGGGCGGGCAGTCGACGACGATGTAGTCGAACTCCTTCTCCAGTTCCTCCAGGGCCTTCTCCAACGCCGTCTCCTTGGTGCGGACGTTGCGCGTGGTGGCCAGCCGGGCGTCCAGGAGGAAGGCGTCCTTGCAGGACGGAAGGAGGAAGAGCCGGCCGGCGAAGACGCCGTGCTCGATGGGCACGAGGAGGTCGCGGACGCGTCCTTCGATCTCCCCCAGCATGTGCTTGGCGAGGCTGGGTTCCTTGATGCCGAGCATGTCGGCGCCGAGGTGTCGGGTGAGGTGCCCCTGGGGGTCGAAATCGATGACGCAGACGCGGGCGCCGGTCTCGGCAAGGGCCTGGGAGACGCCGTTGCTGATGGCGCTCTTGCCTACGCCGCCCTTCTGGTTGCAGACCACGATCCGGCGAGCGCCTTCGCTGGAGGGTCGGCGCCGGCCCATGGGGGAGGGGTGGGTGTCGAGCCACAGTCGGATCGACTGGGCGACGCCTTGGTTGTACGGGATCTCCCGCACTCGGCAGTCCTCCTTGAACTCCCCGTACAGGCCGGTGGGGAGGTACGTGGAGAACGACGAGGCACCGGAGGTGTCCACGGGAGTGGCCGACGAGGCGTCGGCACGCCATGCGCGGATGCCTTCGGTGACGGCGTCCTGGATGTCCACGCCCAACTGGGCAGCGCGGACCTTGAGTTCCTGCCTCAGGGGCGCCGGCAGCTTGGCAACTACCTTTTCCCTGACTTCCGGATCGTATGGGGCGGTCATACGGGTACCTTACTAACCTTCACGAGGGAAGGCGAAGAGGCGCACCGGAAGCATCTCGCCCCTGTTGTCATCACTTTCGCTGTGAAATCAGGACAGTTCCATCATCCTGCCAGCGCTCGCGCTCCCAGGGACCGGCCTTGACCCGAGGGCTTCGCCCGCCATGGACCTGCTGAACTGCGGCAGACAAGATGCTCGGATGAGCCAGAGAGTCGTCACCTCGCTGCGGGAGTCCGGTCATGCCACAGGACACCCTGAGTTCGCAGAGCGCCTGGTGCGCGCCTTGGCGGACGGCCTGACTGCTCTCGATGCCTTGCCCCGTGACGACCCGTTCTGGAGCGGCTGGGCGAACGACCACCCCACGGTCCACAAGCTGGGCGACTACGCCCGCGAGCAGATCCGCCGCGACCCCAAGAGCCGGAAGGCCCGTTGGGCTCTGGTGGCGCTCGCGCTCGCATACGGAGAGAACGATGGCGGACTTTCGTTGCTCGGCCCGGAAATCGCAGCCGACCCGGCGGCTGTGGCGGACGCTTTCGTGATCGCGGACTGGGTTGCCCAGCAGATCGGCTTCGATCTGCAGCCGGCACTACGCGAAGCTTGCTCATGGGCCGACCCCCATGCGCTGGAGATGCTCGCACAAACGGATCACGGTGACGCAGCCCGTCGAGCGATCCAGATCCTCCAGGAGCGACCGACCGACATGGATTGAGCCGTTGAGGTGTCATGGAGCAGCTTCGAAGGCGGTCCGAGAGAGCCGAAAAGCTCCGTGCGCCCTTCTGGCGGCCTTGTGTGCGGCGCAAGGTCACATCGCACCGGGAGTGCAGAGATAGGCGCCCTAAGGGGCCATTCTGTGGGCCGATTTTTGCCCCCTCTGCCGGAAGATTCCGATAGCTCCGCTCCTGTCCTGTCTCATCGGACCTTGACCGATCTCACCGAGGTTTGACGAACGTCCTGTTCGTCTCATCGAAGCTTGATCACCGCTCGGAGTGTCTTGTGGATCCGGCCGCGTACCTTCGGCTGTATGCCTCGCCATTCGAAGAAGCCCCGTCGGCTGGTCGCCGACGGGCGCGTGTACATGTGGACGTTGCGCCACAGCCACGAAAGGGACCATGACGGCCGGTCCGTGGACTGCCGCCAAATCCTCACCCTGTCCCCTCAGCCAGCCGGCACCGGCGGCCCACTGCGCATTGTCTTTGCCGACGGGCCCGGCCGGTATGTCCCGGGTGGGGCCCCCTTCGGCTCCGGGGACGTGGGCTTCACACAGGGCGCAGACTTGAACCTGCACGAGCCGGGCACCGTCCGGGCCCTGCTCGACGTGGCGCTGGCCCGTGGGTGGCAGCCGGGGGAGCGGCGGGCGGTGGAGGTCGACGGCTGGCCCTTGCTGGAGGCGGCTGCCGCCGCGCGAGCAGGGAACGCCGGCCCCGCGGGCCAGTAGGGGGGACTCCTCCCCACCTGACTTCATTGATCCTCGGAACAGCCCACCGCACGGCGATCAAACTTCCGTACGCTATCTGACGGGACAGCTCTCGCACGTTCTCATAGATCGACGGAGGTGATCCGCTGATCGTCGCCACCAGGGCCGGGGCCGCGCCGGCGGCTTCGGCTACGAGCGCCGCCTGCCCGTGACGGGCGAGTCCCTCGATCACTCCTGCGAGGTGCGCTGTCAAGCCAGGCTCTTGTCCGCCGTCGGCCTCGGATCGTGAATCCCAGGGGCCAGCCCCTGGACCCCGCCAGCGCCTGGCCGCGCTGGACCGGCCGCAGCATGGGGGGCTCCTCGCCCCCCAGACCCCCTCGCCAGGCGCTTGGGCGCCCTGGACCCGCTCCCCCTCATGCCCTGCCCCGGCTCCCTGACGGTCGCCGGTGCACCCCTCGGGCGCAGGGCGCCCTCACTGGGCATGACGGCCGGAGCCGACTGTGGCTGGCGCATCATGTGGCCGAGGAGGGGCAGGCAAGGTCGCATCGAGTCGATTGCCTAGGCGTGGGGTGACCGTCCTTGGGCCGCTGTCAGTGGGGGAGTTGGGCCCGGAAGGCTCGGCTGTCGGTGTGTTGGGTCCGGGGCCCCGCAACGGTCAGACCTACTGAGACCCGGTGCGGTTCAGGTAGGTGTCCAGGTTGCTCTTTTAGTAAGAGGACGCCGCGCTTGCAGGCTTCTGACCTGCTGGTTTTTCCGACTGCATGTGTCGTGGGGAGCACATTTGGACCCTTCAAGTGTGTACCCAGCGGACACACTTGGCCGGAAAATCAAGCACCCGTTGATTTTCTGGCGACGGCACCAGGCCGCGGATCGTTGCAGGTCAGAGCATCGGGCGTGAGCGGGTCAGAACCCATGCCCGCGTTCCGGGCCCTCTCGAAATGTGCCGTCATCGCGACACGCTAAATCAAGCAGTCGTGGACTTTCGGGGCCTGCAGGCAAAATAAGTTCACGTGTCGTGGACTTATCGCGCGTATGGCGTGAGCAGTGCCCATCAGAGGCACCTCTCGGCGCGCCAACGCGTCAAAAGACAAGCACACGTTGATTTTTTGGATAGCCTCGGACCGCCTGAGTAACAAGGAGGTCCTGTGACATCTGATCCGCCCGCCCGTCGTCGACAGCGCGGGCCCCGGCCTGTCCCCGCCCCTGCCGCGGCAGGGAGCGAAGCCGAGTACGGAGACATCCTGGCCGTCCTCGGCCAGCAACTCGGGGAGAAGGTGGCGCACGCCGCCGACCCCGGCGGCCGCCGCCGGCTCAAGGGCGTCCACTTCGAGTACGCAGCGGACCCGAAGTCCGTCCACGACATGGCCGGAGGCGCCGGCTACAGCCTGGCCAGCAACTGGTTCACGCAGCTCCTGGCACAGCTGGCCGTCGCGAACAGCATCACCAAGTCCCAGCTCTGCGTGTTCCTCTTCGTGGCCGGCGGGCAGCTGCCGGGCACCGGCATCACCCAGTACACGCAACAGGAGATCACAGACGGGCTGAACAAGATCGCCGCACAGAAGGGCGGCAAGATGATCACGCGTTCCACCGTGAACCGTGCCGTCCAGGCGCTCTGCGGCTACAACTGGGTGGAGAAGGCCGGCAACGGCCGGATCCAGATCAACGTGCGCCTGTGGTTCCACGGCAACAGCACGGCCCAGCACGAAGTCCTGGCTGAGATCGCCGAGCGCCACGACCGCGACACCGAGACGTTCCCGTACGCGGTCGGGCCGGAAGGTGCCCATCAGGAGGAGCTGGACCTCGACTTCGGCGTCGAAGCCGGCTTTCGGGGAAGGAAACGTACCGGGTGATAGTGCTGCCAGGCCCGTGCACGGGCGACCGCTCACGAGGAAGGCCGTCCCATGGCTAACGTCATGTCTCCGATCGTCGCGGAGCGCATCTGGGCCCTGCCGCTGTCAGGGTCCGCCGTCAAGTTCCTCCAATACCTCGTCTCCCGCAGTGACTTCGGGGGAGCGCTGCCGGTACGGCAGAAGGACATGGCGGCCGAGTACGGGGTCACGCCCCAGGCCGTCAGCGGCCTCATGGCACCCCTGTGCGAGCTGAACATCGTCCTGCGGCCGCGCAGCGAGGAACGCAACGGGAACTCGTACCGGCTCCACCCGCTGGCGGCGAAGTACGAGAACCCCGAGGCCATGGAGGCGGCTTTCCGTGCCGCCCTCGTCCGCATCCAGGCCGGCGACCTGCCCAACCTGAAGCTGCCGACGTACCACCAGGCCCCGCCCGCCCCGACGGGCCGCCCGAAGCTCCAGGTCGCCTGACCTGGGCATAGGCACTACATGACAGAAGGCCCTCCACCGTGGTGGAGGGCCTTCTGCGCCTGAGTAACAGTTGGTGGCCCCACTATATCCGCGGCGTACGGCCTCGGCCCAGCAGGACTGCTCTGCACGCGGTGCCTGTGTCCTCCGACCGGACGCCGCCCCAGGCTCAGCCGGGCCGTTCCCTGCGGATCGTCTTCACCAGCCTTGCGCTGGCCGGTAGGTGGCCAGCAGCCGGTCGTGCGGTTCTATTCGGCCCAAGCAGGAGCCGCCCCGTCCAGACCCGGGCCCTGCACGCCTGCCTGCGCTGGCGCAACCAGAACGCCCGCCACCCCGATGTCCTGGCCACCCAACGACGCAGACGCGCACGCGTCCGCACCGAACGAGGTGTCCTCTGGGGCGGCAGACCACCGTAAACAGCAGTGTGACCGCCCGACCTGCCAGCCGTTCCCGGGCACAGCACTACATGTCGAAGGGTTCGTAGCGGGCGTCGCCTCGGGGCCAGGAGCGGTCCATGAACGGCGCCCGGTTGAGGCCGTCGAAGCAGCGCATCAGGAAGTCGGTGAAGGTGCCGCTGGTGCGGTACCACTCCGCGCACTCGCTGCCCACCACGATCTCCCAATTGTCCGGATCCGGGTCGCTGGTCAGGAAGTAGTACTCGCTGCTGTGCTCGTCGTGGCCCCAGCGGATGAGCCCACCCGGGTCGGGGTGGAAGGGGAAGGGGTAGAGGTCCTCCCACCCTCTCCGTGCATTGCGCCAGCCCTCCAGGGACCAGAAGTCCTCGAGTTCGGCAGGGGTCGTGAGACCTGTCGGCCGGTCCAGGTGGAGGTACCCGTCGAGGGTTCCCGGCCCGTACACGTCCATGAAGGCCTTGTAGTCCGCGGGCAGCGTGACACCGAGGTGCTGCTCGGAGGCCTCCCAGACCTCGCGGCGCGCCCAGCCCCAGGCCTCCTCCGGCTCACCGAGCAGCGCCTGGAGGCGTTCCAGTGGCGATGGCATGTCTTCCCTCGTCCCTGATGTGCGACTGGTCGGGAACATCATCAGCCCTCCCTCTGACAACACAGAGGGGCCCAGCGTCATCAACCCGGCGAACCTTCCCGGTCGCAGCGCTAGGTCATTTCGTTCGCATCCAGCTCGGCGGCGATGCCCGCGATAATCGGCGGTGGCAGTCTTCGTCGGATGGCACGCTGGACTGATGCCTACCTGGACCCCATCGGCGGTGCTGTTTGACAACCTGCGGTATCTGCTCAACGAGTGGGACCCGCTCGGCGTCGCTGACCTGGCGCAGGACGAGTACGACTGCATACTCGCCCCCTTGTTCAAGCGTCTTCACCGTGGCGCCAACCGAGCGGAGATCGGTGAGTTCCTCTGGTACGAGCTGGAGGACCATTTCGGTCTCGACCCTGTGTTCCACGCGACGGATGCGATGGCTGACCGGCTGATCGTTTGGTGGGCGGCTGTGGGTCCGACGCAAGGCGATGGCAAGGCTCCGGCAAGTCCATCCTGATCATCCTGAGCCGGCCCGCATGCGACAAGCACCTCCAGCGGGGTCGAGCTGCTGGCGGACTCTTTCTGGAGCGTCGGCCACGCGGGTTCGTCCGCGTCCGCCAAATCGCTCAGCTGTCGCATCAGAGCGTCCAAGCATCGTTGCACCGGGGCCGGTGACCGGCAGCGACTGAAGGGCCAGTGACCAAAGATGCTTCGGTCGCTGCTTGAGTCGCTGATGAAACCGCAGGTCAGAGGGCTGACCTGGGAAGAACAGCGACTGAAGCGACTCAAGCTCAGGTATATGAGGACATTCATGTGTGCGCGTGTGCGTCATATATAGGAGGCTTCAGTCGCTTCAGTCGCTGTTGGTAGCTGTTCAAGGCTTTGACCTGCGGTTTTGTGAAGAGCGACTGAAGCGACTGAAACCGCTCAGTCGCTGGGCTTCAGTCTTGAGTCGCTGCGAGAGCGCTCAAGGGCCGTTTCAGCAGGTGCTCGAGGTTTCAGTCGGCGACACACCGGCCGGGTGTTTGCGACACGCTGCGCACGCTGCCAGGTCGACTTCGCTAGTCTGTGTTCGTTGTTGAGTCGCTTCAGTCGCTGTGAGGGGAAACGAATGCCCGCTGAGCTGCGGTTTTCTCGCAGCGACTCAGGGCAGCCCACCCCTGAGCGCTCGATCGCAGGCCTCCGCCTGGCCCGGTGGTGTGCCAGCAACGGCTGGCCGGTCCACCCGCTCGCGTCCGGGCGGAAGACGCCGGCCTCCAACTGCCGGGACTGCAGTGCTCCCGGGCACACCCACAAGGACTGCGCCTGCCTGGCCGCCGGTCGCTGGTGCCACGGCTTTCACGCCGCGACCCTGGACTACTCCCGGATCGACCACTGGTGGGGGCAGAACCCGACCCTGGGCGTGGGAGTGGCCTGTGGTCCGGCCGATCTCGTCGTCATCGATGTCGATGCGCACCAGAGCGAAATCCCCTTCCGGGACCGGCTCCTGCCGGGCATCGCCATCGGGGAGCACATCGACGTCACCGGGATGACCACCGGCTACCACTCCCTGGCCGTACTCGCCGCCCTGCGGGGCGAGCGCAGCCCCGCAGACGACGCCTCCACGCTGCGGGTGCGTACGCCCTCCGGCGGGCTGCACGTCTGGTACCGGGCCACCGACGGGCGCCGCTGGCAGTGCTCCACGGGCTCCGGGAAGCGCGCGCTGGCCTGGCAGGTCGACGTACGGGCCCACGGCGGCTACATCATCGCCCCGGGCACGACCACGGCCGCGGGCGCGTACAAGCCCGTAGGGAGCGTCCGTAGGCCCGCTCCGCTGCCCGCCTGGCTCGCCCAGGAGCTCCAGCGCACGGGACACCTGCCGGCCCCTCACATCCCCGCTCCTAGGCCCGTACCGCCCCGTGCGCGCCAGGCGGTCCTCGCGGCGGGCGGTGGCCAGGACCAGACCTCGCGGCTCCTGGCGGCCCTGCTCGCGGACGTCGCCGGGTGCGCCCAGGTCACCGAGGGCGCTGGGTTCACGGAGAAGCTGAACCGGGCGGCGTACACCCTGGGAGGCCTCGTCGCGGCCGGACACCTGGGCGAAGCCGCCGCGGAGGGGGCCCTGCGGGAGACTGCCGAGGCGACCCGTCCGGGGCAGGCCCAGCGCACCGCCCAGATCATCCGCAGCGGCATGGCCGCCGGCGCGCAGCGCCCCCTGCACCTTGGAGGCCGCCGGTGAGCCCCGCCCCCGAAACCGACGGCTTCCTCTTCGACTTCGACCCCGAGGCCATCGCCGCGCAGATCCTGGCCCAGGAGCCGGCGCCGGGACCCGCTCCCGTCCCTGCCCAGGGCGGCGAGCGCGCGCACCTGGAACACGCCACCCCGGCAGGGCTGCTGCCCGATACCCTCAGCGACCGAGGCAACGCCAAGCTGTTTGTCCGCCTGTACGCGGGGGACTACCGGCACGTGCCCGGGCTGGGCTGGTACCGGTGGGACACCACCCGTTGGCAGGTCGATGAGGACGACACGGTCGTCTGGGCCGCCGGAGATCTCGCCGAGGCCATCGCCACCACCGACCCCCGCGGCATCCACAGCAACCAGTCGCTGCAGAAGCACAGGCGGCGGGCGCTGAGCACCTCGGGCATGAACGCCATGCTGACGCAGGCGAAGGCGGCCCCCGGCATGGTCCTGCGGGCCGAGCTCCTCGATGCGGACCCGTACGCCCTGTGCACTCCGGCGGGCATCGTCGACCTGCACACCGGGCTGATCCGCGCCCCCGAGCCCGACAAGGACTTCCACTCCCGCTCGACGTCGACCGGCCCGAAGTCGCAGCCCACCCCGCGCTGGAACCGCTTCCTCACCGACACCTTCGGCGATGACGCCGAAGGCCGGGAGATGATCGACTTCCTGCACCTGATGCTCGGCTACTCCATCACCGGGGATGTCGGTGCCCAGGTCATGCCCTTCCTCTTCGGCTCGGGCAAGAACGGCAAGTCCGTCCTCCTGGACGTCCTGATGAAGCTGCTGGGCGACTACGCCGACGCCGCCCCGCCCGGCTTCCTGATGGCCCGTACCTTCGACGGCCACCCCACCGAGCTCGCCGAACTGCACGGCCGGCGCGTCATCGTGTGCTCCGAGGTCAAGCCCGGCGACAAGTTCGACGAGGCCCGCGTCAAACTCCTCACCGGCGGCGACCGCATCAAGGCCCGCAGGATGCGCCAGGACTTCTTCTCCTTCGCGCCGACCCACAAGCTGTGGCTCATCGGCAACCACCGCCCCGAGGTGGGCACCGGCGGCTTCGCGTTCTGGCGGCGCATGCGCCTGGTCCCGTTCGAGAAGGTCGTCTCCGACGACCGGAAGATCGACAACCTCGCCGACATCCTCGTCACCGAGGAGGGCCCCGGGATCCTGGCCTGGCTCATCGACGGAGCCCGCCGCTACCTGGCGGGGGAGAAGGACCTCACGGGTCCCGAGCCGGTGCGGATCGCCACCACTGCGTACGCGGAAACCGAGGACCACACCGGCCGGTTCTTCGAGGAGTGCTGTACTTTCCACGCCGATCACAGGGCGGAACAAGCCCGCCTCTACAACGTGTACCGCACCTGGTGCCAGAATGAAGGAGCGCCCACCGTCTCCTCCCGCGCCTTCGCGGCGCGGGCCCGCGAACTCGTGGGCCTCGCCTCACCCAAAGAAATGATCTTGTCCAACTCGAAGAAGTACTACCCCGGCCTCGGACTGCGCGCAGAGGAGGAGAACGCATGAGCTCCCTCATCTCCGACGACGAGATCCACCACGAGATCGACCTCGTCTGGCTCGAGGACGTCACCGAACTCGACTACGTGCGCCAGTCCCTGGACCGCCTCCCCACCCGCCGGGGCAAGCCCGCGTACCACCGCGACGGCCGCCTCGTCGGCTACGCCCAGCTCGGCCCGGGCGCCAAGCCCTCGCGCTCCAGCGGCACCTTCCGCCGCCGCGTCTTCTGGCTCCTGCCCCACGACAGGGACACCGTCCCCGACGGCCTCTACGCCAGCGGCGCCCCGGCGGAAGCGGTCGACCCGACCACCCTCACGGCCGGCAGCAAGGGCCGCAAGACCGAACGCTCGGAGCGTCCGGCGCAGGCGGCGGACGCCTGACCGCCCAGTACCGGCGACGAGCCTCGTGGCCGATCTTGCTGTATGTCTGAGCGCCAGTCGCTTGAGTCGCTGATCGTGTACGCATCACACTCTGACCTGCGGTCTTCCTTGAGCGACTCAACGCAGACCGAAGCGTGGCAGCCCGGAGTCAGGCCTCCGTAAAGGTCTGCGGAGGCGGGCGGTGGGCGGCATCGAGGTCGGTACAGTCGGCCTGGCAACCCGATCACGTGTCCGAGATCCTGCCCGGCGACGCAGCGCCGAACGACCCCATGCGCGAGTACGTGACGCTTTACCCCGACGTCGTCCCGGAAGGTTCCTTGCAGAACGCCCTTCAGGCCGTGGCCGATCGCGAGGGCCTTGGGCTTGCGTGGCCGCGCGGGTGGAAGCCGACGGTCGCTAGGCAAGCATTCACATGATCGGCGGTGAGCAGCGCTGCTTCGTCGTCGACTGCTGGGCCGGCGGTGTCCGCTTTGCCACCGGCGACACCCAGGACCTGTCCGAGGTGGTCGGGGCGCTGCATGCCTGGCTGCAGGGCCCCGGGTCCGCGAACTCGTCGCACAGTGGCCCTTCCTGCGGACGTGGGAGCTGGCCGAGGCCCACGAGCGCGGCGACGCTGTGCCGGTGCGGTGGCGCCTACTGCGCGAGGCGGCCGCGCGCAGGCCGGACCCCGCGCTGTACGAACTCGTGGAGGCCGCCTTCGAACAGCCGCAGCTTCGGGCCTTGTCGCCGGGGCAAAGCGTCTACTGGCTCACCTTCAGCCGCCGGGCCGCACCGCCCATCTGCAAGGACCTACCGAGAGCCACGTCGATCGGCGACGGCCGGTACCGGGTGCGGTACGCCGACGGCGTGGCCCGGGAGGCGGACGGTGCGGCGGAGCCCGTGGCAGCCATCCTGGCCGGCCTCCCCGAGGACGCTGTCCCGCCGTCCTTCGGGGCGTGACGGCTGGTGTACGACAGGCGGCCCCGACTTCCCTCGTAAGCCTTGCCGGACTACTCGATGTCATCGAGGCGGAGATGCCGCTGCCCCGGACCGTGGGCGGTGAACCACTGCCTGGCCCGGATCGGGATCGATACGCGGGCACCGCGCCCATGCGATCGACATCGGTGAGCGCCAGGAGGTGCAAGGACTACCATCCGGTGCGCAGGGCGGAGGGGCAACGTCGCTGCGCTGACCAGATGGTGTTCGCCGCGCGACCGTCGGCGTTTCACACGCTGGGGCCCGTTGCCTGGAACAGGGGGATATGCCTTGATAGCCGGATTCGGTGAAAGTGGTCGAGAATGCTGCGTTGGCCGCATAGAGTCCCAGGTCAGTAAGTCTGCTTCCCGCGCCCGCGGGGATGAACCCCCCTGACCTGCACCGGAGCAGTGCCGAGCCGCCTGCTTCCCGCGCCCGCGGGGATGAACCCACCGCCCGCCACCGGTACGACTGGCAGGAGCACTGCTTCCCGCGCCCGCGGGGATGAACCGTACATGGAGGCGTGGGGCATCTCCGAGGGCGACTGCTTCCCGCGCCCGCGGGGATGAACCCTTTCCGGTGACACCGTCGCCGGGGCCCGGCTGCTGCTCCCCGCGCCCGCGGGGATGAGCCCCCGAGGTCGGCAAGCCGAGACTTGCTCCCGCCCCTGCTTTCGCATCTGCGGGGGATGAACCCGGCGGGACCTTGGCGCGTTTCGCGTCGCCCAGCCTTGCCCTGATGAGGTAGCCCAGCTGAAACGGCTCTCGGCGCGGATGCTCTCCATGATCTCCGCGATGTGCTTGCGGCAGGTTCGTAGTGACATGCCGAGCCTCCTGGCGATCACTTCGTCCTTCATGCCTTCCGTGGGCAGTCGCACGATCGCCTGCTTGGCTTCCGTCTGAACGACGCGCGTTCCGGAGTGACCGGGGTTCAGGGGTGTGGCCTGGACCTACGAGTGATCGAAGACTGCACACGGGTAGCTGACGGTAGAGGGGTCCTGGACGATAACCACGCCGTCTTGCTGGTCTCCGCGGGGGATGAAGGCGACCTCACTGTCACTCGACCGAACAACTCGGGCAGCGTCCGGACCTGCGCACCCAACGAGGCAAGTTGTTTGACGTACTCCTGGGTCATGGTCTCGTGGCGGGCGGCATGCGGGTGCTGCGGACAACGCGGCCAAGGAGGGCAGAAGAGTTCGCCGAGCCGGATGGATCCGCGATCTCGCGTAGCACCAACTCCACCCCCGTCGACGGCGCCTTCTGGTCTTGGGTCTCACGGGAACCGTCACGGGGCGCCCCAGGCCTATTCGCGGGTCCTACAGATAGCCCTCGGACCGTTGCGGTGTCTGTATCGGTGGCGGTTGCTGTGCCTGGCTGCCGTGTGCCCACTTCACCGACTCGCGCCCGTAGCGAACCGCCCCCACGACGATCCCGACAGTCAGGAAAGCTCGCAAGATCCGGTCCTCCTCCGTAATCACGAAGATCAGCAACGGGGACAAGAACACCAAGTGCCAATGCGGGTGGTTCCGCGCTCTTGCGTGCCATTCCACCTCCCGATCGGACCCTAGCGCGCGGGCGGCCTGGCGCCCCAGGGTTCCCCACTTCCTGCGGCATTCCCATGACTCCAATCGTGTTGATGCTCCCCGGCATCGTGTACGAGGCTGTTCACCTGCGTCCACGCGCTGTCGGCAGCTCAGCCCATCCTGGCCCCGCCCTGAACGCCCGTGGACGGCGATCAACGAGACGGAAACCGAGACGGGGGCTCCGATGGAACGAGTAGAGGCCGAGCTGTTCACCGACGGCGGGAATGACGCCGTGGTGCGCCTCCCAGGTCGCAACTTTCCTGGCGTCCTGATCCAAGGGGACACCCTCAGCATCCTCCAGACGGATGTGGCCGAACTCGTCGAGCTGTGCGCTGCAGGCGACCTGGAGGAGGCACGGCACGCGGCGAGCCTCCTCCATGCCGATCTGGGGGAGAAGCTCCAGCGCTACACCGAAGCGCTCGAAGCCCACGGGATCTCCCGACCCTTCTATCCGTAGCCAGCAGCTCCGTCTCGCTCATCGCCATCCGCCCATCCTGACGCCCGGTGGGTAGGGACGAAGGGGCAGGGGCGGGAAAGCAGGGGAAAGATCCGAAAGAGACGGCCTGGGCGTCGAGTTTTGGGTACTCAGAACCCGTCGCCCCACCCGAAGGTGACGTTGTACGCACGCTGGAGTGCGTGCCGGCCATGGTCCCCGTCGGCGTGGGCCCACACGAGGGCTGCGGAGAACCAGAGCAGAAAGATTCCGCTGACGATGCCCAGAGCGACCGGCTTGCCGAACCAGCTGAGAAGCACCAGGGCGATGGTCACGATGGCCGCGCCGAGGCGGGCTCTCCGCGAGTCGAGCGGACCCGGACCCCGTCGGCAGAGGAGCACCGCGAGGGATATGGCGAAGTTGAGGGTGAGGAGGCGGGTGAGGAGGAGGCCGGTGGAGGCGTGGCTGAGGGCTGCGGCGGTGCCGGTGAGGCGGTGGTGCTGGTGGGTGGGCAGGGCCAGGGCGATGCAGGCGGTGTCGGTGCCGGGGAGGGTTAGGGAGACGGCTGCGCAGATGTTCTGGGTGGAGTATTCGAGGAGGTCGAGTTGGGGTACGTGGGGGCCGTGTGCGTCGAGTTTGACGAAGAGGGTGCGGGACTGTTCGGGGCATGTTCGATGCTTCGGGCCTATGGCTCGTCCGGTACCAGTGGCGTCACGATGGTGGCCGACCGGCACGATGGAGGGGGCACAGGATGGATCCGATCACGCTGGCAGCCGCGAGCGCTCTGGTAGGGGCGATGGCCACGGACGGATGGCGCCAGGCCCGGGACGCCACGGTGGCGTTGTGGCGACGGGTGTGGCCCGAGCAGGCCGACGCTGTCGCCGCGGACCTGGAACTGACCCGGTCCCGCGTCCTGGTGGCCCGTGAACGGCAGCAGGAGGACCGCGAGCAGGCCCTGGTGGCCGGCTGGCGGGTTCCCTTGGAGGATCTCCTCGACCGGGATACGGCACTCGCTGCCGACATCCAGCGGCTGGTGGAAGAGCAGCTGGCCCCCCTGCTACCCAAAGCCGAACAGAACCAGGTCGGTTCCATCGTGCTCAACGTCACCACCAGCGGGCACAGTCACGCCAACGTGGCCGGCCACAACGTGACGGTGAACCAGCCAAAGCAGCCATGACCGACGGTACGCAGCCGCCCCACGACATTCGGCTGAACGTCTCGACCGCTGATGCCAGTACAGCGGTCGTGGCAGCCCGTGACGCGACCCAGAACATCAACAACACGAACTACGCCGGTCCGCCTCCGCCTGTACCGACGGCGCTGCACAGTCTGCCCCCGGACGTTGCCGACTTCACCGGCCGCGAGCACCAGATCCAGCGCCTGCTGACGGCCGCCGGCCCTCACCGGATTCTGTCCGTGCACACGGTCGACGGGATGCCCGGGGTGGGCAAGACCGCCCTGGTCACCCACCTCGCCCACCGCCTGGCCCCGCTCTACCCCGACGCCCAGCTCTTCGAGCCCCTCCACGCCCATACCCCCGGCCAGGAACCGGCCAAGCCGGAGGCCGTCCTGGCCGACCTCCTCACCCGCCTCGGCATCGCCGCCCAGCACCTTCCCTTGAACCTCGAAGGCCTGCAGGCGCTGTGGCGGGACCGGACCGCCGACCGGCGACTGCTGCTGTTCCTGGACGACGCCCTCAACCACGCCCAGGTCCGGCCCCTGCTGCCCAGCGGCCCCGGCTGCCTGACCCTGATCACCAGCCGACGCCGCCTGACCGCCCTGAACGGCGCACTCGCCCTGCCCCTTGACACCCTGCCGCCCGACGAGGCAGCGTCGCTCTTCCTCCGCATCGCCCGCCACACCCCCCAGCCCGCCGACACAGAAGCCCTCGCCCGCATCGTCGAACTGTGCAGCTGCCTGCCGCTCGCCCTCGTGATCCTCGCCGGCCGCTTCGCCCGCCACCCCCTCTGGGACCTGGGCTGGTTCGCCGACACCGTCGCCGCCACCCAGGACCGCCTCGGTGAACTGAGCGACGGCGACCAACCCGACGACCTCGCCGTGCGGACCGCCTTCGCCATGTCCTACCGCGACCTTCCCGCCCAGCGGCAACGCGTCTTCCGCTACGTGGGTCTGCACCCCGGACCGGACACAGACGCCTACGCCACCGCCGCCCTCAACGCCATTCCCCTGGACCAGGCCCGCCGCCAGCTCGAAGAGCTCTACACCGACCACCTCCTCGACGAAACCGCCCCCGGCCGGTACCAACCCCACGACCTGCTCCGTACCTACGCCCGCACCCTCACCACCCAGTGCGATGCGACCGACGACCAGGAGCACGCCACTGAGCGGCTGTGGGACTACTACCAGCACACCGCCCAGATCGCCCACCAGCACCTCAACGAAACGCACGACCCCGACGACCCGCCCCCCGCTGTCCCAGTGACAGGCGCGCCACCGCTGGCTGACCGGGCCGGCGCCCTGGCGTGGATGCACGCCGAACGGGCCAACCTCCTCGCCTGCCTCGACACAGCCACCGCCGACCAGGCGACCCGAGTGATCGACCTGACTGCCTCGATGACCGCCTTCCTGTACCAGGAAGGCCCCTGGGCCCAGGCGGCAACGCTCCACCAGCGCGCCGCCACCGCCGCACACGACAACGCCGTACACGACGACTCCAACCCCTACGCCGAACCCGATGCCCTGCACGACCTGGGCCGAGTGCTACTGATGAGTGGGGAGCATGGGCAGGCTGCCGGGTTCCTTGAGCGGGCGCTGGCGCTCTACGAGGATCTCGGTGACCGGCTCGGACGGGCGAACGCGCTCCAGGAGCTGGGCCGAGTGCGGCTGATGAGCGGGGAGTACGAGCAGGCTGTCGGGTTCCACGAGCGGGCGCTGGCGCTGTTTGAGGATCTCGGTGGCCGGCTCGGACGGGCGAACGCGCTCCAGGAGCTGGGCCGAGTGCGGCTGATGAGCGGGGAGTACGAGCAGGCTGTCGGGTTCCTTGAGCGGGCGCTGGCGCTCTACGAGGATCTCGGTGACCGGCTCGGACGGGCGAACGCGCTCCAGGAGCTGGGCCGAGTGCGGCTGGAGACTGGGGAGTACGAGCAGGCTGTCGGGTTCCAGCAGCGGGCGCTGGCGCTGTTTGAGGATCTCGGTGACCGGCTCGGACGGGCGAACGCGCTCCACGAGCTGGGATGCGTGCGGCTGATGAGCGGGGAGTACGAGCAGGCTGTCGGGTTCCAGCAGCGGGCGCTGGCGCTCTACGAGGGTCTCGGTGACCGGCTCGGACGGGCGAACGCGCTCCACGAGCTGGGATGCGTGCGGCTGATGAGCGGGGAGTACGAGCAGGCTGTCGGGTTCCAGCA
>NZ_JBVJUY010000023.1:93100-136758 GCF_055604165.1 Streptomyces sp. NPDC037242
GCAGCGGGCGCTGGCGCTCTACGAGGGTCTCGGTGACCGGCTCGGACGGGCGAACGCGCTCCACGAGCTGGGATGCGTGCGGCTGGCGACTGGGGAGTACGAGCAGGCTGACGGCTACCAGCAGCGGGCCCTGGCGCTATATGAGGACCTCGGCACCCCGCTCGGAGAGGCAAATGCGCTCCATGAGCTGGGATGCGTGCGGCTGGCGACTGGGGAGTACGAGCAGGCTGCCGGACTCCACGAACGGGCCCTGGCCATCTTCGATCGCCTCGGCGATCGGCGGGGGCAGGCCGAGGTACTGAACAGCATGGGTGCGCTTCTGGCCAGCACCGCCGGACCGCAGGTGGCGCTCGCCTCGTACCGGCGGGCACTGAAGCTGGCGCGTGAAGTTCAGAGTCCGCTGGATGAGGCACGGGCGCTCGATGGCGCGGCCCACTGCCTCGTCCGGAGCGGCGACTCCCAGGCTGCGTTGACCGCGCTCCGCCAAGCAGTCGGCATTTTCCGGCGCATCGGCGCGGCTGAGGCGAAGTCAGCCGCCGCGAATCTCAGCGCCTTGGAGGCCGACGACGTCGGTCGCCCCACGAGTGCCGAGGAATCGACCGACTGGACGGCCAGCACGTCCGACCTGCCCCGACCTGCCGAGCCTATGGACTGATCAATGCTGTTTGCGGCTGGTGTCGATTCTGCTGGCCCATTCGGTCACGCGGCGAGGGAGAGGTCGAGGCGCGGTCGACTCAGGCACCTTCGGCCGCGCGTTCGACTGCGTCGACGTCCCGCACCCCGCTTCCTGGCCGACGAGGCCCGCAGCGCGGGATCCGCCATGGCCGACCGGACCGCGTGGCGGATCTGCCGGGACAACCGCTGGTGGAGCGTGTTCGGCAAGAAGCGTGGCAGGAGCAAGAAGGCCGGCCCACCGGTGCACGACGATCTCGTTCGCCGCGACTTCACCGTGACCGGCCCGAACCGGCTGTGGCTCACCGACATCACCGAACACACCACCGGCGAGGGGGAAGCCGTATCTCTGCGCGATCAAGGACGTCTTCAGCAAGCGGATCGTGGGCTACTCCATCGACACGCGCATGAAGTCCCGCCTGGCCGTCGCGGCCCTGGACAACGCCGTGCCCCGGCGTGAGCACGTCGCCGGATGCATCCTGCACAGCGACCGCGGATCGCAGGGCGGATTCAACCGGTCCCGGAAATTCCTCCGGGCGCTCGACCGGCACCGGATGGCCAGATCGATAGGCAGGGTCGGGGCTGCCGGTGACAACGCAGCCATGGGAGTCCTTCTTCAGCCTGCTGCAGAAGAACGTCCTCGACCGCCGGACGTGGGCCACCCGTCAGGAACTGCGGATCGCGATCGTCACCTGGATCGAGAGGACCTATCACCGACGCCGCAGGCAAGCCTCGCTCGGCAGGCTGACCCCCGTCGAACTCGAGACCGTCATGACGACACAGGCCCTTCAGGCCGCGTGACCGAACCTGTCACCCGAACCTGCATCAGCCCCGTCCGTTCCCAGCCCGGCCAGCTGCACAGATGCGCGTGGTTCCCGCCCAGAATTTCCAGATCCTCATAGTCCACTGCCCACGCACCCTCCTGGCCGGCTTCGGGAAACCCGACGCACAGGAAGTCACCGAGGACCAGGGACGGACAAGTGTCGCCAAGCCGCGCCCGCCCCATGGGCACGGGTAGGTAGGGACCAGGGCTGCAGGGCACCCGCGGTCGCGGGGACGGCCGTGAGAGAGTGAGCACGTCAGACGCGTACTTGCTTGAGTCAGCCTCAGCAGGCGCGCACCGACTGGAGGGAAGACGGGCGCGGTGTACCTCACGAGGGTCCAGCTGACCAATATCAAGGGCTTCGGCAGGCGGCGCTCAGTGGACCTGACGCTGCCCGGCCAGGGCGGCTGGACCGTTGTCGCAGGACGCAACAGTTCCGGGAAGTCGACGCTGCTGCAGGCCATCGCCTTGGCATTGGGCGGGCCTTCGGTTGCCCGCGGTCTGGTCGCGGACTTTGGTGGCTGGGTGTCGGCGCGCGCCCAATCGGGTTCGGTCGAGGTGCACGTGGCACACGATTCGGCAGCCGACGCATTCGTCAGGCCGGGCCGTAGACCGGCCGGTGCCCTGGCGCTGCGTATGGACTGGACACGTCCTGATCCGGCTCATCTCCGTCAGGTAGGAGAACCGCGACCGATCCTGTCGACTCCCGACAACGAGCGTGCCTCGCGCGGGCCCTGGGCAGACAACACGCGTGGTTGGCTCTGCGCCGGCTACGGTCCGTTCAGACGGCTGGTGGGCGGTTCCGGCGAAGCACAGCGGGTGATGCTCGCCCAAGGCCCTGCCAGCCGCATGGCCACCTTGTTCCATGAGGACGCCTCTCTGGCTGAAGGCGTTTCCTGGCTGATCGACCTCCGCCTACGGCAGCTTGAGAAACAGCCCGGTGCAGGGGACCTGCTGAGATCCGTTCTCAAGCTGCTCGGCGACGGACTCCTGCCCGACGGGTTCCAGATCAAGCGGGTCACGTCGGACGGAGTATGGGTCACGAGTCGTGGCCGCAAAGGCCCGGACTATCCACTCCGCGAGATGAGCGATGGCTACCGGACGGTCGCCGCGCTGGTGCTGGACATCGTCCGACAGATTCACGCCGTCTACGGAGCCGTCGAGGTCGAGCCGCGCGAGGGCGGCGGGGTTGCGGTGACGGCGCCTGGCGTGGTGCTGATCGACGAGGTGGACGCCCACCTGCACGTGACTTGGCAGCGCAAGATCGGCACCTGGTTGCGGGAGCATTTCCCCAACATCCAGTTCATCGTCTCCAGCCACAGCCCGTACATCTGCCAGGCCGCCGACGAAGGCGGCCTGATCAGATTGCCCGGGCCGAACGAGGACGGCCCGGCAGAGGTGGTGGACGAGGACCTGTACCGGCGCATCGTCTACGGCAGCGGCGAGGACGCCGTGCTCTCCGAGCTGTTCGGCTTGGAGACGCCGTACTCGGACCGTGCCGAGGAGAAGCGGAAGCAGCTCGTCGTACTCGAGCGGCTCATCTACGCAGGAAAGGCAGATGAGAGGCAAGTCCGCGACTACCAGCAGCTGACTGAGCTTCTCACCAGTTCCCTCGAAACCCGCGTAGCCGAGGTGGCGGCCCGTCTGGGCGGCGAGCAGTGATCCCCATCCACCGCACACCCGCTCCGACGAAGACCCAACAGCTCCTCGCGAAGCGGACGACGACGATCACTGCGGCGCCGGAGACGGAGCGGTACGCCACCGCGGTCGCCCAGTGGCGCGATGCCGACGCGCCGAAGAGGCACGTCAGGGGGCTGCTCAAGGAGATGGCGTCCGGGATCGAGCGGTGCATGTACTGCGAGGACAGCCTGGGCACGGACATCGACCACTTCCAGCCCATCGCCGACGACCCGCTGCGCACCTTCGACTGGCCGAACCACCTGCTCGCCTGCGCGCACTGCAACAGCAACTCCAAGGGCCACAAGTACCCGCGTGATACTTCCGGCGCGTGCCTGCTCGTCGACCCGACCTCCGAGGACCCTGCATCCCACCTGGTCCTCTTCCTCGCGTCAGGGGAATACCAGGCGCTGACGCCGAAGGGACGGGAGTCGATCGAAGTGTTCGGACTCAACCGCCAGCCACTGGTCAGAGGCCGGAAGGCGGCCTTCATCACTGCGAAGAACCTCCTCTCCAGCTGGTACGAGCACCGGCGGGCAGGGCGCAGTGAGCAGGCACGAGAGATCGTCGAGGCCATAGCCGAGTCGCCGTTCTCAGGAGTGGTCCGCGCCATCGTGACGTTGCCCGGTCCTGCGGCGCTGGCGGTCATGGGCGCCGGTATCCTCCCCGCGGTCGACGAATGGCGCCGGTACGCGGCGCATTGAAGGGTCGGTCGGGGGGGGCCGCGACATGTGATGCTTCCAGTCGGTCTGCGCCGGAGTCGACGGAAGTGCTTCGGAGACACCTGCCGCACCCATAGAGTGCCTGGTCATTGACTCTGCTCCCCGCGCCTGCGGGGATGACCCCTCGGGGATCTCCCTGATTGCCGCGGCCGGCGTCTGCTCCCCGCGCCGGCGGGGATGCCCCCCCCGCTGCATCGGGCCTGCTGTCCGCGTCCGCGGGGATGAACCCCCGTCGCGGCGCGCCAGGTTCGCACATTTATTCGAACACGTGGTGAGATTGGGCCATGGCCCGATCCCTCCCCGCCGACCTGATCGAAACCCAGGCCGCCTGGCACCGCACCTACACCGCCCTGGCCCGGCTGCCCATCGGCGCCAGCACCACGGCCCACCGCCGCCGCCTGATCGCGCTCGCCTGCAAAATCGCCGCCCACCCGTACTGGGCGCAGCCCGGTATCTCATCCGCGATGCGCGTCGACCTGCTCCGCCACGCACGGGCCGGCCAGTGGGGAACGACCGCTTGAGGGCGGCCCGTACTACCGCCCTGAGCGGAGGCCACGCGAATCCATCTGACAGCTGCGAGCCCACTCCGGCCTTTGGTCACGTACTCGTCCCGGGCCGCGGTGAACTCAGAAGGTCGCAGCCCGTACAACCCCACCGCCACCGACTCCACATCCAGGCCCGGAAGTCTCCCGCCCCCGCTACGGGTCGGCCGACACTCCGCAGGACCCCGCGCGTCGGCCAGTGCGATCACCTCTACGGCTGCAGCCCGGTTCCATCGAACCGGGGCGCGTCCTCGACGGCCGCGTCCAGGCGCAGGCACACGTAGCGGATCGGATGGCGCCATACGCCACCCCTGTTCCGTGAGCCCGCGGAGCTGGCCAGAGCGCAGGCCGAGCGGTTCGCTGCAGCCGGGCGTCACCGCGCGGCCGTGACGTGGCTGCGCCGCTCCCTGGTATGGCAGGAGACCACCACGCCCGCAACGCGGTACTCCACCGGGCCGGCCTTCCCAGTGCACTTGCGCGCTCCGGTGAGGTGGACGAGGCGGCACACCACATAGCGCGGCCGACCCAACCGCCTGGCTGCACCAGTTCAAGAGACTCCGAATCCGCTACGAACGCCGGCCCGACCTCCATCAGGGCCTGCTCGAACTCACCTGCAGCATCATCTGCCCTCCGACGCCTCCGTAGATCCTTCTGAAACGATCAGTTAAGCCTGCACGCGATTCACATTCCGGGGAACCCAGGGGAAAGGCACGTCAGGCCATCGCACGGCAGCCCACAACTCGACATCGATGGCAAGGACTGCATCGATGAACGCCTGCGGCGGCTTATACCTATGTGCCTCGCTGTAGTGGCCGACCAGGAACGGGGCAGCGTAGGCAACTCCAGGTGAACCCGGGACGCGAATCTCTCCGTTGCCTCTCTGGGAGGCTTCCGGCGGACACATGCCGCACTCGTACACCCCTGGGTAGACGTTGACGCGCTGAATATTTTGGAGAACCCTCAACTTCTCGGTGAAGGACACGGGGACCGGACCAACTGGATACGGCCGGTCCACCTCCAGCCAACCAATGTTGAGACGCCTATACGTAGGACGGAAACTGAGACCCCATCCGCCTGACGGCCGGTCATAGAACGAGTCGTCGCTCAGGTAGTCATACTCAGTGAGATCTTCGTAGAACATCGCCCACCGTTCCTCGAAGCACATACTCGGATACCACAACTGTCGCTCTCGCCGGCCACCTGCCGACAACTAGGCCGTCAGCCATCTCACGGCCTGTCGGTCATCCCAGACGGCGTTTGAGATCTGACATGGGACGATCGGCCGGTGACTCGACTCGTGAACCGTGACCGCTGCCTTGAGGAACTTGAGCGCGACCGATGGCCTGCCCGGTCGGGCAGCGAAACCCGGCTGATGGCAACTGTGCGTGAGCTTCGGCGCAAGCCGATCGGTGGCCTGTCGGTCGAAGACATGCGGCTGCTGATCAGCCAGGACATGGGCCTCGCCCATCTCCTGCCCCTGGCGGTGGAGGTGCTTCGGGTCGACCCACTGACTGAAGGCGACATGTACGAGGGTGATCTGCTGGCCGCCGTGCTCACCAGGAGTCCCGTTGTCTGGAGTGAGTCACCCGAACTCGAGCGGGAGCCGCCTGATCGTCTCGGAGCTGGACAACCTGCCGCCCGTTCTCAAACCTGCGGTCGATGGGTTCCTGGCTCTGTAGCTCGCCGCCAATGGCCTCCGCCGGCTTGGGGCCGGGGCAGGCTGTCTACGAGGATCGCCGCACGAGGGGGCGTCGGCCGAGGCGCGTAGCCCACCCCGAACACCGCTCACGCTGAGCTCAACGAACACCCCTGAACAACGAGACAGGGCAGATGTCAAACACGATGTCAGACCGGAGGCAACCCAGCACCAGTTGGGCAGCTCCTGGACGTGCTGCCCAGATGCGAGTTCCTCATTGTTTTACCTCCGATGTGGGAATGATTCTTCTATCGGCTCACGAAGCTTCAGGGGCCACCCATCCGACCAGCCAAGAATTTTCTATCTCCTCAGCCACCGCCGGGAAACGTGCTGCTTCGCAGACCATCTGATTGATGGCGAGCATTCCGCATGCAGTTCGTGCGCGGTTTCGATTTTGATGGACCTGGAGAATCGCCTGACATGTGGATCGCCGACCCAGGATTAAATTTGACCGTCGAGTTCGTGACGCGTTTTCAAGGTCGGCAGCCTCGCCGCCAAATGACAGACTGACGGCATTCCGAATACCCCTCGGAACTGCCGCGCCTTCCACGTGTCGATAGTGGGCTTCTGGCGGTGTCCGCCAGTCCGGGAAAGCGTTCCGGAAGCCGACTATCTGAAAATCCGAACCCCGCATGAGAAATTCCACAAATAGGCCACCTGCGTGGAGTCGGAGGGGAAGATATTTTTCCGACTCTCCGCAACATTCGGCCCCGCAATGGTTCGCGTTACGTGCTTCGATGAACCTAGCGCGGATTGTCGATATCAGGCGCCGGTACGCTTCGGATGAGGCTTTTTTCGCGTCGAAGGTAACGGGTTCCAGCGTCGTGCACATCAAGAGGCAGGAGTTGACGTACACGACGTTCCCTCCGCCTGTGAATGTCGAGCTTGATCTCCTTGGGCACTATGTATAGCCGACCGTTTGTGTGCTGGCGGGCGGTTGTTCTGTAATGCCAAACACTCTCCTGCGTATTGTTCGAATATGACATGACGGCAACTTTGATAAGACGCCGTCGTCTAGGCTCGGACCGGGGTGTGCGGTGCCTGGCGGAGGCACGAGGAGGCACCTCCACCCCGCCGCATCTCGTGGCTTCTACTACGGAGGAGCTTGCGACTATCCCTGCCACCGCCGTGCTCCCCGGGCCCTCAGTGGCCGCCTGAGATGCCATACGCGGGGGTGCGGAGTCCTCCTCCGAGTCGCAGGGCCCGGCCGGCGACCCTGGTCGACGCCCCTGAGTTGCCGTTCCCGCCCTTGGTGCCGACTGAGGGCCTCGGGCGCCGTAGGAAGGAAAAGGAAGAGGCAGGACCAGCCGTGCGTGACACGCCGACTCGGCTGGACCGCGCGTTCATCACCAGGAATCCCCACCAAGAGGTGCACACAGTGAACCCCCACAACGGTGAGCTACCGAAAATCCCCATTCCACGGGCCGAGGATCTCCTAGACGCGATCCCGTCTCTCGTTGACCAGATCATCGGGATACTGGCCGAGCGTCAGAGCGATAAGCCGGCAGGGCTCGCGCAGCAGCGGGGAGAGCAGAAGAGGCAGGCGGTGGAGCGGTCGCTCGCCATGGCTCTTGGTGCCGTGGCAGGGTCGCTCCGCCGGGCAGGCGAGGCTGCACCTCTCAGCGGGCTCGAGGGGCGGGCGGGTGGTGATGACGGGACTGGAGGGATCGCGCAGCGCCTGCTCGAAGCGATTCTCAACGAGCAGCGGGCGTCCGAGGTCGAGCTCGACGCCCTCAGCCGACGGGCAGGCTGGGCGTCGTTGCCGCGGCGCGTCCAGCCGGTAGCGCTGGCGTCGGCGCAGCTGTCTCTGCGCGGTCTGCCGCTGAACGCGCTGTGGGGCTCGGCCCCCGGCCGTGAGGGGTGCGGGCTGGTGCTGGACCCGTCCCCGCGAGCCCAGAGCGCCTTGCTCACTTCGCTGCGCGGGCAGTGCGCCGCCATCGGGCCAGTGGTACCGCTGGAGAGCGCCGGTGCCGCCATGCGCTGGACGCGCAGCCTGCTGGATCTGTCGCTGGAGAGTGGCGGGCGTAGGGCCGGGGTGGTCTGCGTCGACGACCATCTGGCGGCGCTGCTACTGGTCCAGGACAAGCAGTTGTCCCGCGCTCTGACGCAGCGTTGGCTTCAGCCACTGGAAGGCATGACGCCGCAGCGCCGGGAGCGGCTGAGCGCAACGTTACTCGCGTGGCTGCAGCACGGCAGCGCCCGGCAGGCGGCAAAGGTGCTCAACGTACATCCGCAGACCGTGCGGTACCGCATGCGGCAGGCCGAGAACGTCTTTGGGAATGTCCTGCACGACGGGCGCTCACGGTTGGAGCTGGAGCTGGCCCTGCGATATCAGGAACTGGTCGAGCGGTCGGGGGAGGGCCGTGTCTCGGTTTGGACCCCTACCGCCCGTCTTGCGAGTGATCGCGATGTGAACGCGCGGGTCAACGGCGTCTGAGCCGGGCAGGGCCGACCGAACGGACGGACGTCCGATTGCCGAGTCAGGTGCTGCTTTTGGCTGCTTTCTTTTGGACTTGCTGACGGAATGGAAGGCGCGATCTCAGCCGCGTATCGACGCGTTTGGCATGAGACGCATTCCAGTGTTCAACTACCCTTCGAGGTCGACTACTTGCGGGTAACCACCATCCGGACAGACAGGCGTGACAATGGAAGCGCTGCACCCCCTCGCGGCTTTACGAGCCTCAGAAGGGCTCTCTCACCCGGCGTACGCGCGGCTCGTGGCCAAGACTCATGCCGTCCTGGGCTACGGCCACATGGCCGCGCGCCGGGAGAAGATCTCGCGGTGGGAATCGGGACGGGCCACGCCGGAGCTCACCGCGCAGCTGGCCATGGCACACATACACCAAGTCCCCGAGGACGCGATCCGCAGGCTGGGCTGGCCCAACTGGCTCAACGTAGCCGTCGGGAGCCCGGCTCAGGCCACGCAGCCGTGGACGGAGGCAACCGCTGTCAGCGCACTGCGCGTTGCCGATTCCCAAGGACCGCCGCGCTCTCCCTCCGCGTTGGTGGCCACTGGCAGATACTCCACCGATCTGACCACAGGGTGGCTGGCGGCCAGCGATGCGGTCGGCCGAGGGCCGAGGGCGCCTCTGGGCACATCCAATAGCGCACTGTCCCGGGAAACCACCTGGATCGAGGCACGGCTGGAAGGGCTTGAAGAGGGGGCCCTAAAGATCGCCCCGTCGCTCGTCCTCCCAGCGGCCCGCGGCGAATTACGGCTGGTGACCGTGCTTTTAGGTTCGGCTAGTGATGACAGTGCAACGGCCATGAGACTGTTCCACTTGGCGGCGCGGGCAGCGGACCTGTGCGCGAACCTCAGCTTCGTCCTGGCGGAGACCGCGCAGGCGGAGATGTACATCATCGCCGCGGTCCGCAACGCCACCGCGGCGAAGGCCGCCAACTGGGCGTCTGCCAGCATGAGTGGCCTGGCCTTGTTCCACGCCGAATACGGCGATCCCCGCGACGCCCTGCGATTTATCCAGGCTGCCAAGGCGGTGGCCATACGGCCCACGCAGCGTCACCAGAGGCTGCTGTACCTACGGGAGGCCCTCATCCAGGCCCGGCTCGGCGACGGCCGCGCGAGCCGGCTCGCCCTCGACGACGCGACGGGCACGCTGTTTGCGAGCCCGGACGAGAGCGAAGATCCGGCGCTGGACAGTTGGCTGAGCGATGTGGACGAGGAGTGGCTGACCATCCGGGCCGGCATGGTGCTGCTGAGGCTGGGTCAGGCTGAGGCCGCCGTCGAGCACTTTTCAGCGCTGCTGGCCCAGGGGCCATCGTGGCGTCGTCGTACGCATCCCACAACAGGGCTCGAATTGCTGGAGGCGGCCGATGCCCTGTTGGCTGTCGGTGACATCGAGGGCGCTGTTTCGGCCGTTCGCCGGGCGGCGGAGATCAACGGGACGCTGCCGCGGGGCTACGTGCACCGGGTGAGGGGCCGCTTCGCCAAGTATTTGCCCCACCCGGAGGTCCGGGACCTGCTCGCGCTGGTCTCGAGCCACGCGCCGACTTGAGGGCGCCGCCGCGGCTGGCGTCAGAAAGGGGATCCTATGCCGAGCACGGCATTCATCCCTCTATGCGCAGCGCCAGAGCGGGGCAGCGCCGGACCGCCTTGAGCGCGTCCGGGACGGCTTTTGGGCGCAGCGGCATCCTGGCTGAGAGGGGGTAGCCGTCCGGACCGAGCTGCACCACGCCGGGCAGGACGTCGACGCACAGGCCGTGGGCCCGGCACAGGGTCCAGTCAACGAGGAGGCTCTGGCTCTCCTCCTCTGTCGTCAAGGGAAGGACTCCGAGGGTTTCGCGGCCGCAGCCGCCTCGGAGGATGTGCTCCGCCACGTCCTCCGGGAAGGTGGAGAATGCTGAGGCCACGAACTTGGAGGTGCCGTCGGGGTGACTGCACGCGCCCCGGCCCCTCACTCCTTTGACGTGTGCGTATGCTGCGTCGTACGCGGCTTGCCCGCCGCCCGCGGCCAGGGATTCGAGTTCATCCGCCAGCCCCGCCAGGCCCCATACACACGGCCCGCACTGCTGGGCAGACTCCTCGGCCATCCACCGGGCCACCCGCGCCGCCTCACCGAGGGGGCAGGTGTCCGCCGGGATCGGCAGCACTGCTCCTGCCCCCAGGGTGGCGCCCAGCGCCGCCAGGGAGTCGCGCGAGATGAGGGCGTTCTGCGCGGCCTGTGGACTGAGCCACATGCCGTGGTAGCCGCCGACCAGGACACCCTGGCCGATCGACATCCCGCACATCTCCAGGATGTAGTTGAGCGGGGCTCCCGTCGGGACCTCCACCACCAGGGCGCCAGAGATGGTGAGCAGGACCGTGCCCGGCTCCTTGGGCAGGCCAGTCTTGCGATATACGTCAGCCCCCAGCCGCGCGGCCACGGCCAGCTGGGTGAACGTCTCGGTATTGGAGAACAGAGTCGGCATGCCGTACAGGCCCCGTTCGCTCGTACGCACCTTGCGCCCGAGCGGCAGCGTGGGGCCGTTGCTGAGACCGCGGGTCATGGCGGTGCTCTCGCCGGTCACGAACCGCTCGGGCAGCCGCTCCACCCGCAGTTCAGTCGTCGATGGGCCCCGCTCGGCGAGGGCCTGTTGCACGGATTCCTCGACGTCGGCGCGGGTGACGCCTATCACGACCTCCTCCGCTCCGATTGCGGCCGCCGCCAGTTCCGCCCCGTCCAGGACGAGGTGCGGGGTGCGCAGCAGCAGCGCGGTGTCCTTGAGACAGCTCGGTTCGCCCTCACTCCCGTTGACGATGACTGCGGTCCCGCCGTCACTGCCGGCGCTGCCTTTCACCACGGCCTGGAGTTTGCGGGCGAAGGGGAACCCGGCTCCACCGCGGCCGCGTAGCGAGATGGCGTCCGCGAGGTCGATGAGCTCGTTGGCCCGCATGAGCCGCAGCGGCCCGTGAACGGCGAGATGCCGGTCACGGTCCAGGCGTTCCGCGTTTTCCAGGCCGGCCAACAGCGTCGCGGGCCCGAATGACGTGACGTCAGGCCTTACTTGGCTCACGTTGACGGCCTCTCGAAGGTCAGGCGAGCGACGGCTTGGCGTTCTGAGGCCGTCGGCTCTGCGGACTGGGCGGGAGGGGTGGCCTGGGAAGGTGCACGGCCGGCTGCCGGCGGGGGCGTCGTGGTACGGGGGCGCGCCTGACTCTGGCTGTCAAGAGCGTTCCTCTCACGGATCTTCACGAGCAGGGTGACGGCGACCGCGGCCACTGCGCCCACATAGGCGAGTGTGATGACCTCCGACGCTTCCCGCCCGGATTTCAGGCCGTGCAGCAGAGCCGCACCCCAGGCGAGATAGGCCGACATGTGCAGGCCTCGCCACGTGCGCGAGCCTGTGGTGGAGGTGAAGCGGCTGCGGGCCGCTCCGGTGATCGCGACGCCCAGAAAGCCGTAGCCGGCGAGTGTGCCGAGGCCGATCAAGACGGGCTGGGAGGCGTCCGTGAAAGGCACGACGGCCGCGGACGGCAGCACACTGCTACGGGCGACCTTGATCCAGATGTGCAGCACGAGGAAGCCTAGACCGGCGACGGCCAGGACCCGGTGTACCCGCTGGGTCCACAACCGGTGCTCGGGGTACAGGAGCTTGCGGTCCGTGGCGGTCAGGCCCCACATCACTGCACCGGTGAGGGACAGCAGCGCAAGTACCCCTGCACCGAAGTCGAGGAACCCCTGCAGCGGGGGCACCGCCAAGATCGCGGTGGCGGCAGCCGCCGCCAGTACGAGGCCTGCGAGGATCCTCATCGATACCTTGCGCGCCGTGCCTCGATAGGGGGAGGCGAGGTTTTCCTCCGCCGGTGCCGTGCGCCGGGTGGTCTCTCTGCGGCGCGGCTTGCGCTGGGCAGGGGGCATGGGGTCCGCCGTTCGTCATAGTGTCGTGGGAAGGCTGGCCGTTCAGCTGGCGCCCGTGGGGTGAGGCGTATGGGGTGAGTCATGGGCGGCACCGTCCTCGACCCGCCCCCTGAGTCTGCTGGCCAGTGCCTGAAGATCCGCGTCCGGATGCGAGACCACTACCACCCACCGCTTGCCCACGACATACGTACCTCCGTAGGCCTGGGCAGCCTCCAGCCATGCCGCCTTTCCGTCATCGTCGGGGAAGCTCATGACGCGGTAGTGGTGGTGTTCTTCGGTGCACGCCTGTTCGCGGATCTCGGTGTCCTGCGTGACCGTGGTCGGCCGGCAGCCGAGTGCGGCGGCCAGAAAGTCGCCGGGATCATCGGGTGCGTCGGCCGACCCGCCGGGCAGGACCACGAGCGGCAGGACAAGTGCCAGCGAACACAGCAACGCATGCGGTAGGCGTCGCACGACAGCCCTATGTACGGGCCATGCCACCGTCGGGCCGCACGGCCCACCAGCAGCCGTCACGTCCCTGGCCCGCGATGGAACCGGAGCTGGAGTCGCCCTCAAAGAGGAAGAGGGGCTCACCGTTGATGACGAGCTGCAACGTCTCGTCCTCGAGACGCCGCGTGTTGACCAGACGGCTGTCGATGCCGGCGAACGACGGCACCAGTCCCCGGACGCGCGCCGGGCTCCACCCCCTCAGGCATTCACCGCGGCACTTCGTCTGGTCGCGTCCGCCGCCATTGCTGTAGAGCGTGCGTCCGCGAGAGTCCACGACGATCTGCCCGATCACGGGTTGGACGATGACCCTCACCTCCGTGTCCTGATCCCGGTCCTGCTCCCTGCTCTGACCGTCGCGCCCTGACCTCTCTCCGCTCCGCTCGTTCTGCCTCTCCTGCTGATGGCTGCCCCCTTCTTTGCCGCTCCCGCCCGCGGCAGGGCCCTGACCGCCACCTCCGGCAAGGCTGGCCCGCTTGCCGTCGGGGGCTATCGCGCCCCAATTGGGCACCGTCTGCCCTTTGGTCTCACCGGGGGACGTGTCCAGCGAGTAGCGGTAGACGGGCCAGCCGCCGATGGTCAGCTGTTTCGATCCGTCCGTGCGCGTCACTTCGCCCAGGGCCTTGGCCTCGATACCGGCCGGTGCCTGGGATCCTGCCGGAACCGGCGGCCAGGTCTGTGCGCAGGGGCCGTCGCAGTTCGACTTGGGGCCCTTCGGGTCATCCTTCTCGAACCGGTAGAGGGTAAGTCCTCCCGAGCCCGTGACAACGGGCCCGAGCGCCGCGTCCTGCCGCACGAGGAGTGTCTCCGGTCCGCCGGCTGCAGGAGAAGCTCCCGGAGCCGGCGGAATGGCAGGAGGTAAGGCGGGCAGGTTGCCTCCGGTGCTGTCGTTCGCGGCGAGGGGAGTCTGCGGCGGCCCGTCCTCGCTGCCGCACCCTGTGACCAGGAGGAGCAGGGATGCTGACAGTGCGGGCAGGATCGTCTTGAGACGATGGTGACGTGTGGGCATGGGCGACTGGCTCCTTCGATCTGAGCGGAAGGGGAAGCGCGTATCTGGGTGATCGATCGTCCGGGCGGATCAGCGGGGGCAGCCGCGGCCGGTGTTGATGCAGTTGACCGCCTGGCTCATCTGGTTCGCCGACATCACGTTGATGAAGTCGCCATGGTCCGTGACCGGCTGGTGCAGCTGCTCGGGAAAGCTGTCGATTGCGAAGAAGCTGTTGGGCGGAAGAGCGTAGGTGATGCGCTGCGTCAGCTTCGGGATGGCTTTGAAGCCATTCCGGCAATTGCCTGCAGCGTCAGGGAAGGCGACGTGGCTGCGATGATTGGCGCTGTCCGTGTTGTTCCCGTCCCAGCAGCTGGGGAATTGCAGTGACCGGACCACATCGGAACCCGCGGGACAGCTGGGGTATTTTTTCTCCAGCTGACGATTTTCGAAACCCGTGCAACTCCACGAGGCGTTAGCGTCTTTGGCGTTTCCGGCGAAGGCCTTGGCGTCGCCTGTGAGCATGCGCAGGAAGCGCGGCATGCCGGTGACCTTTCCGGCGGGGTTTCCCTCGTAGGTCAGTGTCACGGCGGAGGGGGTGAGGATCCGGCCGATGTTCAGATCCTGGCCGCCGCCGGGCGCGTTCGCGTCGCGTTCACGTGACCCGTCCAAGAGGCGCAGGACAGGCCAGTAGTGCGTGGACTTGTCGCCGTTCTGGCAGGTGGTGCCGGCGGCCTGGAGGCTGGAGTTCACGGACTGGGCATCGGTCGACAGGTTGCCCACGTAGTCGTGCATGTGGTGGGCTCCGTTCTTGACTCCTGGAGCGACGATGACGTTGTCTGGGTTGAAGTGACCGTTCTCATTGCGCCCGCAGTTCACGGTGAAGACTCCCGTTGAGGCGTCGCGCTGGGGCTGCGGCTGATCGTTTTCCGGGGCCACTTGGGTGATGTCTGCGAAATCACTCCGGGACAGCCCCTTCCCCTGCCGGTCGCTGGCGCCCCCTTGCCGGTTGCCTTGCTGAGCTAGTGCGACGACATCTTGATCCGCCTTGAAGACCTTCAACGTGCAGGCCGCCAGGCTTTGGAGCTCGGGAGCGGTGGGTGCGACCTGCCTGATCGCCTCCTCCATACGGGCGAGACTCTGTCGGCGCTGCTGCTCTAGATCGGCGAGTACGGCGGTGGCGTCCTCAGGATTCGACGACGTGTCTTGCATCCTTTGGAGCTTTTTGAATGCGCTGTCCTGCTGTACGTCGATCAGCGCGGTGTTTTCGTCGACCGCGCGCTGTGCTGTCGCGGGGACCGTGCTCAGAGTGTCCGTCAGGGAGGGGCAGGCGATCGTAGTGGAGGTCGCGGCCTTCGCCGATGAGTCGGAGCTCCCTGCGAACAGGGAGAGCGACACGACGGCTCCGGTGGCCGCGAGTGCCAGGGCAGAGGAGAGGATCACTCCCCTTCCTGGCTGAAAACCTGTGCGGCGTCGACGCCTCATTCTCTTCTCCTCACCTGGTGCCCTGTGCTGCTTTCACTCCAGAAAAACAATTCAGAGACTCAAGGAATTTTTCACCCGCCATCGGGAGGGTAGAACGGGCGTCCTGTCGCGGGTGTGAATTTGTTTCATCCGGACAAGGTGAATCCGCGCTTTTATTCGGCTCGGTATGACGGGGGTGGGTCGACGAGCGTGCGTACCCAGATCTCGCAGGCCAAGGTGAGAGGCAGCAGGAGTCCTGAGAGCCTTTGCGGACCGTCCGTGTCGCGTGCCACGGTGGCCAGCCGGCCGCGGTCCACCAGGCCCATGGCGGCCAGGCGCGTGTCGCCGTCCACGAGCCGGTTGATGTAACGGGTCGAAGGCGTACGAACTCGGCGCCCGGAAGCATCCGTGCCAGGTGAAGCGGCGGCGATGGGCGCGACGTCCTGCATGGCGGCGGCCAGCAGTGGTGTGCCTCGGAAGGGGCTGATCCGCTCCTCGGCGCGGGTAGCCAGGGCAGCCTCCACCACGTGCCGGTCGGCATACGGATACTCAATCTGCAGGCCGGCCAGCGCAGCGGCCTCGGCATGCGCTCTCATCGTGTGGGCCGCCGCTCGCAGGCTTGCCAGGGCGCCGTGCTGATGTGGCCTCTCATGCGCGGGAGCGCCAGTGGACGCGGCTCGGTGGACCGCGTCGGCGAGGATGTCCCGCGCGGTGTCGCTCAGCCACGCCGGGATGTACGGACCTGCCTCCCAGCCTCCCTTGCGGCCGGCTGTCAGACAGTGGGCCAGCCAGCTGCTGTACGAGCCCGCGGTGTCCGCCTGGGCGAGGATCCGGGTCCGCGGGATGCTGGCCAGAGCTGCCCAGCCCGTGACGTGACGCCGGGCGGTGACGCGGTCCCGGCGCCGTGCTTGGAGCAGATAGGAAAGGGGAGCTGAGGCAGCCTCGTGGCTGCCCCCGTCTGAGAGGACCAGCCGCACACCATCCGACACAGCCTGCCGCCACCAGTAGAGGGACCATCCCGCATGAAGCAGCGTCGGGGCGGGACAGTCGAGCACCTGGGGCAAGTCGGGGCTGATGAGGATCGGAGGATGGGTCGTCGTGAAGGGGTGCGCCGCTGCGCGCGGTGCACCCCGCGTCCATGGTTCGTGCCCGGGGCTGGTGTCCAGCGTCTGAGTCAGGGGCACTACGTGCACGTGCTCCGCGTACTCGCGGGCCAAAGCTGCCAGCGCTGCGGCCGTGGTCCGGTCGGGGGACTCGCAGCCAACGACGCGCTCGCGCCCCATCCGCAGGAAGACGGCGCTGCGCAGCGCATCCCGCATCACGGGAGCGGCATCGGCCAGCGGCCTCTCGTCGTCGGGTACTTCCCACCATGAGGTCGTCGTGGCCCGCTCGTCCCGGATACGCACGAAACTGCCAGGGGGCACGGCGCTCACCCCTGCGTAGGGAGTCGTACCGCCTTCGGCCAGAGCCATGGGCGGTGCGGGACCGAGGAGCCGGAGCGCGAGGTGGGCCGGGTCGGGTTGGACCCCTCCGAAGAGGTGGGCCAGCAGCCGGGCGTGGCTCGCGGCGAGCGCGCCGCCGCGAGCCTGTCGGGTATAGACCGGTCGCAGCCCGGTGACGTCTCCGCTTACCCAGGTGTCCGCGCCGTGCGCGAGGAGCGCGTAGTAACTGCCCGGGAAGTTCATCATTGCGACGATCGAGGGCTGCGCCGACGCCATCGTCTCTTTCAGATCTTCTTCCGAGACGGCCTGGGTTCCGATGACGGCGGCCGTCATGCCGGGGCGGTGCAGGAAGGTCACGGCGCCTGCCGCCCGGCCGATGACCCAGGGCAGACCGTCGTGATAGGCGAGGACTTGCGCCTGCGGGTCCAGGGCCTTGGCTTGTGCGGTGGTCCGCTGCGCAGCCTCCGGGCTACGGGGAAGCACGGCAAACCAGTCACCGGGCAGCACGATGGCGCCGCCACTGTGCGTGCTGATGTCCCGCCAAGAAGCTGTTCCGGTCGGGCACGAGGGCTCCATTCTTGGTCCCTGAGGTCAGGGCGGTGCGGAGGTATGGGGCGCTGGGCATGGGGATCGGTCGGTCTATGCCGCTACCGTGCCGCGAAGCGGCGGCTGACCGTCTCGTAGACTGCTTCGGCTTCGGGCCCAAGGCGCGGTCCCGCCAGCCACGTGGACGGGTCCGGTCCGATTGAGGTGTTGGAGACCAGCGCGACCTCGCCCGTCGCGTTGCGATACACCCAGCCGCCCCCCGACGAGCCGCCGGTCATGGTGCAGCCGATGCGGTACATCGTCGGCTGGGTCGGCTCGATGGAAAGGCGCCCGGCCCGGTCGAGGCAGCGGAACATTCGGTTGCCGTCGAAGGGCTTGGCCGCCGGGTAGCCCCATGCTCCGAGGGTGCCGATGGCGTTGGCGAGCGGGGCATCGAAGTCGACGGGCAGCGCCGAGCCCACGGCTTCCTCCAGCGACCGCGACTGGCCTGGTCCCGGCTTGACGTGCAGGACCGCAAAGTCGAACGGCGCCCCTGCGCCGCCCTCCGATGCCCCGGTCTGGATCCACTGCTGCGAGGTCTGTGCCCAGTCTGCCCACCACGTGCCGAAGGGAAGCGTCCTGGAGGCCGCTTGCGGCGTGGTGAAGTCGAAGGTGCGCACTGGGGCGCCGAGGTCGTTGAAGTCGGGAACGAAAACGATATTCCTGAACCAGCCGCCCTTGGCGCCTGCGTGCACGCAGTGCCCTGCGGTCCAGACGAGATTCGAGCGGCCGGGGCGACCGGGATCGCGTACGACAGTTCCCGAACAGACAGACGGTCCCTGCGGGCTGTCGAAGAAGATCTTCCCCGAGGAGGCGGCGTTCTGACGGTACGGAGTGCGCTCGGGCACAGCGTTGACGGGAGCGGGTTCGGGGTCGGATATGCCCTGGTCCTCGATGCCAAGGGGCACGCTCCTGCGTACGCCCGTGGCCTGGAGCATGCGCCCCGCGTCCCAGAGCCCGTCGATCACGGGGTTGACGAAGTCGGCCGCTTCCCGGAGCCACCGGCCCGGGTCCCAGTCCGACCACCCGCCGGCCTTCCAGCGCTCCAGGTCGGCCTCCGAGGTCCCCGCCGCCACATCTGACCTCCCCTCCGAGGGGTCCGAGCGGCCGCAGCCGGTGCCGATCAGTGCGAGAACCACGAGGAGGACGGCGGCCAACGGTCGTCTGCGGACGGATGGCATGGGCGGGGCTCCTTCGGGTCGGTGATATCTGGTTCTCTCGGCGCGGCAGGGACCCGGTGGGGCAGGGGGACGCGGGCAGGGATCTATCCGGGTTGCCGCCCCCAAGGCGCCGGGTAGCCCCGTGCTACGGGGTTGGCTCCGGGCGTTCGCCGATCCGGGGGAAGACCGGCTGGCAGGGCCGGGGCAAGTGCACCGGGCCCCGGGCCAGCGGCGGGCGTCCGGTCCACCGGTTGGCTCCGGCCGGCCACCGAGGCGGCGACATGTTCCAACTGGTTTCCCCCCTCCGGCCGGCTGATGAGTTCGAGCGCTCGGCGCGGGGCCATGCCCTCGGCAAGGAGGTAGCAACGCGTCCCCGTGGCAGCGGCACTGTTCGCGGCGATCACTGCACCGTTCGGCTCGGGCCAGTCGCGCGGGTCCTCCACCCGCCCGGGAGCCGCGAGGACGATGGCCCACGACTCACCGCGGGCGTCCGACACGTACCGTTCGAGGCTGCCGACCGGCAGCCCGTCGGCCGGCTGGCTCCAGTCGTCCTCCGGATCCCAATTGGCCGCGAGGGCAGGGCGGGCCCGGTACAAGGAGGCTCGATCAGGGAAGTAGGGAGGCGGTGCCGATGCCCGCGCAAGGCTGCCGGTCAACCAGGCGGCGTACAGCGGATCCACCGTGGCGTACCAGACGGCGAAGGACTCGGTCGCGGCCATCTGACGGAACACGTGGTCACAGCGGGCGGCCAGCTCGGTGAGGTGGCCGGCCAGCGAGGGCATCCGCGGCGCGGCTGCGGCAGCCCGTTCGACACAGACCGCGGCTTCCGCCCGGACACAGCACGCGGCATGTGCCCATGCGACCACGTCGATGCAGGCCGACTGAGGGTACGGCCGGATACCGGCGCTGGGGGACGGGGCTGCGTTCTGGATGGTTTCGGCGAGGAGGTTGGCGCCGTGGCGCACCCCCGCCCCGCATGATTGGAAGAGGGGGAACGCGATCGCATGGCGGTCGTCGATGGCGCGCGCGACACATTCCTGCAGGCTCTCGGCGAGATGGACGAGTTGCTTGACGTGGTAGAGCCAGTACAGGGAGTCGGAGATCCGGGGCCCGCTCCCGATACCCGCGCCCCCGGGCGCCCTCCGCACGGACGCGGGAGAGGGAAGCCGCCGGGCCAGCTCTGGTTCCGAGCTGCCGCGAATGAGGTCAGCCGCGGAAAGGCCGGTCGATTCATTGATGCTGGGAGGAGGCAGCTCGCCATGCATGACCCGGGGCTTCCGTCCGGTTCATCGGGCGAGGGCATCAAAATTCACCTTCCCCGTCTTCTCGAGAATTTGCATGTGGTCGAGCACGATGGCATTCGCCCGGTCCGCTAGCGCACGGACGAGTTTGTTCTGCGTCTTGCTCCGGGTCTCGGCAACCAGCGGGAATACCTTGCCGTGCGCGCTGCGGAGCAGGTCGGTAAAAGCCTGGTCGAATTTTTCGCCCTGGGCCGACTTCATCTGTGCGAGCCAGCCCTTCTGCTGCTCGTTGGGCTCGTTGGGCAGCGGCACCCGGAGAGCCTGGGCCACCTGGATGACGTCGCGATCGAGCACCGAGTGCCCATCAATGAGGTGCATCCCAGCCTCCCGTACAGAGGCGTTGCGGCTCTTCGTCTGCGTCATGGTCCCCGAGGGCAGCTCCCACAATCCCGCCAGCCGGACCTTCACCATGAAGTCCCGGTCAGCCGGAGTGAGCGGCCCGGAGGCCGTGTTGACGACACCGCGTCCGTCGTCGGCGGGCTCGGACACGACGCCGAAGCCCTCGCGGGCCTCGGCAAACGGCACGACGGGATAGACCAGGGCGCCAACGGTCGCCGCCAGGCCCAGAAGCACGCCCGCGGTCACGAGCGGTCGGGCCAGTGCCTGCTCGCGGCCGTTGGTGATCGGCTCGCCTGGTCCCCTGGCTGTCGTTCTGCGGGGTCCGCCTCTGCGGCCTAAGAACGCCACCGGTTCCTCCTCATGCGGTGTGGCGAGTGGGGATATGCAGGTGGTGCGATGTGCGGATGGTGCGCCCCTTCGTTTCTCGCCCTGCCTCGGGGCGCACCACGGCGCGCGGCATGGACCCGCCAGGGGGAGGCAGGGATGCTCGACGTGCCGCTGTGGCCGATTCGGTAGCTGGCCTCCGGACCCCACAGCCGCCTCTCCCCAGGGCTGGGAGAAGTCAGCAAGCCAATTCGGAGGTGGCGCCTCCGTAACCCCGGCCGGCACGGCGGGGGCTGATCTCGAACCAAGTGACCCTGCCCAACTGGTCGGGGCGCCTGCCCCATGCCGTGGCCAGGGCGTTCAACAGCATCAGGCTGCGGCCTGCCTCTGCCTCCGGTCCTTCCGGGGGTGTCAGTGCGTCGGACAGGGGGTCGCTGTCGCTGACCTCCACGCGGACCCGCTTTCCGGTCCAGCGAATCGTCACGATGCATGGCGTGCCGGTGCGCAGGACGGCTGGTGCGATCACTTCCCCCGCCAGGAGACCCAGCCATGAGATCGACTCCTCGTCGAGGGGATAGCCTTTGGCGCGAACGATTTGGACAACTCGCCTCCTGCTACGGCTCACCTCCTTCTCGCTGGCCTGCACTCGGAGTGCAAAGGAATAGTCTTCAAATTCTCGTTGCGTCATCAGCACGTGCCTCTCGAATCGCTTCTCTGACGCACTGAACTCGCGAAGTCCGGTGGGTACCGCGACCAACGCCTCGACTCTCACCCCTTCAGGGAGGGCATGTAAAGCTTTTTGTAACTCATTTGAGTATGCGTAATCGTTCGAAGCACAAGGCACGGCAGGGCACCCCTGTTGACCTGGCGCCGTACGGCTGGCCCCTGTAAGAATCGCGTCACCCAGCCCGTTCCCGCCCACGCGAACTAGCTCACCCCGCCCGGGCCCCCACACGCGCGCCTCCACGAGACGCGCCCATTCCCCGTCGGAGCCAGCCGTGCCGCCGCCTGCAGAGATTCCCGGTCCGTTCTGCCCGCCCTATCCGGCCGCCCGCACATGAAACGTTCCTTCGGGCCCGGAGCCAGGAGCCACGTCGAAACCCCGTACGGATGCCTCCACCACCCACGGCCAGGTCCCCGTCTCACCGTTTCGGCCCGCCTTGTCGTCTTCCGACTGCGGCGACGGGCACTGATCCTGCTGGGCGGGCCGCGTGAGCCGTAGGCATGCACTCCACCCGGATCTATCAAGGAAGCCCTGATGCGTTCGCCGACCCATCACACTCGCAGCTCGCCAGCCATCTCGGACACCGCGCTGTCGGCGCAGGTCCGGCGTGGCCGCGCCGACAGCTTCCGCCTCATCTACCGAAGGCACTACCCAGCGGTCCACAGCTACGCCCTGACCTGTACCCGAACGCCACTGGACGCCTTCGAACTGACCAGCCAGGCCTTCACTCAGGTGTTGCAGGGGCTGATCAGCGGAGATCTCCAAGCCGACAGTCTCAACGGTGCCATGCGGCTACGGCTCCTCGAGCTCGTGCGCGGCGTGGCGATCCAGAAGTGCGTGCGGGACGGAGAGGGCTTCTCCCCACAGTTCAGACAATGGGTCGCCAGCGGGGCCTGCTGGTCCATGGACGACGTGGGGCATCTCGTCAACGCCTGGAAGAACGCGCCCCACGAGGCGCGGTGTCTGCTGTGGCATGTGCTGGTCGAGCGCGACGAGCCGGTGAGCGTTTCCCGGCTGACAGGGATTCCCGAAGCCCGAATGGTCACAGCCCGTATCGGTGCCCTGGCCGCCGTGAGGTACGGCAGGGCCACGCTGCATCTGGCTCAGATGCAGCTGACTACCCAGTGCCGGGAGACGATCGAGCGCCTCCTGACTCAGCCTGAGGACCCGTCAGCCCTGCAGCACTGCTACGCCTGCGCCAACTGTTTCGAGGTGTACCAGGACCTGGTGCACCTCGAGCGTCGCCTGGAGGCGCAACTGCCGCTGGCGCTCCTGGGGTGGTGGCCCGTCCTCGAATATCTCAACCTCAAGGCGGCCATCCCCGTGCCACTGACCGACCCGCCGTTCCTGGACCGGGCGGTCAGGCAGGCACGTGCACTGGCGGACGTTCCGGACGGTTGGTCCCTGGGCCGGGTCGCCGCTCTAGCCCCGCGTCCCCTGATGGCCGCTGGGACCTTCGCGGTCGGTGCCGGGCTCGGAGCGATCGCCAACTGGATGATGGCGATGCCGAGCCTGTAGTCGCAACGCCGCGAGACTCCGTCGCGAACTCTCCTGGCTGAGCCGCCGTCCGGGGATTCGGGTACCTCGGCCAAGAGCGGTATGACCGGACTCCGGACGCCCACCGCCGGGGCTTCTCGGACGCCTCCCGGACCCGACCAATCCCGCCGACACCCACTTCCGCACCCGGCCGGGGCGGCTTCGCGCTTGCCCCATCCCTCCGCCCGCACATCCGAGCGAGGACCCCCACACGTGACGCGCCTTAGAGAAGTGAAACCCGCGAGACGCTGCAGGCTCCCACAGCTCGCCCACCTGGTTCCTTGGTGCTGCAACCTGGTTGGGCTCAGCAACGAAACGCGCGGTGCGCAGTCGCTGCGAACTCCACCAGGCGGCCGGCACGTCTGCCACCGGACGGAGCCGCCCATAGCCGTCTACCGTTCCCCCGCGGGCGGCTCTGACTGATGGTCATTGACGCCGAGGGCTACCGCGACGCCTGGCTGTCCGCGACCGCCAAGGGTGTGCACGGCCTGCTGGCCCTGCTGCCCGCCGACGCAGAAGTCAGCGCAGAGCCGCCCGCAGCCGGCACCCCGGGCAGCCCCGCATCTATCCACGCCTCGCTGACCGGGCTGGCACGTCTCGGCCTTGCGGAGGTGGCCGAGTGAGCGGGCCGTACGGCGCTGGCATCCAACGCGGCCAAATGGCGGCCGACAAGTTCACACAGATCTCGAACGCACTGTTCCGCGACTCGCGCATGAGCTACAAGGCAAAGGGGATCTTCGGGTTGATTTCGACACACCGGGACGGCTGGCGGGTTACCGTCGCCGACCTTGTGCGGGCCGGCACAGACGGCAGGAGCGCGGTCACGAGCGGGGTGAAGGAGCTGGAACGGTTCGGATACCTGACCCGCGACCGCGAGCGGAACCCCGACGGCACCCTCGGCGCCGCCGTGTACTCGATTACGGACATGCCGGCCCACCTGTTCGAGCTGTTCGGCGAGGATGCGCCCGAGCTACCGCAGAGGTCGAAAACATCCAGGTCAGAGCCTAAGTCCGAATACCCTGCGCTGGATGGTCCTGTGCAGGGTGTTCGCACCACAAAGAAGACCAAGATCAAGAAGACCAACCATCAAAAGACCACCTCCTCCGTCCTTCCGTCCGTAGGTGACGCGGGCGTGCGCGTTGCGGTCGGCTCCATCCCTGACGGAGGGACAGACGAGGTCGCGGGCGCAGGCATCGAGGCCTGGCAGCGTCGGCCGCCAGCCGGGGAAGTCGCCGCTGCTGCGTCGGAGAACTGCTGCGGCCCAGCAGCAGCGCCGGAGGAGACGGGTAAGACGTCTGGCCCACGGGCCAGCGGGCCGACTGGGTGCGAGCCGGTGGCGCCCACGCCGGGAGTGCTGCTGCTGGCCGAGATCGGAGCATGGCACCCGGAGTTCCTGGTCACCGGGCAGACGCTGGCCGACCAGGGCCTGATCATCACAGGGATGCTGTCCACCGGTTGGAAGGCCGCGAGCATCAAGCAGGTGATCACCGGCAGACCGCTCCCATCCCCGATGACACACACAGTTGGCGCGATCATCTCAGCACGGCTGCGACAGGCGGCGACAGGCCCGATTCCGAGCCCGACCGCGTCGTGGGAGGCCACAGCCTCGCAACGCGGCACGGCACATAACCCCGTCGACGGCGCTGGCACCCCGGGGGCGGGCGGGGCCGTGACCGCGGGCCTGGACCACCGGGATCGCTCCGAGTGCACCCAGTGCGGACGACTGCCGGCTCCGGGGCACGATGTGTGCGGGGCGTGCGCGGGCTGGCCTCCTTGCACGACCGCCTGCGGCCGCCACCTGGAACACGGCGGCATCTGCCCGCACTGCGTCCAGGCAGCCGAACACGCGGGCATCCTCGCGCAGGCCGCCCAGGACGGCACCTGCCCGGGCCACGACGCCCCGTGCGGGCGCCCAGTGGCCACCCTCGGCCTGTGCGGTCGGTGCCGGGTGGCGGTCGAGGTCGCCAAGCGGGAGGCCGCGCGAGGGGCGGCTGTTGCCGCCGCGCGGCAGACCGGAGCCGAGGAACCGGCGCAAGGCGCCCCGCTCTAATGCTGTGAGCAGGCAGGTTCATGGGGCCGAGTACGCCGGGAAGCCTCAACCGGGCGCCGTTCACGGACTGGGCCCGGACCGAGGAGGACGCCCGACGAACCTTTTGATCGTTAGCCTCGCAACCGGGAAGGCTTGCTGGGTTGGATGGCCCGGCTGCGTTCGTAGCGACCTTCCCCCACCGGATGTCCTTCTCACCAAGGCTGCGGGTGCATTCGCGTCGTTGGGCACGAGAAGTCTCAAGGACAGTGACGCCTTCGTGGAGGGTGTCCCGCCTACAGAGGGTCGGGACGGGCCGCAGTGGGTGAGGCCCACGACTGGACAAGGCCCTGGTGAGAGCAGCGTGTTCTCCACCACCCGCACGACCGCGGCATGAGCCCCACTCCCGCAGGAGGAGCGCGCTTCGAGGGAGGCCGCGGCCCCGCCCGCTCACGCTCGCAGCCGTGGGCCGGTCACGGCGCTGGAAGAAGCCTCCTCCCACGCGCCACTTCCTGACAGTTCGCAAAGGAATTTCGCGAACCTTGTCATTAAGAATCAAATCCGCAATACAACGGCCCGGCTCAACCTATAACGGGGGCAGCAGGCCAGGGCGCTTACGGAAAGTTTTGACTCAAGATCTCGAAGCCGCCTAGAGCACCGAATGGCCGCGGCCAGCAACGGACAAAACGCGATCAGGCAGGAGTTGCGAAAATGAGCAGCTGGGATTCCGGTACGAGTGATGAAATCGACGAGTCGGACTGGCAGGCCCAGGAGAGTGTCCCCCTGCCTCACCGCCGAAGCAAAAGGGAGGACTACTCTATTGAACTCACGGTCAGGGAGCAGCGCGGGACCGGCGCGACGGCTTCAAGGCGAGCCTACGCCGGCATGGTTGACGCCATACGGCGCGGACTCCACGGCAGGCAGGTCGTAACCACATGGTTCACCGACGGGGCCTCAACATCCGTTCTCCACATCCGCCTTCGGGTAGCACACTTCTCAATAACCCTACAGATGCGGGCGTCGGATGCGTATATCATCGGAGTTTACCGCGAAGGTAACGGGCGCAGGGAATACTGGTACTTCTCGGATTCGGTCAGCGAATTCCCCGGCGCCACTGTGAATGCGCCCCTGCCGTACACTTCGCAATATTCTGATCTGGAACGGATCGCCGGCCAGCATCGCAGGGTAATTCCATTGGGGCCGTACGCTTTGGAAAACGCGGTGGTGACCTTAGCCCAGCGGGACATGAATATAAATCGGACGGAAGTGTGCAGGAGCTGGTTGGTTCTGGCGCAAATGATCGCCGAGGCCGCCCGGTTTGCTGGCGTGCGGGAAGAAATGATGGAAACATTCGTCCGCCAGAGGGACGTCGTCCCCTCGGACAGCATGCTCGACTTAGAGAATGCCTGGGGCAGGATGTCCTCTGTGGTCCGTAATTCTTCGAACCAGGAGGCCCCGCTGCTGGAACCGCTGGTAATTGGGCCGGATACTTACCGATCGGTAGCTCAAGTCGCAGCTCTGCTCCTGGTGGGTCGCGGGTCGGGATGACTTCAGGGTGTACGCGAAAAGGGCGGGGCCGGTTCGCACGTCGGCAGTTCGGCGGGAGGCCGCGCAGAAAAGGGTCTGCCTCGGCAGACACCTCGCCGCGCGGCCGATCCAACGAGCTGGTTGATGCACTCGCAGCGTCTGCGCGGGACTACGAGACCCTGACCGTCACCAGCGAGGCGATGATCCAGTGGTCGATGATCACGCGGATGAGCCGCTGCCTGGCGAAGCCACGAGCCTGCGGCCGGCGCTGAACACGCCGTACACCTCTTGCAGCAACCAGCTCCGCTCGCCAAGGCGTTTCGCCTTCGACCGCACTCCCTCGACCCTCGCCGTCGCCTAGATCCCGAGGGCCGCCGGTGTCCCTGGTCTCCAAGGCCGCAGCCACACGGGCCGCCTCCTCCCGCAGCGCCTCCACCCGCTCACGGGCAGACACTTCCCGCGCCTCCAGCAATCCCAGCACCGACGCCATCGCGCACCGGATTCTGACCCCACAGATCCGTCTGGCGCACCGCCTACAGGTCAATCGTTGGCGCATTCATTCTCGAACGCAGGATTCAACAGACCGATGACGTTGACGGTGTTGCCGCACACATTGACGGGGACGTGTACCGGAACCTGTGCAACGTTGCCGGACAAGACGCCAGGGCTGTGAGCAGCGGTTCCGTGTACGTCATCGTCTGCGGTGGCGTTCCCGTTGGTGTTCAGGATGGCCAGGGTGGCAAGACAAGCGGCGGCGATAAGTCGTGCACGCACGGAAAGCTCCCAATCGTTCGCGAAGTCGTACTTTTTGCGATATCTGCCGCATTCACTGCCTGTGCACACCTTTGTGCACCCGATTGCGGAGGATGCCTTGGGCGCCGCTGCGGCAGATGTCGACGTACAAGTGAACGTCGGGCGCGTTCAGTGCCGGTCGCAGGCTCGTGGCCTCGCAATGCAGCGGCTCATCCGCGTGATCATCGACCACTGGATCACCGCCTCGCTGGTCGCGGCCGCCTCCTCCCGCAGCGCCTCCACCCGCTCACGGGCAGACACTTCCCGCGCCTCCAGCAATCCCAGCACCGACGCCATCGCGCACCCTTTGGCGAACAAGCAGAAGCAGAACGCCGGAGGTCTCCCTAACCCCGACCGAGACCGTGCCCGACCAGCAGGAATCAAGCGACGGCGTCCGGTTGAGATATGGCTTCTCACCCCACAGATCCGTCGGGCGCACCCGCCCACAGGTCAATCATTGACGCACTCACTCCCGAACGCCGGGTTCAACAGGGCGATGACGTTGACAGTGTTGCCGCACACGTTGACGGGGATGTGCACCGGAACCTGTACAACGTTGCCGGACAAGACGCCAGGATCGTGAACTGCGAACGCTTCTGCCCCATCGTCTGCGGTGGCGTTCCCGCTGTTGTTCAGGATGGCCAGGGTGGCAATGCAAGCGGCGGCGATAAGTCGTGCGCGCACGGAAATCTCCTAATCGTTCGCAAGGTCGTACTTCTGCGCATGGCTGCCACATTCACTGCCTGCGCACACTTTTGTGCACCCGAATACGGAGGATGCCTTGGGCGCCGCTGCGGCAGATCCCGTACAGCCGGGCTACGTCACCAGTCCCTCATACCCTGCCCAGGACGAACTGTTCGATGTCGTGGCTGTGGTACGGGAACCCCAGGCTGGCAGCGGCAAGACAGGCCGGCACACCCATCAGCGAAGCGGTCCTGCCGACTGCCAGTCCTGGGACGGCGCCTGAGCCCCTGGCGCGAGCAACTCCATTCTCGGTCCGGGGCTGGTGCGGCGCGGGCGCTCAGTTACGGCTCAGGTTGAAGGGGTAGACGTCCTTGCCGATGGAAATGGTCCCGGACATTTTGAGCACGCGAGTAGATCCGGGGAGGACTGTGGAGCAGGCGACGGTGTTTGTGGATGCGACTCCTCGCGGTCCCGCGAACATGATGTTGCCGCGCCCAAGCGGGCCGACACGCAGCGTGATGCGGGAAACCGCCGTGCGCGTTTCCGGGCCGTCCGTGACCTCGACGTTGACCAGGTCGCTGTTGAGTACAACCGGAGTCACGACCATCGTGTAGTCGTCTCCGCCGGCCACCACGGCCGTGCCCGTGAAGGGCCCGTCGAGGAGAAGGGCGCCACTGTAGTCGGAGAGGGCGCCACCGCAGGTGTTGACGGGAGCGGCATGAACAGCAGCAGCGCCGAACAGGCCAACGGACAAAGTCGTGGCCACCGACAGCAGGAGAGCGGGAATCGAGCGGGATAGACGGCTGTGACGAGACATGAACGCTCCGATCAGCGCAAGCCACCCGGTGTGACCTGGCACGCTCAACGAAACACACCAGTTCCACGTTCGCACGCTTATACGGAAGGCCGCGCCGTAAGAGACTCCGTCTGGCTCTGCCAACGCCCCCCGGCAGAGCCCCGGTACCGTCTTCCCTGACACTGGATCAGGGCGAGGCCGGAGTGATTTCCCGATTGCTCGAACACTTCCGCTACGTCCGCCAGGTACTCGACAAGACAGCCCGCCGCCGAGGCGGGCCCGCTACACCCAGGACGGCCGCGTGGTCGGGCCAACACCGGACTCGCGAAGAGCCTGTGGCAGCCTTCGATCGCGGCCTCCAGCTCCGCCGCATCCTCTTCCTGCCCCCTTGCGACCGCGACACCCAACCCCGAAGGGCTCTAGCCGGAAGGAGCCGGGCCGGGGCAACGGCAGCCCCCCGTTCGCAAGGCGGATCCGGCTCGGCGGTATCTGCCGCAACGGCGCAGAGCAGCCAGCATGACTTTCCCAGCCCCGGCCCAGACTGGGAAGCAGCCGCATACGCGGCTTGCGGGCAGAGGCTTCACGCCTGCACGCGCGTGGCTCAAGCCGCCGCCCGCACCGCCGCCGAGCGAAATCAGGAGCGGCGTGGCCGAGGTCTGCCAAGCAGACTCGGTTTTGCCGACTGCTGTTGAGGAGCGCTATCAGGACCCGCCATTCGCGATCGCTTGACCAATCGCATCGGTCGCTGCCGTCGCATCCGCCTCGGAAGGCTGGACCTCGTCGGCCTCCAAGACATCGTTGAGGACCTCGGTCACGGGAGCAAGAACATTACCCTCCGTGCCTCCCAGGGCCTTCCCCTGTGCAAGCAGCTGATCGGGCCCGGGGTCCTGTGCCGTAGCCGCGCCGACCACGCCGGCCGACATGCTGCTGTGGGCGGCAGCGCCGCTCGCGGTACCCAGGACGATGGCGGCAGCGATGCCGGCGCATGCGAAACAATGACGGACTGCTGTGCGCATGGCACGGTCCTCTTCTCTCGTGAGCCTCGCAGTGAGGCTTGACCCTGACAATGTGCATCAGTGGTTCGGGCCGCAGCCGAAGGCGCGGCCCGGCAATCGAATACCGGCCCTCAGAAGTACCTTTTGGAGGGCCCCGGATCGGGAGGTTCCCGCCCACCAAATTGCTCACAACCATCAGCTACCGCAGACCCTCCCGATCAGCAGCGCACGGACAGGTGGGAAGGGCCTGCGTTGGCCCAGGGGTGTCGCTGGCAGCGGGAGGGACCAGGGCATGGTGCAGCTGAAGCACGCCGACGATGTGGAGGGGGGTTCGCGGTGTTGCCGAGGAGCCGCCGGTCAGCGGGGCGAAGCCGCTACACCTCGCGACCGTCATCGACCTCTCCTCACGCCGGCTGGCTGGGTGGGCAATCGCTGACCGCATGCGGGCAGATGGAAGCCTTGCGCGCCAGCAGCCAGAAAGCCGCCAGTCGGAAGGTCACTGCTTCCGGGAAGACCGCCCGGTCCAGACCCTGAATAGGCGCGGGCGGCCGCTGCAGAGATGCGCCGGCACACAGCGAATTCGCCAGCGGCGTCCGAGCAGCCCGCCATCAAGGGCGTCTACCTGGCCGTCATGAGCCTCGACCCCGCCGGCCAGGGACGCCATCGCTGGACCCAGCGATGGAATGACGCCCTGAATGTCTTCGACATCACCTTCTACGGCCGCCCCCCAGTCGCCCACCCGCTGAACCCGACAAACCCCGGAATCACAATTGACTCTACGGACCCATTGCGCGACGGTGTGGCCGTCCCGTGCGGCAACGGCGCCCTACCTGGGTGCCACGCGCTCTGAGCAAAGATGGGCTCGCGGCTTGTCAATACCGGACAGATGCGGGAAGTCCGGCCGGATGGTCGCCTATAACGTCACCAGGATCTCTCCCATGGAACGTAGATGCAGGGGTGATGCTGTGACCAGTTCGTGGTTCATCGTTCTCGCGCTCGCTTTGACTCTCGCCTTCACACGGATGGTCGCGGCCCGTGGGAATGGGAACAAAACCAGGGGAAGGCGTGGGTGGCGTGGGAACAAGTAATCGTCCAAATCCCGGGAAAGATTCCACCAATCATCCGGTGGCCAAGGTCGACAAGGCTCTGTACGACAGGCTCAGCCGAGCGGAAAACGAGCTCTTCATGAAGGTGCGCGAAGCCATACTGGGGGCCCCTCGGGCCCACGTGGACGCGCATTTCGAAGCGCTGCAGACGAGCTTCCACTCCAACGGCGTCACCATGCTGGCGGATGCGCTGGAGACCGACTACGTCTGGAACGCCGCGGCGCAGCACGACTTCGCGTACACGCTGGGGCCGTTCGTCTACGGTGGCGTGGAAACGCCGTCAGGAGCGGCGGAGAAGAATCGTGCCGACGCGTTCTTTGCGGAACAGATCGCGGAGCAGCCCGGGATCCCGTCCCTGGTGGCTCAGCTCCATGCGGCGGGCAAGAGCCTCCTGCTCTCCCTGTTCGGCGGCTCGGCGTTCAAGGCCGTCGACCAGGTGATCGACGCGGTCTACACGCTCGAGGACCTGCGTCCCGTCATCGGGGGCATGGTGCCCCAACTGTTCGACGGGGCCACTGACGCTGAGGTACGCCGGCACGGCAGGCCGCACGCCTGACCTCGAGTGATCCCCGCGTCTTCCGGGTACACCGTCCGTAGGCTGCTTCAGAGCACTCGTCGAATGCACTCTGAGCTCCACATGATGAGGAGCTCAGCCGCACTGCTCCGAAGACGCGGACCGACTTCAGGACGGTGGCCACGGGGAGAATCCGTCGCTCGTCGAATCCGCTCAAGATGCTGTCCGGCGCGAACGTGAAGGACATGGCGCGGGTGCCGCTCGGCGTGCCCAGGCCCGGTCGATCGTCTCCGGCTTCCAGCCGGACGGCGCGATCCGCTCCCACATCGCGTCGAAGCTCTGCACCGCCGGGCCGGTGACCTCACCGGTGTCGGTGTCGACCGGCTCGCTCGTGGTGTCGAAGACGACCTGGAACGCGGTCGCGAGCTTCGCCGAGGCCCGCTCCACCCGCGGCAGCGTCTTCATCTTCTCCTTGACCGTCTCGCGCTCGGCCCTGGCCAGCAGCTTCGTCGCGATCAGTGCCCACCCGGTGGGGCGGCCGGCCATTCTCGAAGGGTGGTGCAAGCCCGCACCAAATGCTGAGCGGCTTCCTCGCGGGTATTCGCCGCTGCTCCGACCGGGCCACTTCTCTGCCGGACCCGCCTCGCTCTCGCGCCGGGCGGTGTTGCTTACTCGGGCAGCCAAGGTCACCACTTGGCCCCCGACCGCCGCTGGCTGGCCGGTCTGTCGCAAGGCGATCCCACGGAGCCCAACATCGCCGATCCGCTGTGCTGGCTCGACTTCGAGTTCGCCGGCCGCAACACCGCCGTGGGCGAGGCCGCCAACCTGCTCTGGTACCTGATGGCCCTGGGCGGCTGGCTCGTCCCCCGCTACCAGCTCGACGTCTACACCCGCACCCTCGGCCTCACCCTGCCGCCACTGACCCGACCGCGCATCGTGCACCTGGAGCTGGACGAGCGCGGCCGCCACATCGGCGTCCGGTACTCGTGGGACACCGACCCCGGCCCGGCCGCCAGAGGGCCATCGCACGTGCTCTGGAGGGCCTTCGGGGAGAGGACGGCCGTGGCCTGGAGGAGATCCACGCCTTCCTCGCCATGCGCATCCTTGGCGTCATCCCGCCCACCCGGCTGACCGGACACGACCTCCTGCTCGTACTGATCAAGCTCGCCGAGAGCCAGGACCCGCACACGACCATCGACACCTTCTTCACCACCACACCGGGCCCCCACCCTCACTCCGGCGAACGGAGCAGCAATGTCCCTGCCCCCTGCTTGAGATCCCTCTCCAGGCCCGCCTGCTCCAGGGCCGCACCGCCCTCGTCACCGGCGGAGCCACCGGCATCGGCGCCGAGATCGGGCGCGCACTCGCCACTGCCGACGCGACCGTCGCGGTGAACCACCTCGGCCCGGACCCCGACGCCCACGCCCTCCTCACCGCCCACTACCGCACCTGCCACGCGGTCACCCCCGGTATGATCGAGCGCCGCTGGGGCCGCATCGTGAACATCGGCAGTCAACGCCCGCGCCGGCCGTACGAACCTCGTCGCGTACAGCACCGTGAGGGCCGGGCTGTTGGGCTTGACCCGCTCCCTCGCCCGCGAAGTGAGCCCCTACGGGATCTGCGTCAACACCGTCCTGCCCGGCGCCATCCAGGTCGAGGCCGAGAAACGCCATCCCCGCCCAGCACCGAGCGCGCCCGGAGGAGCAGATCAAGCTCCAGGGCGTTCCTCGCCGGGGCCGGCCCGAAGACGTCGCGGCGCTGGTGGCGTTCCTCGTGGGGCCCCTCCGCGTCGTTCATCACTGGGCAATCCGTCCACGTCGACGGCGGCTGGCTGCTGCACTGAGACCCCAACGAGCAAGGAGACAGACCGAAATGAAGGAACGAGTCCGCGCCGTCCTCATCACCGCTGACGACACGATGCTGGTCATCCGCCGCACCAAGCCCGACATTCCCCAGTACTGGGTCCTCCCCGGCGGCGGCGTCGAGCCCAGCGACGAGTCCAGGGAAGCCGCCCTCCACCGGGAGATCCACGAGGAGATCGCAGGGAAGGCCGACATCGTGCGCCTCCTCCACACCATGGAATCCGACGACGAGCGCCAGCTCTTCTACCTCGCCCGCATCGCGACCTGGTCCTTCGAGGACCGCACCGGTCCCGAGTTCAGCGCCGAGGGCCGAGGTGAGTACGTGCTGGAGGAGATCCCGCTGACCGTGGAGGGGCTCGACGGCATCGACCTCAAGCCCGAAGAGATCGCCCCCGTCCTGCGGGGCGCCATCAGTACCGGAAGCCTCGGGGGCAAGGCAACACTCTGAGTATTCGGCACATCAACAATCACTGGGGCCGGCACTGAGATGCGCCAGCCCCTCGTGGCGTGCCCATGCGCTGTCGGCCCCGACCCCGCTTCCCGAGCTGGGTGGTGACCGCTACTGGACCAGCCGGAGTACCGGCCGCTGTTCCTGACGCCCAGCAGATCCCGCGTCTCCCAGAACCCTCGCTTGTGCAAGCGCCATGTCCGGACCGGGCACGGGGTCCTGTGCTGTAGCCGCGCGGACCGTGCCGGTCGGCATGCTGCTGTGGGCGGCAGCGCCGCTGGCGGTACCCAGGACGAAGGCGGCAGCGATGGCGGCGCATGCAGAACCATGTCGGGCCGCTGTGTGCATAGCACGGTCCTCTTCTATCTTGAGCCTCGCAGCGGCTCGGTTTTGACAAGATGCACCAGGGGTTCCGGCCACAGCCAAAGGCGCGGACCAGGAATCAAATATTGGCTCACAGGTGCACCCCCTCTGGGGCCACGAATCAGGAATCTTCAGACCGCCGCGTTGCTTGCCGCACCCAGCCACCACCCGCAGACACTCCAGATCGGCAGTCCGCGCACGACTGGGAAGCGGGTCAGGTGCGGGTACGTTGCCCAACGCGCCACTCCAATGTGCACAAAAACCTGTGGCGAGCCACCTCCGGCCGGAAGACTCACAGTAGCCGCTGACTTTGAGTCGGCTCTTGGTCGTCTTCCTGTAGGGGTACGCAATGACAATCGGACGCAACCAGCGTATTTACGTCGCCAACCATCTGCGCCAGGAAATCCATGTAATGCCAACCGCCGACATGGGCTGGCGGGTGGCAGACGTGGTCACTGATACGGCGATGCTCGCCCTGGCGATGGCCGAGGTCGTCGCAACGGCGGGCGCAACGCTCCCCGTGGCGCTATCCACGTTCGGCGAGCTGTACCAGTTCACCAAGATCGGGTTCGGGGCGATCAGCGGCACCCTGGGAATCGGCTCCCGGTCAGCCGAGCTGGCTCTGGAAGTGATCGAAGCGTTCAAGAAGGACTCGATCAAGATCCTTGCAGGGGAACATGCCGATGTCGCAGATCAAGGATTTCTGATGACATATTTCAAGGCCAGCGGTTTGTCTGGAATGGCAGGGGCCCACACGGTCGACCTGATCATCATGACCGCCGATGGCTCACAGGTCGCTCATGTGAATTCCTCTCCAGACCAATCGTGGATCGCCACCGAGAAGGGCATAAGCCGCTCTATTTACGGCACGGTCAACGATGTGGACCCAGAATCCGGGGCGGCGATCCCGTGGGAGCAGAGGCCTTCCTCGACTTGATTACTCGACCTCGATCCCGTCGGTTTACAGGGTTCGACCGGTGCTGAGATACAGGGCCTGCCCGGCACCGCGCAGACGTCAAGGGCGCCAAGTGCCTCCGCCGACGTGGAGGGCGGAGGGTGTCCCGGGAGAGGGTCCCGGCACCCGTGGGCCTTGGAGGACCGGATCGGGTGCCGCACGTCGTCGCCATCGCCCGTGGCCCGCGCAGCGGCCAGGCCCGCGCGAGTGGCGACGACGGCCGCTCGGACCCGGTTGCTGACGCGCAGCTTGGCCAGGAGTGCACTGATGTGGTCCTTGGCCGTGGCGGGGATGATGTGGAGAGGGGCACCGATTTGGGAGTTGGAGAGGCCTTCCGTCAGGGGAACGAGTACCTCGCGTTTCCGGGCGGACAGCGCCGCCACGTCGGCCCGGTGTCCGCCGTGGGCGCGCCGTACGGCCCGCGTCCTTGGGTCACCGGTGGCGGCGGACCGGCGCCGGCGGCGCCGAGGGCGCGGAGCGCGTGGATCAAGTCGAACGGGCCGATGTTGGCGGACAGGAAGTGCCGGACACCGGCGCGCCGTGCCTGGATGGGCAGGACGGTACGGAGCCGGTCGAGGTCCTACCACCGCATCAGCTCGGCGGCGAAGGCCGCTTGCTGTTCGCCGGGCATGAGGGGGGCCACGGCGGCAAAGAACTCCTCGCGCACGGGGGCGTCCGGCGGTTCCGCGCGGGCGGACGTGCGGTCGGCCGGAGCGAGTCTGGGGGCCAGAGCGGCAAGGGCGAGCGTGCGGTCGGGGCTCCTGTTTTCGGTGAGTACGAGGGCCAGGGCCCGTGCGGCCTGCCCGGGGGGAGAAGGCGGGCGCGGCCACGGCCAGGGCCTTGAGGCGGAAGTCGTCCCAGGACTCGGCCAGGGCGTGATCCAGGAGGTCTTCGGCGAGGTCGGTCGGCACGGTGGCGATCGCCGGGCCGAGTCCGGCCAGAAGCTGGTACAGGGGAAGTCCCGCACGGCCGGCTGGTGAAGAAAGGCCCGGCACGCGTCATGCACGGCTTCGGACCCGACGGCCGGGAGCAGCGTTCCGAGGATGCGGGCTTCTTGTTCCAGGTGGTTGCGGAAATGGGGTCCCGCGCGGTTCGCCATCGCGAGGAGTTCCCGGACGGCCGCGTCGCGCTCGTGCGCCGGGAGCCTCGGCACGAGGCAGGCGAGCAGCTCGACGGTGTGCCAGGGGGAGGCAGGGTCGGGGCGAAGCGCGTCCCAGAGGGCCCTGGCCTGTTGCGGCGGCAGGTGCGGCGCGATCGCCCTGAGGTTCTCCGCGGACTGGCGGCCGAACCGTAGCTCGGGGAGCACCCGGTCCAGCATGACATCCAGCAGGTCCCCGTGTCCGGCCTGCGCCAGTCGGGATGGGAGGCCGGGCACGCGCGCGGCGACCCGGTCCGGCATCGAGTTCCGGTCGAGCGTCAGGTGAAGCGTCTCGGGGAGCGCGGATTCGGGCAGCGCGGGCGCGAGGGCTTCGATCGCCTCGGCCTTCCAGTCCGGCGGGCCGTCCGTCGGCAGCATGGGCAGTGCGCGGCCCGCCTGACCGGGTTGCAGCACCGGTGCGAACGCGGCGATGGCGGTGGCCCGGAGCCGGTGGTCGTCGACGCGGGACAGCAGCGTCAGTGCCTGCTGTGCCACTGTGCCGCGCCGGACGGACGGCAGGTGTCGTACCAGCGTGGTGAGAGTGCCGAAGCACTCGCCTTCAAGTGAGACCGCAGTGGCCTGGGCGAGCGCTTGCGCCATCCCTGCTGCTGGCAGGTAAGGCGCTACCGCGTCGATGGCGTGGAACCACTGCTCCCGTACGTCCGTCCAGGCTGGCGCCGCCAGCCGCACCGCTCGGAACATTTCGTCGGCCGTCAGAGCGGGGACCAGGTCGTTCAGGAGGCCGGGCTGCGCCCCGGACTGCTCCGCAATGCGGACCTGCCGGCAGAAATTGCGGAGCAGTTCCTCGCGCAGGTCAGCGCTCAGCAACCCGACGACCGGCAGGAGGGCGTTCCACTCGTCCCAGCCGCCGGGGCGTGCACGCATGGCCGACAGCACGTCCCGCCCCTCTTGATCGGGCAGCCGCGCGAGCAGGGCGCCGACCACGGGCTGGACCCGGCCGTAGTCGTTGTGGGCGAGCAGGTCACGCGCCCGCGCCACCGTGACCCGGCCGGCGAATGCGCGGGCCGCCTGCGCGCCACTGAGCCCCCGCAGCTTGGAGCCAAGCGCGACCGCTCTGTCCACGTGCTCGTCGGGCAGTCCCGGGGCCGCGGCGGCCAGGACCCGGCCCAGGCATCCCCATGGTGGTACGGATGCTCCGCGAGCTCCTCCAGCAGCCGGCCAAGGGTTTCCACGGGGGCGTGGGCGCCCAGCGCGGGCAGCGCCCCATCCTGGTACTTGGGCTCCAGCTCCCGCAGGGACACCATGACGTCGTCGAAGCTTCCGGGCGGGACGTAGGGGATCAGCTCCCGGAGCGTGGCGCACCGGTTCGGGTGGACGTCCAATCCGCGGAGTCTGTGCAGTGCGTCGCCGGTTCCCTGGGCCCGGTCCTGCCGGGAGAACAGTGCCCGCGCCACCGAGCGCCGTATCGGGGGACCCCCTGGTGGTGTGCGCTGCAGCGGAAAGCGGCCGCCGAACGGGACGCGACCGGAGCGCCGAAGCAACCCCGGCCCCGGACGCTCCCTCTGTCACCCACCAGATCTTCGTCGGCGACTGGCGCCGACCCGGGGATGCCGTCCAGCACTTCGCGCAGTACACACGGGCCTCGCCGAGGCGTTCAGCCCGCGCACCTGGCGCCGGATCGCCCCGACGGTGAAGAAGCTGGGCAAGTGGGTCGTACAGGGAGCCTCGTCCGGCATCGCCCGCGAGATCCTGCGCTACGCCGTGGACCTGTGGCTCTGATGTCCACCATGCGCGCTCCGACGTCACAGCCCCTGCTTGTTGCTGGGGGAACCGATACCGCTCGCCCAACCGGCCAGGATCAGGGGGCAAGGGTTGGGTCCCCCAGGCGTGACAGTTCACTGCGTTTCGTCGGCAGCGGAGGTCGAGCCTTTCGCGCCTTCGTCTGCCACCGGCTGTACGGGTATTCCTGCCGCGTGGAGCGGCGGGGTGGGACGGTCAGTGCCGAAACCTTTCCCCTCTTGGGGTGTCCGGGGTGTGGCGCGGCCCGACTGGGGGCCGGTGGTGAGCCTGCCCCGGATGGCCGATATCGCGGGCGGGTGGGGGTTGAAACGGTGCTCGCGTTAGCTTTCGATCGACCTCGGAGAGGCTCGCATGTCCCACCGTACGAAGCTGCGCGGAGCGATGATCGGCGCGTGCGCCGCGATGCTGCTGGCAGGCCCCGGCGTGCTGGTACTGCCCGCCCAGGCACACGGCCACCACCTGTCGGCGGGGATTACCGCCCGGCTGTCGACCAAGGCGGAAACGCAGGTCAACAAATTCATCGACGACTACAAGGACGCGATCCTGAACCAACACCCCGACGACAGTAGTCCCTCCGAGGTGCGGAAGGAGTATTTCACCGCTGAATTCGACGCCGCCCTCGACACGTGGGAGGAGCAGCACCCTTACTCCTACGGCCCGTTCCGTCGGGCGGACACTCCGGAGAGTTGGACGGTGACGCACGACAGTGCCACCACGGAGAACGAGAAAATCGTCGTGAAGTACGAGTTCAGGGGCGGTGACTCCTTGACGGTCTGGTTTAACGTGCAGCTCAGCACTCTGCTGATCAGCGACATCCAGGACGCCTAGGGGTGTCTGACGGATATCCGTGGGGAAGGAGCGGCGTCCGGTGCGTGCCGGACGCCGCGGACATCCGTCAGAACCCCCGCTCAGGCTTTGGCTCAGCGGTCGCGGATCGTGCTGGAGTGCGCCGAAGGGCACTCGATCATGGAGGTGTCGCGGCGGCTGCGGATCGCGCCGGACATGGTCCGTACCTGGCGGCGGCGCTTCATCGAGCGGGGTCTGGACGGGCTGGGCGACGAACTGCGGCTGGGTGTCCCGCGGAAGATCACCGATGCTGACGTCGAGCGGGTGATCGTCAAGACACTTGAGGAGACGCCGAAGAACGCGACGCACTGGTCGACGAGGTCGATGGCCGAGGCGACGGGGATGTCGCAGTCGACGGTCTCGCGGATCTGGCGGGCGTTCGCCCTGGCCCCGCACCGGTCGCCGACGTTCAAGTTGTCGACGGATCCGCTGTTCATCGACTAGGTCCGCGACGTCGTCGGCCTCTATCTCGACCCTCCGGAGAAGGCCCTGGTTCTCTGCGTGGACGAGAAGTCGCAGATCCAGGCCCTGGAACGGTCCCAGCCCGTCCTGCCGATGATGCCCAGTGTTCCCGAACGCCGCAGCCACGACTACGTCCGGGCCGACACCACCACCCTCTTCGCCGCTCTCGAGGTCGCCACCGGCAAGGTCATCGGCTCCCTGCATCGCCGCCACCGGGCCGCGGAGTCCAAGAAGTTCGTCGCCAAGCTCGACAAAGAAGTCCCGGCTGACCTGCAGGTCCACCTGATCCTGGACAGCTATGCGACCCACAAGACGCCGGACATCAAGCGTTGGCTGCTGGCCCACGGTTCCACCTGCGCTTCACGCCGACGAGCGCGTCCTGGTTGAACCTGGTGGAGCGGTGGCTCGCCGAGCTGACCCAGAAGAAGCTCAGGCGCGGCGTCCACCGCTCACGCCCCGCACTGCCGGGTGATCTTCACGGTGAACGAGATGAAGAGGCTGGGGCGCGACGCCGCGGAGTTGACAGCCTTGGCCGACCACCTCACCGCCCACGGCCTGGTGCTGGAGATGCTCGCCGGTCCCCTTCAGGGGATGTACGACCCCAGCGGGCCGGGACGCCTGCTCTTCGGGTTCTTCGCGGCGATGGCGGAGACCGAGCGGGAGAACATCCGGGAGTCGACGCTGGAAGGGCTCGATACCGCGGCACGCAAGGGCAAGCACGGCGGCCGGCCCCCGGTCATCACCGACGACATGCTCCACACCGTCCTGCGTCGCCGCGCGGGCGGCGAGAGCGTCGAGCAGATCCAGCCCGACCTGCTCATCCCCACCGGCAAGCGCAAGGGGCAGAACCCGAGCCTGTCCAGCATCTATCGGGCCCTGGCCGAACATGAGAAGCAGAGGGCGTATCCCGAAGCCGTCACCCAGGCGCATGCCGACTTCGCCACCCTCCACGCCGGCGGACGCATCCCCGGGCAGACAGAGGGGAACATAACCTCGTGATCTACGGCTCCCACCGCGCCAAGGGCGCCCCTAGCCTCGGCGCCCTGCCCGACCCCACCGACGCCCCTCACGCCAGCGACCGGGGTATCGCAGAGCTGAGGACGGAAACCCTCGTGTGCCCGCACTGCACGGCTAGGCCGGCCGACGGGCAGGCCCGCACGGTCTCCGCGGCCGGCGACCGGCTCACGATGACGTGGCACCGCCTGTCCTGCCCGCGCTACGCGGCCGACCGCGTCCTGGCGGGAGAAGAGGACTGACAGCACGGAGAAGCGTGGCCGCGAGCGGCGTAGACCGGAGGTACGGGTGAGCCGCCTGCGGGAGGCGCCCTCTCAGCTCGTGGCGCAAGGCGCTGGTGATACCAGTTTCGCCCCGGCCGGGCGCAACCGACACAGCGGGACCACACATGGGCAAGGGCATCCGCTAAGACACCACCGCCCGACGCCTGGTCGGCGCCGAGCTGCGCCGGCCACCAGCACCAGGTCTCCCGTCCAGCGTGCCGTGGCCGTACGGAGGTGTCACGAACCAGCGGTCCAGCCTCCTCCGTCCCGGCACGGGGTGTCTCATGCGTACGGCCCGTCCGCGGTGGGGAAGGAGGCCCGGGTGGCCAGGACGGCCGCCTGCAACCGGTTCTCGACTCCCAGTTTCTTCAGCAATGAGCTGACGTATTCCTTCACGGTCGCGGAGGCGAGGTAGAGCCGCTGGGCGATCGCCGCGTTGGACAGGCCGTCCACGAGCAGCGCCAGCACCTCGCGCTCTCGCTCCGACAGCGTGGCCAGGGCCCGTACCGCGCTGTCGTGTGTCCGGCTCAGGCGCCGTATGAGGGGCGCGGACAGGCATCCGATGCCGGTTCCCAGGGCCCGCACCGCCTGGATCAGGGCCCGGGGCTCGGTGTCCTTGAGGAGGAAGCCGGCCGCCCCGTCGCGCATCGCCGGACCGAGGCACTCGTTCAGGTCGAAGGTGGTGAGCATGGCGACTTCGGGAGGTTCGGGCAGGGCACACAGGGCCCGCAGGACGGTCAGCCCGTCCACGTCGGGCATCCGTACGTCGAGCAGCACGACGTCGGGACGCAGTTCACGGGCCCGGTCCACTGCCTGGCGGCCATGGCACGCGCCGACGACCCGCAGGTCCGGAGCGGAGTCGAGGATGTGCGACAGCTCCGAGCGCAGCAGTTCTTCGTCGTCGACGATCATCACCCTCAACGCGGGACATGCCACTACTGCCACGGTGTCTGCCTTCATCGTGAATGTCATCGTGCGGACTCTTGTGTCTGGCCTGTCCAGGAAACAGCCGATCACGCCCGGGGCTCAAGGGGGGTGTGCCTCGGGTGTGCCTTCGTCCGCGTGACATCGGGGCGGGGGCGCGCACAGCGCGGTCCGCTCCTCTGGGGTGGGGTCATCGTCGGCGAGTGGCGGGGCCTGGCGGTACGGGAGCGAGGCCGTCGTAGCGGGGCAGTGTCTCCAGTGCTTCCCGCACCCGCGGCTCGTCGCGGTAGGGGGTGAAGAGCCGGCGGAATTCCTCGGCCAGTGCTACGGGCAGACGGCCGGCCAGGGCAGTGGCGCGGTGTGTGCTCTGGACCGCGGTGTCCAGCTCTCCGGCTGCCAGCTGTGCGTCCACGACGTAGAGGAGCATGCCAGGGGCGAAGGGCGACGGTGGTTCCTCGTGCGGGCGGCCGTCGGTCAGGCCTGCGAAGTCCGCCAGGGCCCGGGCGGAGCGGCCCTGTTCCAGCCAGGAGAGACCGGAACACAGGGCGATCCGCATCGCGTCCAGGTCGGGGCGGAGCGGCGTCTGGTGGTCCGATCCGGAGAGGGGGGTCGGGCCGGAGTCCAGGACGGGTTCGCAGTCCAGGCCCGGTTCGGGTTCCGCTTCCGGCGGTGCGGGGCCGTCCACGGCGCGCTCGGCGGCGCGCAGTGACCGGGATCCGGCCGGTGCGTCAGCGAGGCGGGTCCGGGCGAGCGCCTCCCAGCAGTCCAGGACGTGCGCGGACGCGGCAGCCGCGCGTGGTACCTGTCGCGCGGCGTCGAGGCTCAGCAGCGCGTCGTGGGGATCCCCGAGTACGGCGTGGATGCCGGCGAGGGTGGCCAGGCCCGCGACGACCTGGCGTCCTGATCCGGCGGCCGCGGCGCTGCGTAGCGAACTCAGGGCATAGCGCTCCGCGTCGGCCGTTTCCGCCAGGCACGTGCTCAGGCAGGCGCACAGCCTCGCCGCACGGGCCCCGAGGTAGAACAGGCGGGCTGCCGTGGCCGGTCCGTAGGCGCTGGTGGTCAGCATCTCGGCGATCAGCTGGTGCTCCGCCCGGGCCGCGTACGTCAGGACCGGAGCGGTGGCCTGGGAGGCGGCCTCTTGGACCTCCAGCGTCCGCAGCCGCGTCTCCGTCCAGGCGAGGGCCTGTTCCGGCAGGGGATGGCCGTCCTGGCCCGGTAGCACGGGGGGACTGTCCAGGACGGAGAGGGCGGAGTGCAACTGGCCTCGCAGAGCTGTCCCCGTCACCACGAGGTCCGCCCCGCGGGCTCTGGGCGGGTGCGTGAGCGCCGCCGCGCTGTGGGCGGCACGGACAGCCGTCGCCGGACTCCAGGATCCCTCCAGGAGAGCCGCGTCGTCGGTGGCCAGGTACAGCCAGTGCGGCCATCCCAGCCGCGTCACGTCGTGCTGGTCCACACCGTGTATCAGGGCCATGGCCAGTTGTGCGGTGGGCGCGGGCACGGCACGGCCGGACTCCCAGCGCGACACCTTCTCCCGCCGGGCCAGGATCGGCCCGTAACCCAGGGACGCGTGAGTATCGGCGACGGCCTGCGCGTAACCGCCGTGCGACAGCCCCAGCGCTGACCGCAGGCGTGCCAAGGGGTGCTGCCCATACGTCTGTGCCGCCACTGCGTGCCCGTCCCGAAGGCCGTCGGACGCCGCCTTCGCCAGACCCCGTCGCGTCGTGCGTCGCAAACACGCCTGAGCCGCCGCGCGGCTCATCCGCTCTGGAAGGCCTGGTCGTTCCAGGATGCACCCGCGGCAGTCCGGCGGCACGCCGGGGGCGAGGGCCCGCCTCCTCCATCCGGCGAGCTGGTACCCCCCAGGCAGAGGGTGTTGCGCCGCCGGGTGCGACCCCGAATATGAAGCCCGATGGAATATCCAATTCCGCTTCGTGTGCGGGCCGTCCAAGCCTCACGCGCGGGGTGGTATCCGTCGCGTCCCCACCCTCTCCGGCCAGACGCCTGTGCCCAGCCAACCGTAGAAGGAAAGTGATCACCCGATGAGTCTTGCCCAGCTTCGCTCCATGAACTTCCCCTCCCTCGACACGAACGAGGCCGCGGAGACGTTCGGTGAGGGCCTGGACGCCAAGCAGTGCGCGTACATCAAGACCCTGAGCTTCACGAGCGCCGTCGTCTCCTGCGGCGGTACGCCGAAGAACTACTCCGACATCTACAACCGCGAGTGCAAGAAGCACTGACCGTTCCCGCAGTGTGTCCCGGGGGGGGGGGGGGGGGGGGGGGGGGGGGGGGGGGGAGGAAAAAAAAACCACCGAAGGGTTCCTGCCACCCCACCAACACCAGGGACGACA
>NZ_JBVJUY010000024.1:0-126158 GCF_055604165.1 Streptomyces sp. NPDC037242
CGCGGAGCGGGTCCCTAGGCGCTGCGCGCCTAGGAGCGAACCGCCCCGCTTCGCGGGGCGGTAACGCGGGCCTCCGGCCCGCTAGTGCCACCCCTTCGGGGTGGTTCTTCTCCGCTCCGCTCCGAAGAAGGAAGCGAACCTCGCCGCTCCGCGGCGAGGTAACGCGGGCCTCCGGCCCGCTAAGGCCGGCCCCTTCGGGGCCGATTCCTCTCCGCTTCGCTTCGAGGAGGAAGGGAAGCTCCCCGCTTCGCGGGGAGGTAAGGCCGGCCTTCGGCCTGCTAGGACTGTTCCCTCCGGGAGCGGTTCCTCTCCGCTTCGCTTCGAGGAAGAAGCGAACCCCCCGCTTCGGGGGGAGATTTCGCTTGCCTTTGGCGAGAGGGTGTCGGTGCTTTGCCCGAGTGCTTTCTGCTTCGCCTGGACCAGAGGGGGAAGCTCTTGCTCCGTGAGGACGAGGAGCTCCTTGCTCTGCTCGGAGGTAGAGCCGGCCTTTGGCCTGCCAGGTAGTGCCTTCGGGGCGATTGCCCTCCGTTTTGTTCCGGGCAAGGGAGAGCCCTGGTGCTCCGCCAGGAGGTAGTTCTGGAGACCGGTGGGGTGACTCCTTGGAGGAGCGACCGTTCCCTACCCCCGAGCTCTGCTTGGAGATAAGGCAGGTCTTCGGCCTACCGAGGTCGGATCTTGTGCATATCAGCTTCCGCTTCGTTTCGAGCAGGGAGAGCTGCGGTCTGGGCTTGTTCGGGTCCGAGGTGGGGTGGGTTTGTTGGGTTTTCGTTCGAGAGGACCCCGGTGGGGGCTGCAACTCCCGGTGATTTCAAGGGAGTTGGACGGGGCGATCAGGCCTGGTTTTGGTTGATGGCGCTGGTTTGTGACAGGTCTTGGCGGTTTGTGGTGGCGGAGGGTTTGGGCCAGGGGGTGGGGGGCTGGGTTTGAGGGCCGGCGTTTGGGGGGTGGGGGTGGTGGGTGACGCCGGGGAGTTTGTGCTGGTCAGGGGGTTGTAGAGGGTTCGGTGTTAACGGCGTTAATGGGGGTGGGGGGGGTTGATTCAAAACTGGGTGTGGATAGAGACGGGAATCAGTCAGATTCCACGGGGGTGTAGCCATCGGGTCCAGAGATCCTGTAGCGGCTGCCGGGGGGTGTGGTGACGTCAGGAAGTGGCGTGGTGGAGGGCGTTGGAGACGGCGTTGAGTGCGCGCAGCGGGGCGACCACCGGCCTATAGAAGGTACGGATATGCGTTGTTGCAGGTCAGAGGGGGTTCGGGGGAAAAGATATGTCCCCTCAGAAGGGACATATCTCGGGGGTTGTGTCGCTCGTAGGGGGACACAACGCGTGCAAAACGTCAGTGAGACTGACGTAAAATGGGCTAAAAGGTCGGGGAGGCTGACGTTTTAGGGGAGATGTGTCGGCGAACTGGCGGTGGTGGGGGTGGGGTTGGTCGGTGGGGGTGGAGGGGGGTGCTCCGGAGGGGGTGGCTGAGATGTGTCCCCCCTGGGGGGACACAAGACACGCCGAACGTCAACGAGCGTGACACTTGTGTCACCCTTGTTGACATACTGATCTCCGCAGATCAACGAAGTGGAGAGCAGCCTCGTGTCATCAGAGCCACAGCGCCGACGGGGAAGTCCGGTAGGGACGCCGCGTCCCGATCTGCCGGTGGATGACGCGATCTCCGCGTGGAGTCAGCCGCTGGCTCCGGTCAAGGATCTCGACAGCCTCGCGAAGCGGTACCCGACGCGGAAGCTGACCCTGGACGGGGAACGCAAGCCGCTGGAGTTCTACGGGACCGAGAACCAGCCGAACGCGTTCTCCATGGACAGCCTCGAGTTCTTCCTGGTGATCGCCCAGTACTTCCGGGAAGCCCTGCCGCTGCGGCTGATCCTGCTGCTCATCGCCTGTCAGCGAGCGGGGGGCCGGATTCCGCTCACGCAGGAGGAGATGGCTACCATCCTGGATGTCAGCCGGACGAAGACCTCGGAAGCGCTGCACACGGTGATGTCTCATGGGATCGTCTTCAAGGTGCGGCGGGGTGTGTATCAGTTCAACCCGCCCTACAGTTATCGGGTGGCGGAGTTCATCCCGGGTACTGAGATGACGGGTGAGTTCGTGAAGGTGGAGCAGCACAGCACCATTTCGCAGATTCGTGGTGACACGAACCTGCCGGACCTGGTGCGCTTCCCTTCGTTGGACCACATGCGGCAGGCCATCGCGGAACTGCGGGCAGAACGGGCAAGAGAGCGCGCCTCACGTCGGCTGAGCCGGGTGAAGCGCAGGGAAGAAGGGACAGCTCAGTGAGCACCTTGCGATTCGCTGCGGTCAACGCCGATGGGCTTCTCTCCGACCTCGACCTCCCGCCGGCCGCCTACCGGGTGCTGCTGAAGCTGCGTTCCCTGAGCGAGCCGGGCGGCCGGATCCTGATCGACCAGGCCACGGTCGGCGGGCTGTTGGACCTGAGCCGGCCGAGTGTGAACGCCGCGCTGCGGAGTCTGGAACTGGCCAAGCTGGTGAAGAAGATCCGTAATGGGGTTTATCAGATCAATCCCATGCTGGCCGGGTACAACTCCTTCGAGGACGCCGTCGCGGCCGTGAACGAGATGGCCTCGGACGAGCGGCTGGACGCGCGGGGTTACGTCGACAGCTACCACCGGGCGGTGGCCGCGTACCAGGACCAGCTCGCCGAGCAGCGCAAGAAGCGGGCGGCGCAGGCCGCGGCGAAGAAGGCCGCGGAGTCGAAGCGTCGTAGGGCGTTGCACGCGGTGGGGTGAGTGTGGGCGGTAGGAGGGCTTCTGAGGGGTGCTCAGGGGCTTGGGAGGGCCTCGGGGATCCCCTGGGGCCCTTTGGGTTTTTGCGGGGCTTGGGAGGGCGGCTGGGGGGTTGTCACACTTTCCGGCCGGGCTACGTCATGGGTGGTGTCGGTCATCCGGAAGTGACGTGAGCCAGAGGTGATGGGTCTTGCAGGTGCGGGTCGGGGATCCAGCCGTTCTCCACCGGGCCTGGGGGCGGAGTACAGATCATGGAACCGGAAACATGTGCCCCGTTGGCAAACCGTGTTCGCGGTTTGTGGAGACTCCATGGTGAAGCAGGAGCGTGCTGCCCGCACGCGTGAAACTCTCGTCCGAGCCGCAGCCGAGGTGTTCGCCGAGGAGGGCTTCGTCACCGCCTCCATCGCCTCCATCGCCAGACGGGCCGGTGTCAGTGCGGGCGGACTGCACTTCCACTTCGGGAGCAAGCCGTTGCTCGCCGAGGCCGTGGAGGGCCGGGCGGCGGACGCGGTGCGCCGGATCACCTGGGGCCGCGGACGGGAGGCGGACCGGGACGCGCTGCAGCTGATGGTGGACTCGACGCACGACCTGGCGGCCCTGCTGTCGCAGGATCCGGTCGTACGGGCGGGGTTCGGGCTCTGCGCGGACCTGGCCCGGGACAGCGTCGCGGACCTGCGGGGGCAGTGGCGGCGGTGGATCGAGGAGGTCTTCGCGGCCGCGGCGCGGGAGAACCGGCTGGCCGCCGGGGTCGAACCGGACCGGGCGGCGCACGCGGTGGTCGCGGCGACCGTGGGGTTCGAGGTCCTCGGGGCGGCCGAGCCGGGATGGGTCTCGCGGGGGGTCGTGACGGAGTTCTGGGAGCTGCTGCTGCCGAGGCTGGCCTCGCCGGAGGAGCTGGAGCGGCTCACGGCCGGCGGGGTGGGAACGGACCCGCACATGTGCGGCTCGTAGGGCCGTTCCCGGGGCGGCTACCAGCCGAGTCGCGGCACCTCGCGGCGGGCGGGGCCGGGGCGGGGCTGGGTCCAGGGGGCCGGAACGGCGGCGACGGCCGGGCGCGGGGGGCGGGCCGGGGTCCAACGCGGGGCCGGGGCCCGGGTGGTGGTCTGCTGGTCCGCCTGGTCGGGCCGGCGGGGCGCGGGGGCCGCGGGCCTCGCGGTGGCGGGGTGGAAGCGGTGCCAGGCGTCGCTGGTGGTGACGGTGGCGAAGAGGGCGGTGAGGGCGCGTTCGCCGTAGTGGCGGGAGGCCTCGGCCCACACCTCGTCCGGTACGCGGTCGTGTGCCGTGTCGCCGGCGGCGTGGGTGACGGCCTCGGTCAGGGAGAGGGCGGCGCGTTCGGCGTCGGTGAAGCAGGCCGGGTCGGAGTTGCGCCAATCCGCGACGGAGCCGAGGCGCTCGTTGCTCTCGCCCTTGCGCTTGAGGGCGCGGCCGTGCATCCGGGTGCAGGCGGCGCAGCCGATGAGCTGGCTGGCCCGCAGGTGGACGAGGCACTGCGTGGCGGGTGAGACGCCGGCGATGGCCGCGGACGCGGCGAGTGCTGCGAGTGCCTTGGTCGCACCCGGGGCGATGATTGCCGGACCAACCAGTCGAGTCTGCATGGCTGTCCTCCTCAGAGCCGTACAGAGCGCCGTCGCCGCACGGGGTGAGGGGCGGTCGGTGTCTGTCATCGGTATGACGGAGGGGGCGGGGGAAACGTGACGGGATGGCGGCCGCGAAGTGGAACGGGTTTTGGGCAGGCGGAAAACCCCCGGGCGGTGGGGCGCCCGGGGGCAGGGTCCTGAGGGTGCGCGGGCGGGTCAGGGGTGGCCGAGTTTGAAGCCCACGCCGCGGATGGTGATGATCCAGCTGTTGGCGCCGAGTTTGCCGCGCAGGCTGCTGACATGGGTGTCGACCGTGCGGCGGGACCAGGAGTCGCCCCAGACCTGCTGGAGCAGGCGTTTGCGGGAGACGACCGTCTCGGGGTGGGAGGCCAGCAGGAGCAGGAGGTCGAACTCCTTGCGGGTCAGCCTGACCTCGTCGCCCGCGAGGGTGACCTCGCGGGAGTTGACGTCGATGCGCAGCGGGCCGTGTTCGACGGCTGCCGCGGTGGTGGCCGGTTCCCACTGGGAGCGGCGCATGACGGCTTCGATGCGGGCCATCAGCTCGCGGAAGCCGTAGGGGCGCACCACGTAGTCGTCCGCGCCGGCCTGGAGGCCGAGGACGCAGTCGAGTTCGGAGCCGCGGGAGGTCACGATGATGACCGGGACGCGGCTGGTGGAGCGGATGACGCGGCAGACCTCCAGGCCGTCGAGGTCGGGGAGGTCGAGGTCGAGGAGGACGAGGTCGACGTCCTCGTGGACCCGCAGGGCCGCGGTGCCCTTCTGTGCGCACACGGTTTCGTGGCCGTGCCGGCGCAGTCGTTCTACGAGGGGGTCCGTGCCGTCGGCGGCGCTGTCGACGACAAGGATCCGCAGGTGGCCGCACGGGCCGGCCGCGCGGGGCCCCGGGCCGGTCGGGTGTTCTTCGACCGGGTGGGGCTCCGCGAGGCCGTGCGGCGCCGGTATGTGGGGCTCCAGAAGGGCCCCTGAGGAAATCTGGTTCATTACTCCCCCGCGACTCACGCATCCCACGGCGACACGTCCGTGGGAGCTCGTGCTGGGCTCGCCGGAAAACCTACCGAGCGGTGCCGGTGAACTGAAGTGGACGGGGAGGCCGGTCGAACGGCTCTCCGGCCGCCTGCGAGCCCGCCCCGAGTCGCTACGGGTTGAGGACCCAGGCCGAGCCGTGCTGGGTGAAGCCGATGTGGGGGTAGTACTCGGCCGCGGCCGGCGCCGACAGCAGGACGATCTTGACGCCCGGCGTCTCCTTCTGGGTCGCCTCGATCAGCGCGCGGCCGATGCCGCCGCGCTGGTGGGTGCGGTCGACGGCGATGTCGGAGAGGTACGTGACGTAGCTGAAGTCGGTGATGCTGCGGGCGATGCCGATGAGCTTGTCGCCGTCGCGGGCGACGAGGACGAGGTTGGCGTTGTCGAGCATGGCCCGGAAGCGCTCGGTGTCCTCGACGGGGCGGCGCTCGCCCAGGCCGGAGGCGTGGTACACCCCGAGGACCTCGTCGAGGTCCAGGGAGGCGCCCTCGACGCGCTCAATCTTCCAGTTCACGGAGCTGCTCCAATCGGTTGCGGATGACGTCATGGTTGCGCAGGAAGCGTTCCGGTTCGAGCGCGCCGAGGTCGATGCCCTCCTTGGCGAGCGTGGTGCGGAAGTGCTCGCCGGTGGCGATCGTGTTGTTGGCGGCCGCCTGGACGGCCCGGTAGGCCTTCTCGCGTTCCATGCCGCCTTGCAGGAGGTCGGCGAGGACGGCGGAGCTGTAGACGAGGCCGTCGGTCTGGTCGATGTGCTCGGCCATCCGGTCGGGGAAGACGGCCAGGTTCTCCACGAGCTCGGTCGCCTTCGTCGCCTGGAAGTGGCCGACGGAGAGGCTGTCGGGCAGGATGACCCGCTCGACGGACTGGTGGGCCAGGTCGCGTTCGTGCCAGAGGGCGACGTTCTCCACGGCCGAGTTCGCGTAGCCGCGCAGCAGGCGGGCGAGCCCGTTGAGACGTTCGCTGGTGGTGGGGTTGCGCTTGTGGGGCATGGCGCTGGAGCCCTGGTAGGCGCTGGTGCGGCGTTCCTCGACCTCGCGCACCTCGGTGCGCTGCAGGAGGCGCAGTTCGAGGGCGAGGTGCTCGACGCAGGCGCCGAGGGCGGCGACGGCCTGGAGCAGCTGGGCGTGCCGGTCGCGGGCCACGACCTGGCTGGGCGAGGGTTCGACTCCGAGGCCGAGCGCCTGGCACACGTAGTCCTCGACGTACGGGTCGATGAGCGCGTACGTGCCGACGGATCCGGAGATCGTGCCGACGGCGACCGCTTCGCGGGCGGCCGCGAGGCGGGTCAGGGAGCGGTCGACGGCGAAGGCGAAGCCGGCGAGCTTGTGCCCGAAGGTGGTCGGCTCGGCGTGGACGCCGTGGGTGCGTCCGATGATCGGGGTGTTCCAGTGCTCGGCGGCCCGTTCGGCCAGGACGCGGCGCAGCCGGCGGGCGGCCGCGGTGAGCAGGTCGGTCGCGCGGGCCAGGGTGTGACCGAGCGAGGTGTCGACCAGGTCGTAGCTGGTCATGCCGAGGTGGACCCAGCGGGCGGACTCGTCGGGTATGCCCTCGCAGTACGCCGCGAGGAAGGAGAGGACCTCGTGGTCGCGCTCCTTCTCGATCTCGGCGACGCGCGCTGCGGCCGGCACCTTGGCGCGGCGCATGTCCTCGACGGCCTGATCGGGGACGAGGCCGAGCTTGGCCTGCGCTTCGGAGGCGAGGATCTCGACTCGTACCCAGGTCTCGTAGCGCGACTGGTCCGCCCAGAGGGTGGCCATCTCGGGCAGGGTGTAGCGGGGAATCATCGATGCTCTGCTTTCGCTCGGAGTGGGACGGGCGCGGTCAGAAGTTCTCGAAGTACTCGCGCTGTTCCCATTCCGTGGTGGCCGTGCCGGTCGGCCGGGCGTCGGCGGCCCAGGCGTCGTAGCGGGCGGCCTCGCTCTCCTTGAGCTTGATCAGACAGGCGGCGAGCGGCTTGCCGAGGAGGTCGGCGGCGGGGCCGGCGCGGAACGCCTCCAGGGCCTCGGGCAGCGACTGCGGCAGGGTTTCGGCGCGGGCGTCGGGCTCGGACCCCACGCGGACCGGCTCGGTGGTGCCGGGGAATCCGCTGAGCCCTTCGAGGCCGGCGTGCAGCTGGGCGGCGATGTTGAGGTAGGGGTTGGCGCAGGGCTCGCCGACCCGGTTCTCGATGTGGGTGGAGCTGCCGCCGCCGACGACGCGGATCATCGCGCCGCGGTCCTCGAAGCTCCAGCCGATGCGGGTCGGGGAGAGCGAGTGCTCGGCGCCCAGGCGGCGGTAGCCGTTGACGGTGGGGACCGAGAGCAGGCAGTAGGCGCGGGCGCGGTCCATCAGGCCCTCGGCGTAGGACTTGCCCTCGGTGGAGATGCCGGCCGCGATGCCTTCGGCGGCGAAGATGTTGCGGCCCGTGATGTCGTCGACGACGGACTGGTTCAGGTGCCAGCCGCTGGGGTCGAAGCTGTCGACGCGGGGCAGCGACATGAACGAGGCGTGGTAGCCGCGGCGTGCGCAGGACTGCTTGACGACGGTGCGGAACAGCAGCATCGCGTCGGCGGTGTCCAGCGCGGTCATGGGGCTGAAGGTGGTCTCGACCTGGCCGGGGCCCGATTCGTGTTCCATCGAGCGCAGGGGCAGGCCGAGGGCGACCAGGTCCATGGCGATGGGGTTGGTGATCGCGGCGACGGAGGCGTACGCGTTGTCGCCGTTGAACTGGTAACCGGAGTTGACGGCTTCCACGGCGGGGGCCGGGCCCTGCAGGCCGAAGCCGTTGCCGGAGTTGCCGGGCGCGGCGTCGAGGCGCCGGGTCAGGTACCACTCGGCTTCGAGGCCGACGATGGGGGTGAGGTTGCGCTCGGCGTACCGGGCGGCGATCTTCTTCAGGACGTGTCGGGTGGAGAGCGGGTGCGGGGTGCCGTCGCGCAGGTACTCGTCGCCCAGGATCCAGGCGGTGCGCGGCCCGTCGCCGGGCAGGACCTGGAAGGTGAGGGGATCCGGTACGAGGACGAAGTTGCCCGCGCCGGTGATCTCGGAGACGCCGATGCCCGGGTCGCCGGACTGGAAGTCGACGGCGACGGCATGGCCGGTGTCGAAGATGAACGGGCCGGGGCTGAAGTCCATGCCGTTGCGCAGCACGCCCTGGAACGCCTGGGCGGTCAGGGTCTTGGAGCGGGCGAGCCCGTGGGGGTCGCAGAATGCGACGCGTACGAGGTCGATGTCGCGCAGGCCGGCTTCGATCTGTTCGGCCGCGGCGGTCTGCTCGTCGTTCCAGAGGCCGAATTCGGCGACGAACGACGAGCGGCCGACGCCGCCTTCCCCGTACGGGCGAGACCACGAGCGTGCATACATGGGCTACCGCACTCCTTCTATGACACACGATCCGGTATATCGGGCAGGGGCCCGAGCTCGGCCTCGATCCGCAGGGCGGTGGAAAGTACGAGGTCGTCGGCGCCCACGGGCCCGACGAGCTGCAGGCCCACCGGGAGCCCGGCACGGGTGAGTCCGGCCGGCAGGGACACCGCCGGCTGACCGGTCATATTGAAGGGGTACGAGGCAGGGGCCCAGTCGAGCCACAGTAGATCCCTGGGATCGGATGCCCAGGAAGGTCCGATGGCCTCGGCGGAGAACGGTTCGATGGGGACGGTGGCCATGACGAGTAGGTCGAAGCGGTCCATCACCGACCGCAGGGTGGAGCGCAGTTCGTGGCGCACCCCTTCGGCCCGCATCACGGCGGCGCCGCTGAGGGTGCGGCCGTAGCGGACGATCTCCAGGCGGCCCTGGTCGATCCACTCGTCGTCGTCGGGGTCGGTGCCGGCGGCCTCGGTGGCCGCGACGATGTCGACGAGGGCGGGGTAGATGCCGCCGCAGCGGACCTCGACGCGCTGGACGTGGTGTCCCTGCGCGGTGAGCAGGGGCCAGGCCTGTTCGGTGATGTGGCGGATCTCCTCGGTGGTGCCGGGGTACTCGACCCAGCCGATCCGCAGGGAGCGGCCTTCGCGGCGGGCGTCGAGGGAGCCGAGGCCGGAGTCGGGGTCGAGGCTGTCGGGTCCGGCGAGTACGGCGGCCAGTTCGATGACGTCGGGGACGTTCTTGGCGATGGGCCCGAGGTGGGCGAGGCGCTCGGCGCCGGCGGGGACGTAGGGCACGCGCCCGAAGGAGGGCTTGTAGCCGACGGTGCCGCAGAACGCGGAGGGTATCCGGATGGATCCGGCGCCGTCGGTGCCCAGGGCGCCGGCGCACATGCCGGCCGCGACCGCGGCGGCGGCTCCTCCGCTGGAGCCGCCGGCGGTGAGGCTGAGGTCGCGGGGGTTGCGCGTGGGCGGGGCCACCCGGCAGACGGTGCTGGCGCTCCAGCCGTACTCGGAGGTGGTGGTCTTGCCGACGATGATGGCGCCGGCGGCGCGCAGCCGCGACACGGCCGGGGTGTCGGCCTGGGCGCGGCCGTTGGGCAGCAGGGATCCGCGGGTGGTGGGCAGGTCGGAGGTCTGGATGAGGTCCTTGATGGACACGGTCACCCCCAGCAGGGGGCGGTCCTGCCAGGCCGCCGTGCCGAGCTCGCGGATGCGGGCGTCGGCTGCTTCGGCGGCCTGGAGGGCCTCTTCGCCGGCGACGGAGACGTAGGCTCCGAGCTCGCCGTCGTGCTTGTGGATCCGGCTCAGGACCGACTGGACGTGCTCGAGGACGGAGACGTCTCGCAGGCGGAGGATCTCCTTGGTTTCGCCAACGCCGATAGAGGTCAACGGATCTCCTAGAGGGAACGGCCGGTGGGTCGAGCCGGGTCGGGGCCGGGTCCGGCTCCGGGCCTTTAGGCCACCTGGTCTGACGAGTCGGACTGTTCGGGGGCGTCGGGGGCGGACGCCATGACGTTGTCCCAGTGCCACTGGGAGTCGAAGGAGGTGACTTCGACGTCGGTGCCGGAGGCGGCGAGCGAGGCGGCGAGGCTGGACGCCCTGGCGATGAACGCCGAGGTGCGGTGGGCGGCGAGCATGTCCTGGGTGGTGAAGGGCTCGCCTTCGCAGCGCAGCAGGCGCAGGTCCATGAACCCGTTGAACTTGCGGTCCAGCACCTCGACCGCGTGCGGGCTGCGGACGGTGAAGCGGACCATGTTGTTGACGTGGCCGTGGTGGTGCTGGTCGGAGTAGAACGCGATGTCGGGGATGGTGGGCGGGACGAAGTGGTCGCGCGCCTCGACGTCGGCCGTCCTGGGGAGGTTGCCGGCGATGAAGTGCCAGGAGTTGTACTGCATGCGCGAGGACATGGCCCAGGCGGTGTCGGCGAGCCGGGCGCTGGAGTTCGCGAAGTAGGCGCGGGCCTCGGGGCGCGGGACGACGCAGCAGAAGAACTCGGTGATGCCCCAGTCGACGATCTCGGCCCAGCTCTCCTCGCGCAGCGCGTCGATGAGGCGGGGCAGCGAGCGCAGGCCGCGGCTCATGGAGAAGTCGGCCTCGAAGGCGTCGGTGGCGGCGGCGACGGCCTCGTAGACGAGGGATTCGAGTCCGGTGCCGAACTCGCCGTGCGGCTCTGCCAGCCACTGGGGGGAGGCGGCGAGCGCGTCGCCGAGCTCGTCGAGGTCGGCGCCGGCCAGCGGCAGGCGGTCGGTGAGGTGGGCGGTGACGGCGGCCTCGCGGGCGCGGGCCTGCTCGCCGTACGGCTCGGCGACCCGCTCGATCTTGTGGACGAGCGCGCCGTGGATCTCGCGGTAGAGCTGGGCGTCGGCCAGGACGCCCTTGCGGCGCTCGAACAGGGCGCGGGCCAGGGTGTCGAGGTCCGCGACGCTCGCCGTGGCGGGGCGCGCGACCTCCTCGCCGCCGGGTACGTCGTTGTAGTGGCGGCGGTTCTGCTCCAGCTGGTACGCGACGTGCTCCAGGGACAGCTGCGTGCCGTTGGCCTCCTCGATGCGGGCGTAGCCGGCGGAGCGGATGAGGAGGGTGAGGCAGGTGACCATCACGGCGTCGCTGTCGGGCCACAGTTCCAGGGGCAGGCCCTGGAGGGCGCTCAGGAAGCAGTCGGGGTGGCCGGGCCACAGCGTCTTGCCGGTGACGGTGTTGCCGTCGCGGAAGTTCGTGTACTGGCGGTCCTCCTGGTAGAGCATGAAGGGGGCGGTGCGCTGGGCGGCCTCCTTCAGGGCCTCCAGGGCCTCGTCGCGGCCCTGCGGGCCCAGGGTCCCCAGCCAGTCGCGGCAGTCGGCGACCGACTGCCCGAAGCGGTCCGCGGCGCGGCTGACCTCGGTGTGGTAGTCGGCGACGGCGCGGGCCGACCACGGCACGCGCAGGACGCCGGCGACGAGCTTGGCGGTGACCGACAGCGGGGACTGGCCGGGGACGCGGACGACGATGCGGCCGCTGGTGGTCAGTCCGATCTCGCCGAGGAACACCGGCTCGCCGGCGGCGGACGCCGCGGCGCCCTGGTATTCGTACGGGTCGTCCTCGCGCCAGGTCACGCCGCACAGCACCTTGAGCGCGGCCTCGTCGGCGTTGCGCAGGGCGCGCAGCTGGACGTCGGCGGGGACGAACCCGTCGAGGGAGGCGAGGATGCCGACGGCGGTGGTGAGGTCGGGGGCCTCGGACGCCCGCTGCCAGACCCTCTGGAGGAGGCCGGGGAAGCCGGCGTCCTCCTCTCTGACGTGGTCCGGTTTGGCGGTGGCGCCGGCGGGCAGGCCGAGGCGGCTGGGGCGGCGGCTCTGCCGCTTCTTGGCGTTGAGGGCCCGGCGGGAGGTGCCGGAGCGGTCGGGGAGCGCGCTCACGCGGTGCCTCCGGCGGTCAGCTCGATGTGGTTCCACATCGACTCGTCGGTCGGGGTCCAGTCCTCGTCGACGTAGATGCAGTCGACGGGGCACTCAAGGACGCACACAGGGCAGCCCGAGCACAGTTCGGGGATGATCACGACGTCGATCCCGCGGTCGAAGATCGCTCCGAACTCGGCGGGGCAGGCGCGCAGGCAGGTGTCGCAGGTGATGCACTCCGACTTCTCGATGCGGCGCGGCGGCTTCTTCCATTCGGTGCGCGATCGCGAGGCGATCCGCTCGGCCCGCCCGGACGCCTCCGCCGGGGTTTCGCTTACCTTGAGCATGAGGTGCTCTCCTTTTGGCGTCTTCGCAAGTACCCGCGTATGAGCGTGTGGTCCAGTGCCGATCCGTGGAGATGCCCGCAGGGCATTCGCCGTCCGCTCCCAAGTGGCTCCACAACCCGCCTACATTGCAGCGGGGTGCGGTGCACCGGGAGTCGAGGCGTCCAGGATGGGCGGTCGTGTTCCGCTCGAACTCTGGTGGTGCTTCGGGATTCGCGGGGTTTGTTTCGCTGTGGGCTGCGTGGAGCGGATGACTTTCCGTACTCGCGAGGGGCACCATGTCTGGACCTGGGAGGGCTGTATTCGCGCCCCAATTCCAGAATCGCCCGGCTTCTTGCCCGGTTTTCGGAAGAAGCCGATGAGCAGAAGGACGACTTGCGATGAATCGACCAGTAGTGGCGTTGACCGCCGCCTCGGCTTCGATCCAATGGAGCATCTGGGGTGAGGTGGAGTCCTGCCTGCTGCCCGTGACGTACCAGGAGCGGGTGGCGCGGGCGGGCGGCGCTCCGCTGCTCCTGCCGCCGATGGTGGACGCCGTCCGCCCCGTCATGGAGCGGGTGGACGCGCTGCTGATGACCGGCGGCGAGGACGTGGACCCGGCCCTGTACGGGGAGGAGCCGGGGAAGTTCACCCGTCCCCCGGACAAGGTGCGCGAGGCCGCGGAGCTGGCGGCGCTGGCCGTGGCCCAGGAGCGCGGGATACCCGTGCTGGGCATCTGCCGCGGTCTGCAGCTGATGTCCGTCGTGCGCGGCGGCACCCTGGACCAGCACCTGCCCGAGCACGCGCCGCGGGTGCCCGGCCGGTACGACGAGCGGCCCATCCGGGTGGAGCCCGGTACGGTGCTCGGCTCCACGCTGGGGGCGAGCGCGACCGTGTACTGCCACCACCACCAGGCCATCGACAAGCTCGGCGCCGGGCTGGTGGCCACCGCGTGGTCGGCGGACGGGGTCATCGAGGGGGCGGAGGCGGCGGATCCGCAGGCGCCGTTCCTCGTCGGGCTGCAGGCGCACGGGGAGTTGGGCGAGGACACCGACCCGCTCTTCGAGGCCTTCATCGAGGCGGCGAGGCGCGGTCCGCGGCGCTGACCGGCGGCCGCGGGCCGGGGCCACGGGCCGACGGCCGCGGGCCGGGCGCGCGGGGGCCGGTCGTGGGGGCCGGCCGGGAACCGCGCGGCCGGGAACCGCGCGGGCGGGAGCTGCGCGGGCGGGAGCTGCGCGGGCGGACGGTGTGAGCGAACGGTGTGAGCGAACGGCGTACGGGGACCCGTACGGGAACGGCCGACGGCCCGGCCACCGCGGTTCTGCGCGGTGGCCGGGCCGTCGGTGTGCGGGCGCTGGGTGGCGTCTGCCGCTACGGGCGGACGCGCAGCAGCTTGCTGTCGGTGTTGTTGCCGGCGACCACGTAGATCTGCCCCTGCGGGCCGATGTCCAGGCCGGTCGGCTGGTTCAGCGCTTCGGCGGTGGGGACGTCGGTTATCGCCTTGGTGGAGAGGTTCACCTTGGACAGACGGCCGGGCTTCGGCGGGCCCTGCTGGAACCCGTCCGTGAAGGACAGCGCGTACAGGTTGCCCCGGCCGTCCAGCGCGATGTCGACGAGGTTGGTCAGGCCGGTGACGACGACCTCGGGCTGGCCTCCCGGCGCGATCTTCCAGATGCGGGAGGCGTCCTTGCGGACCCCGCTCATGTCGGAGATGTAGACGGTGCCGTCGCCGCCCCGGACGATGCCGGTGGGCACGGCCTCGGCGAGACCCGTGGAGGTTTCGTTCTTGGGGAAGACGAACCTCGTCGAGGTGGTGCCGACGCAGTTGGAGGCGATCAGGGTGTTGCCGCCCGCGTCGGTGGTCAGGTAACCGCTGCCGTTCTTGATGAAGCGCCACGGGTTGGCGTGCACGTCGCCGCCGTCCGGGTTCAGCCGGGTCTCGATGTCGGCCAGGTCGGCGAGGATCTTCCCGTCCCGGGTCCGGTAGAGGGTGCCGAGCGTGGACGCCGCAGGGCCGAGGGCGGCGCGGGTCTCGGCGGTGCCGCCGAGGCCGCTCAGGACCACGTAGCCGCCGCCGGAGGCGGGCTCCACGCTGGTGGGGCCGCTGACCTCCTGGGCGCCGCCGGTGGCCGTGGAGCCCTTGCCGGCGGAGGCCAGGCCCGTCAGGACGCGGCCCTTCTGGCTGCCCCACACCTGGTAGACGGCGCCGCTCTGGCCGACGCAGTGGGCGTCCGCCGCGCAGTCCGCCTTGCCGTCGCCGGCTTCGGCGACCAGGACCCGTCCGTCCCGCAGGGCGGTGACGTCGCGGGCGTTGACCAGCCCGGTCGCGAGCACCTCCAGGGTGGCGGGGCCCTGGGTCCGGGCCGGGGCCGCCTGGGCGGGGGTCGCGACGAGCGGGGCCGTGACGCCGGCCAGGGCCGCAGCGGTCAGGAAGGCGGTCCTCCAAGACCTGACTGAAGTCGACATTTCTCTCCTAAGTCGTGGACGCCCCCGTCAGAGGAGCGATTCGAAATCCCGTGCCACGATAGGCAGTCGAGTTGGCCGGTATAACCCCTTGCCGGATATGGGGGGTCCGGACTCCAGCGGGTCTCCGGGGAGATTGCAGGGAAGGTGTACGGGAAGTCGTGCCCGGTGGCCGGAGCGGAATCCGGGGCGTCGTTTTCGGGTGTTTTCACAAATCCCTGGAAGGGCCGTTCTTCGAGCCGTACGCGAGGGGTGCGCGAGTTTTCGGCCGAAAAGCGCGAGGGCCCTGCCGGGACAATTCGGCAGGGCCCTCGCGTCGTGCGGGAAATGTGGCTCGTACGTCGATCGGTCCGGGCGGGTGCCGCCGTGGGCGGGGGACCGGGAACCACGGCGGCACGCCGGCGTGCGTCCGTACCGGCGTGCAGGGGGGAGCCGCACGGCTCGGGCGCGGTCCCATCGTGGGCGGTCCGGGAAGAGCGGGGGTGGAGCCGGGACGGCGACCCCCTCGAACCCGCCCGGCGGGACCCTCCTAGTCGACGGCGTCCACGGGGTCGTCCACGGAGTCCATGGTGTCCGCGGACGGGCCCGTCTCGGGGACCAGGATGTCGAGGCGGGCCACCTCGGCCGGGGCCATAACCACCGATACCTGGGTGATCCGGTCCTCCACGATGGTGAACACCATGACGCGGAAGCGGCCGTCGACGCGGGCGACCACGCCCATGCCGCCGCCCACGAGCGCCACCTGGGCGCTCTGCGCGAACTGCGCGAACGTCGCGGCCTGACGGGCCACCAGGGCCGCTCCGCGGACCGCTGACAGGGCGCCGGCCATACCGTTGTCGGAGCGCGCCACCACATCGGGGTCGAGCACCTCCAGCAATGCCTCGAAGTCCCCGCCGCGCGCGGCGCTCAGGAAGGCGTTGACGATCCGGCGCTGGCGGCCGAGGTCCGGCTGGGGCAGGGTCTCCGCGCCCCGGACCCGGCGCCGGGCCCGGCTGGCCAGCTGGCGGGCCGAGGCCGGGGTGCGCTCCGTGATGGCGGCGATGTCCTCGAACGGCACGGCGAACAGGTCGTGCAGGACGAACGCGAGCCGCTCGGCGGGGGTCAGCTTGTCCAGGACCACGAGCATGGCGGCGCCGACCGAGTCGGCGAGCAGGGCCTCGGCCTGGGGGTCGCTGGGGCGCGCCGCCCGCGCTGCGTCGGCGGGGGCCGGCTCCACCGGCCGGACCTCCAGGGGCTCCTCGCGCCGGGAGGCGCGCGTGCGCAGCATGTCCAGGCAGACCCGGCCGACCACGGTCGTCAGCCAGCCGCCCAGGTTCTCGATCTCTTCGGAGTCGGAGCGGCTGAGCCGCAGCCAGGCCTCCTGGACGGCGTCCTCCGCTTCGCTGAGCGAGCCGAGTATCCGGTAGGCCACTGCCCGAAGACGGGTCCGTTCGTCCTCGAAGCGCTTCGCCAGCCAGTCGTGCTCGTCCACTGTCCCGTCCTTGCCTTCCGCGTCCGCCGACAAGCTGACGGACGGTCATCGGTTCTTATGCGGAAGGTAATTGTGTCAGTTCCGTGTCGGGTAGGGCGCGTGCCAAGCGGTTCTCAAGTCTTTCCTGAGCGGCTTTCCAGCAGATCTTGACAGTGTTGCCCGATCGGAAAGCAGAGGAGGAGCTGGTGCACGACATCCAAGAGGAACTCGACTGGCGTTCGTACAACCTCGTCATGGGGGCCCCGCCGCTGTGGCTCGCCGGGGTGGAGGAGGAAGAGGAACGGGCGGACCCGCACATCGTGCGCGGCATCGATTGATAGACGGTCGGTCCGGCGGGACTCAAGGCGGAGTCGAGAGGCCCCGGGCACGCTGCTGAGCAGCGGAACTGCCAAGCGGAAGGTGGGGCGATGAAGCCGAGGACCGGCGCGCGCCGCGGCCCGCGATCGGGGTGGCCCGGTGGCTCAGTCCCGGCATCGTCGGCGACCGCTCTCACACACTCGATTCTGCATAGCTGAGGAGTTACCCAATGACTGCCCCCGACGTGGTCACGAGCGGGAAGGGCACGGGTGCCGGCTACAAGGCCGGCGCGATCCTTGCCTTTGTCTGCATGGCCCAGTTCATGGTCTTCCTCGACGTGTCGATCGTGAATCTTGCACTTCCGTCCATTCAGGACGGGCTCGGCATGTCCGACGTCAGCCTGGAGTACGTGGTCACCGCGTACGCGACCGTACTGGGCGGCTTCCTGCTGCTCGGCGGCCGGCTCGCCGACCGCTACGGCCGCCGCCGGGTCCTGCAGACCGGTCTGACCGTCTTCGCCCTGGCCTCGCTCGTGGCGGCCCTGTCCGAGAGCGGCAACGTGCTGATCAGCGCGCGCGCCGTCCAGGGCCTGGGTTCCGCGATGATCGCGCCCTCGGCGCTGTCGATCCTGACCAACACCTTCCCCGAGGGTCCCGAGCGCAACAAGGCGCTCGGCCTGTGGGGTTCCCTCTCCGGTATCGCCTCGATCGTGGGCGTGATCCTCGGCGGTGTGCTCGCCGACGGTCCCGGCTGGGAGTACATCTTCTACATCAACGTCCCGATCGGCCTGCTCGCTGCCCTGTTCGCGTCGCGCATCGTCCCGGACTCCAAGGCCGACGGCCCGCGTACCCGCTTCGACGTCTTCGGTGCCGCGACGCTCACCAGCGCCCTGCTGCTGCTGATCTTCACCCTGGGTGAGGCCACGCACCGCGGCTGGGGCGACACCCGCACGCTCGTCTCCTTCGGCATCGTGGCGGTTCTGCTCGCGACGTTCCTGGTGATCGAGACCAAGGTCGAGGCGCCCGTGATGCCGCTGCGCGTCTTGCGCCTGAAGTCGGTCAGCACCGCGAACATCGCGGCCGTGTCCGTGTTCGGTGCCTTCTCCGCCCTGTTCTTCTTCGCCAGCATCTTCATGCAGCAGGTGTACGGGTTCTCGCCGATGAAGGCGGGCTTCGCCTACGTGCCCCTCGCCTTCTGCGTCGCGGCCGGTGCGGGCATCGCCTCGGGGATGATCGCCAAGGTCGCGGCCCGCGTCGTGCTCCTGATCGGCCTCGCCGCCACCATCGGCGGTCTGCTGCTCCTGACGCGGTCCCCGGCCGGCGGTTCGTACGCGGTCGACCTGCTGCCCGCCTTCATCCTCCTCGGCATCGGCTGCGGCATGTGCTTCGTGACGCTGCAGATCGCCGCGTTCGCCGGCATCTCCGACTCCGAGGCCGGTGTGGCCGCGGGTCTCATCAACACCAGCCAGGAGGCCGGCGGCGCGCTCGGTCTCGCCGTCATCGTGACCATCGCCTACAACGGTCTCGCCGAGAAGCTGACCAAGGCCGGCGGCGACGCCGCCCAGGTCGTGTCCGTGCAGGAGTCGGCGAACCACACCGCCTTCCTCGCGGCGGCCTGCTTCGCGGCGGTCGCCCTGTTCATCGCGGCCTTCTTCTTCCCGAACGCCAAGCCGCAGGCGCCCGCCGTGGCGGCCGACGGCGAGGCGCCCGTCGAGACCCCGCAGAAGGTGATCGCGCACTGACGGTCCCCCGCCGGGCCCCGGCCCGGTGAAAGAGCTCAGTCAGACGGGGCAGTCCCCGCACGCGGCGCCCCCCGGACCGAACCCGGGGGGCGCCGCGGCGCAAGGGGCCCCTCCCACCGCACCGCAGAAGGACGTACTCGTGTCGCAGCCCACAGCCCGCGCCGCCGAACTCGCCGTGTCGGCGCAGGCCGACGCCTTTCTGACCGAACCGCACATCGCCACGCTGACCACGCTCAGGCCCGACGGATCGCCGCACGTGGCGCCCGTACGGTTCACCTGGGACCGGGAGGCGGGACTGGCCCGGATCATGACCGTCGTCTCCTCGCGCAAGGCCCGCAACCTGCTCGCCGCGCCGGGCAGTCGTGCCGCGCTGTGCCAGGTGTCGGACTTCACCTGGGTCACGCTGGAGGGCACCGCCCGGGTCGTCGACCAGGCCGGCCGGGTGGAGGAGGGGGCGCGGCGCTATGCCAAGCGCTACTGGTCCGCGCCGCCGAACCCGCCGGGGCGGGTCGTCATCGAGATCGTCGTAGACCGTGTCGTGAGCCTCAACGTCTGACGCCCGGCCGGAGCAGAGGCGTGTGCGGTGGTGCCGGACTGCTCCGGCACCACCGCACACGTCGTGGCGGGGTCGGTGGGCGGTCAGTTCGCCCCGGGCGGGTTGCCCTCGGTCCACACGACGCGGAACGACAGCGAGCTGATCCGCCAGCCGTCGGGGGTGCGGCGCGCCGCACCGTTGACGAAGGTGCCGGCCGCGAAGCGCGCCGCGGTCGTGCCCTCGGGGGCTCCGGCCGGCAGGTGGTGGACGTGGGTGGCGATGACGTTGGCCCGCAGCGTCGCCCGGTCGTCCCCGTCGAGCGCGACCACGGCGGGCGAGCCCAGGTGCTGGTGGCGCGCGAAGGCGTCCAGGGACTTCTGGTGGAAGCCCGGGAGGCCGTCGGCCCCCTCGTGCCGGGCGTTGGGGAACTCGATCACCGCGTCGTCGGTGAACAGCCCCTTGGCCCATCCCGCGTCGAGTATTTCGTCGTCGAGGGAGATCAGGTATTTGTCGAGGAGTGCGGCGACTTCGGCGGTCGAATGGCTTGATGTCATGCCTGAGGATGTGCGCGAATCAGGCTGGCGGCCAACCCTTCCTGTAAAGGATATGACGTTCTTGTGGAAGACCTGTACTAGCGGCTATTTACTGTCCTGGTAGCCCCTCGCAATACTGGGAAAACACCAGTCGGAAGAGGGCAGATGGACACCTTTGACGCGGACGTAATCATCGTGGGAGCCGGCCCCACCGGACTCATGCTCGCAGGTGAGCTGGGTCTGAATGGAGTCTCTGCCACTGTCGTCGAGCGGCTCGCGGAGCCGATGAAGCAGTCTCGCGCCCTCGGATTCTCGGCGCGGACGATCGAGGAATTCGACCAGCGTGGGCTCCTTTCCCGTCTGGGTGAGGTCGATGTCATTCCCTTCGGGCATTTCGGTGGAGTCCCCATCGACTATCGCTTGCTCGAGGGTGGCTCGTACGGGGCTCGAGGAATACCCCAGTCCCGCACCGAGGGAATGCTGGCAGGCTGGGCCGCGGAAAAGGGCGCCCAGGTTCGCCGCGGCGTCGAGGTCACCGGCCTGGAGAACGACGAGGACGGCGTGACCCTCCAGGTCACCACCCCCGACGGCCCGGGCACGCTGCGCGCCCGCTACGTGGTGGGCTGTGACGGCAGCCGCAGTGCGGTGCGGCGCCTGGCCGGGATCGCGTTCGAGGGCACCGACGCGGCCATCGAGCTGCGCTTCGCCGACGTGGCCGGCGTGCCGCTGCGGCCCCGGTTCAGCGGCGAGCGGGTGCCCGGCGGCATGGTGATGGTCCTGCCGATCGGTCCCGACCGCAGCCGGGTCATCTACTTCGACCGCTCGGAGCCGCTGCGCAAGAGCACCGAGCCGATCACCTTCGACGAGGTCGCCGAGGCGTTCCTGCGCCTGACCGGCGAGGACATCAGCGGCGGTCAGCCGCTGTGGGTCAGCTCGACCACCGACACCAGCCGCCAGGCCGCCGAGTACCGGCGCGGGCGCGTCTTCCTCGCGGGCGACGCGGCCCACATCCACCTGCCGATCGGAGCCCAGGGCATGAGCTCGGGCGTGCAGGACGCGGTCAACCTCGGCTGGAAGCTCGCCCTGGACATCCAGGGCCGGGCCCCCGAGGGGCTGCTCGACTCCTACGAGAGCGAGCGCCGGCCCGTCGCGGCCCGGATCCTGACCAACACGCTGGCCCAGCGCATCCTCTACCTCGGCGGCGACGAGATCACCCCGATGCTGGAGGTCTTCGCCGAGCTGGTGGACTTCCCCGCGGTCCAGCGCCACCTCATCGGGATGGTGACCGGGCTGGACATCCGCCACGACGTCGGCGAGGGCGAGCACCCGCTGCTCGGCCGGCGCCTGCCCGACCGCGAGGTGCTGGTCGGCGGCGACAAGAAGAGCAGCCTCGAACTCCTGCACGGCGGCCGCGGCGTGCTGCTGGACCTGCACGACAACGCCGCGCTGCGCCAGGCCGCCGAGGGCTGGTCCGACCGGGTCGACATCCTCACCGTCGCCAACTTCGACTGTGACGCGCCGCTGGACGGCCTGCTGATCCGTCCCGACGGCTACGTCGCCTGGGCCCCGCCGCTGGGCGCGCCCACCGAGGGCCTCACGCAGGCGCTCACCCGCTGGTTCGGCGAGCCCGCCTGAGGCTGCTGCCCCGGCCCCGCAAGCCATCTGTCCAGTTCACCTGTTCCCCTTTGAGGAAGCGAAGAGACATGCCCAAGATCTCCACCGAGGACAAGCACCTCACCGTCCTCAACCTGTTCACCACGGATGTCCCGGAGAACCAGGACAAGCTCATCCAGGAGATGCGCAAGATCGTCGACGCCGCCACCTACGAGGGCTGGATGTCCAGCACCGTCCACGCGGGCGTCGACGCGCCGGGCACCGCCAACTTCATCCAGTGGCGCAGCGGCGAGGACCTGGAAGAGCGCTACAAGGGCGACGAGTTCAACCACCGCACCATGCCGGTCTTCGGTGAGATCACCACCTCGATCAAGCTCCTGCAGAACGAGGTGGCCTTCACCCAGGAGCACCCGTCGCTGGGCGGCTCCATCGAGATCGGCCCGCACCGTGACGACTACACCGCCATCGCGGTGTTCCCCGTCCTGAAGGAGAACCAGGAAGAGCTGATCGACGCCCTCGGCCCCGGCCAGGGGTTCTTCCTGGAGACGCCCGGCTTCCGCTCGCACGTGGTGCTGCGCGGCCTGCGCGCCCGCGGCCTCGAGGGCTCCTTCGTCGTCTCCTACTCCCAGTGGGAGAGCAAGGAGGCGTACGACGCCTACAAGGCCGTGCCGCAGGACCAGAAGCCGGCCGGCCGGGTCGCCGCCGAGGGCCGCTGCCGCGCCGTCGTGGCCGGGATCCCGGACATCAACACCTACCGCGTCGTCCACACCCGTTCTGCCGGGGAGTAAGAAGCCCCCCGCTTTCCGTCCCCGGAAGGACACGGAACGCCCGGCTCCCCTCCGGGAGCCGGGCGTTCCCGGGCGCTCCTCGAAGCGCCTTCCGCCGGCACCCGCCCCCCGCCCGGGACGACGCGGGAGCGGCCGCCGGGGAGTACCGCATCAACCGCAACTTCTGAGGAGCGAACCGTATGCACAGCACGCTGATCGTCGCCCGGATGGACCCCGGATCAAGTGCGGACGTGGCCCGGCTGTTCGCCGATTTCGACGCGACGGAGATGCCCCACCTGATGGGAACGCGGCGGCGCCAGCTGTTCTCGTACCGGGGCCTGTACTTCCACCTCCAGGACTTCGACACCGACAACGGCGGCGAGCTCATCGAGGGCGCCAAGAGCGACCCGCGCTTCATCGGGATCAGCGAGGACCTCAAGCCGTTCATCGAGGCCTACGACCCGAAGACGTGGCGCTCCCCCGCGGACGCGATGGCCACCCGCTTCTACAACTGGGAGGGTCGGGCGTGACCGGGCGACGCGTCGTCATCACCGGCATGGAGGTGCTCGCGCCCGGAGGTGTCGGCCGTGAGAACTTCTGGAACCTGCTGAGCGACGGCCGTACGGCCACGCGCGGCATCACCTTCTTCGACCCGGCGCCGTTCCGCTCGCGGGTGGCCGCCGAGGTCGACTTCGACCCGTACGCCCACGGCCTGTCCCCGCAGGAGGTCCGGCGCATGGACCGCGCCGGGCAGTTCGCGGTCGTCGCCTCGCGCGGCGCGGTCGCCGACAGCGGGCTGGACATCTCCTCGCTCGACCCCTACCGGGTCGGCGTGACGGTGGGCAGCGCGGTCGGCGCCACGATGGCGCTCGACGAGGAGTACCGGGTCGTCAGCGACGGCGGGCGGCTCGACAACGTCGACCACCGCTACGCCTCCCCGCACCTGTACAACCACATGGTGCCGAGCTCGTTCGCGGCCGAGGTCGCCTGGGGCATCGGCGCGGAGGGCGCGAGCACGGTGGTCTCCACCGGCTGCACCTCCGGCATCGACTCGGTCGGATACGCGGTGGAGCTGCTGCGCGAGGGCACCGCCGACGTCATGATCGCCGGCTCCTCGGACGCCCCGATCTCCCCGATCACCATGGCCTGTTTCGACGCGATCAAGGCCACGACCCCGCGCTACGACGACCCGGAGCACGCCTCGCGGCCCTTCGACGGCACGCGCAACGGGTTCGTCCTCGGCGAGGGCGCGGCCTTCTTCGTCCTGGAGGAGCTGGAGAGCGCGCAGCGGCGCGGCGCGCACATCTACGCCGAGATCGCCGGCTACTCGTCCCGCAGCAACGCCTACCACATGACCGGACTGCGTCCGGACGGCGTGGAGATGGCCGAGGCGATCCGCCTGGCCCTCGACGAGGCGCGGATGAACGGCGACGAGATCGACTACATCAACGCGCACGGCAGCGGCACCAAGCAGAACGACCGCCACGAGACGGCGGCGTTCAAGCGGAGCCTCGGCGAGCACGCCTACCGCACGCCGGTCAGCTCCATCAAGTCGATGGTGGGGCACTCGCTGGGCGCCATCGGCTCCATCGAGATCGCGGCCTCGGCGCTGGCCATGGAGCACAACGTGGTCCCGCCGACGGCCAACCTGCACACTCCGGACCCGGAGTGCGACCTCGACTACGTCCCCCTCACCGCGCGCGAGCAGCTGACCGACGCGGTCCTGACCGTGGGCAGTGGCTTCGGCGGCTTCCAGAGCGCCATGGTGCTGGCCAATCCCGAGAGGAGCCTCGTATGAGCGCCTCGGTCGTCGTGACCGGCCTCGGTGTGGCAGCCCCCAACGGGCTGGGCGCAGAGGACTACTGGTCGGCCACTTTGGCCGGCAAGAGCGGCATCGGGCGGATCACCCGCTTCGACCCCTCCGACTACCCGGCCAAGCTGGCCGGGCAGATCCCCGGCACGGCCGCGGACGACGCGCTGCCGAGCCGGCTGCTCCCGCAGACGGACCGGGTGACGCGGCTCGCGCTCGTCGCCGCGGACTGGGCGCTGGAGGACGCGGGGATCCGGCCCGCGGAGCTCGAGGGCTTCGACATGGGCGTCGTGACCGCGAGTGCGGCCGGCGGCTTCGAGTTCGGCCAGGGCGAGCTGCAGCGGCTGTGGAGCAAGGGCAGCCAGTACGTGTCGGCGTACCAGTCCTTCGCCTGGTTCTACGCCGTCAACAGCGGCCAGATCTCGATCCGCAACGGCATGAAGGGCCCGGCCGGGGTCGTCGTCAGCGACCAGGCGGGCGGCCTCGACGCCGTGGCGCAGGCCCGCCGGCAGATCCGCAAGGGCACCCGCATCATCGTCTCCGGCGCGATCGACGCCTCGATCTGCCAGTGGGGCTGGGTGGCGCAGCTGGCCAGCGGCCGGCTGAGCACCTCGGAGGAGCCCGGCCAGGCGTACGTGCCGTTCGGCCGTGACTCCCAGGGCTTCGTCCCGGGCGAGGGCGGCGCGATCCTGATCATGGAGTCCGCCGAGTCGGCCCGAGAGCGCGGCGCCGAGATCTACGGCGAGATCTCCGGGTACGGGGCGACCATCGACCCGAAGCCCGGCAGCGAGCGCGGTCCGGCCCTGCGCAAGGCCATCGAGACGGCGCTCGCCGACGCCGGCGCGGCGCCGGGCGAGGTGGACGTGGTCTTCGCCGACGGAGCCGCGGACCCGCGCCTGGACCGTACCGAGGCCGACGCGATCAACGCGGTGTTCGGCGCCCGGGCGGTGCCGGTCACCCTTCCCAAGACGATGACGGGCCGCCTGTACGCGGGCGCGGCCCCGCTCGACCTGGCCGCGGCCTTCCTGGCGATGCGCGACGGGGTCATCCCGCCGACCATCAACGTCGACCCGTGCGCCGAGTACGAGCTCGACCTCGTGCTGGACCAGCCGCGCCCGGCCTCCGTGCGCACCGCGCTGGTGCTGGCCCGGGGCCACGGAGGCTTCAACTCCGCGATGGTCGTCCGCGCCGTCTAGCCGCTCACCACCGCTTGGGCATGCCGTAGCGGCATGCCGTACCGATGAAGGGAACGACATGGCCAGCAAGTCTTTCACCCTCGAGGATCTCAAGCGCATCATCATCGATGCCGCGGGTGTGGCGGAGGGCGTCGACCTCAACGGCGACATCCTGGACATCACCTTCGCCAAGCTCCAGTACGAGTCCCTCGCGCTCCTGGAGGCGGGCAGCCTCATCGAGCGCGAGTACGACATCTCGCTCGACGAGGAGGCGGTGGACGACACCCTCACCCCGCGTGCGCTGATAGACGTCGTCAACGCGCTGATCGACTCCTCCTCCGCCGTGGCCGCGTGAAGGGGCTGATTTCACGATGACGCAGAACACGACGGCACGGGTCGCGCTGGTTTCGGGCGCGACGAGCGGGATCGGGCTGGAGTCGGCCCGGCTGCTGGCTCAGCAGGGGCACCGGGTGTTCATCGGCGCGCGCAGCGCCGAGAACGTGGCCGCCACGGTCAAGGAGCTCCAGGACGAGGGCCTGGAGGTCGACGGCGGTGTCCTCGACGTCCGTGACGGGGCGTCGGTGACGGCGTTCGTCCAGGCCGCGGTGGACCGCTTCGGGACGGTCGACGTCCTGGTCAACAACGCCGGCCGGGCCGGCGGCGGGGTGACCGCGGACATCGCGGACGAGCTGTGGAACGACGTCATCGAGACGAACCTCAACAGCGTCTTCCGGCTGACCCGCGAGGTGCTGACCACCGGCGGGATGCGGCACAAGAGCCGCGGCCGGATCATCTCCATCGCCTCCACCGCCGGCAAGCAGGGCGTCGTCCTCGGCGCCCCGTACTCGGCCTCCAAGCACGGGGTGGTCGGCTTCACCAAGGCGCTCGGCAACGAGCTCGCCCCCACCGGCATCACGGTCAACGCCGTCTGCCCGGGGTACGTCGAGACGCCGATGGCGGCGAAGGTGCGCCAGGGCTACGCGGCCGCCTACGACACCTCCGAGGACGCCATCCTCGAGAAGTTCCAGTCGAAGATCCCGCTCGGGCGCTACTCCACGCCGCAGGAGGTCGCCGGCCTGGTCGGCTACCTGGCCTCGGACACGGCCGCCTCGATCACCGCGCAGGCGCTCAACGTCTGCGGCGGGCTCGGCAACTTCTGATCCGCCGCCAGGCGGGCACATTCGCGGACCCCTCCCAGGGCCTCCGGGCACGCGGGCCCGGAGGCCCTGACCGAAGAACCTTAAGGAATCGAAGATGACGACCCGTGAGGTTGAGCACGAGATCACCATCAGCGCCCCGGCCGGTGCCGTCTACCGGCTGCTGGCCGAGGTGACCAACTGGCCGCGGATCTTCCCGCCCACCATCCACGTCGACCGGGTGGAGGCCGAGGGATCCGAGGAGCGGATCCGGATCTGGGCCACCGCCAACGGCGACGCCAAGAACTGGACCTCGCGCCGCACCCTCGACCCCGAGGGCCTGCGCATCACCTTCCGCCAGGAGATCCCGGCGCCGCCGGTGGCCGCCATGGGCGGGACCTGGATCCTGGAGCCCCTCGGCGAGTCCGAGACCCGGGTGCGGCTGCTGCACGACTACAGCGCGATCGGCGACGACCCGCACGACCTGCTGTGGATCGAGCGGGCGGTGGACAAGAACAGCACCTCCGAGCTGGCCGCCCTCAAGGAGAACGTCGAAGCGGCCCACGCGGCCGAGGACCTGACCTTCTCCTTCACCGACACCGTGGAGATCAACGGGTCGGCGAAGGACGCCTTCGACTTCATCAACGAGGCCGACCGGTGGGCCGAGCGCCTGCCGCACGTGGCCGTGGTACGGCTCACCGAGGACGTCCCGGGCCTGCAGACGCTGGAGATGGACACCCGCGCCAAGGACGGCTCGGTGCACACCACCAAGTCGTACCGGGTCGTCTTCCCCGACCACAAGATCGCCTACAAGCAGGTCACGCTGCCCGCGCTGATGACCCTGCACACCGGTGAGTGGACCTTCGTGGAGAAGGACGGCGTCACCGCCGCCTCCTCGCAGCACACGGTCACCCTCAACACGGCCAACATCGCCAGGATCCTCGGCGACGAGGCCACGGTGGCGGACGCCCGCGAGTACGTCCACACCGCGCTGAGCACCAACAGCACGGCGACGCTCAACCACGCCAAGGCCTACGCCGAGAACAAGAGCTGACCATGGCGGACCTGCTGGACACCCAGGTCGTTGTCGTCGGGGCCGGCCCGGTCGGGCTGATGCTCGCCGCGGAGCTGCGCCTCGGCGGCGCCGACGTGGTCGTGCTGGAGCGGCGGCACGCGGCCAGCAGGGAGTCGAGGGCCTCCACGCTGCACGCCCGCACCATGGAGATCCTCGACATCCGCGGCCAGATCGAGGAGTTCGGCAGCCCGCCGAACGAGCCGCGCGGCCACTTCGGCGGCATCCCGCTGGACCTGACGCTGCCCGGGCCCTACCCGGGCCAGTGGAAGGTCCTGCAGACCAGGACCGAGGCGCTGCTGGAGGAGTGGGCGCTGTTCCTCGGCGTCGACATCCGGTGCGGGCACGAGCTGCTCGCGCTGTCCGGCGGCGGCGAGGACGACAGTTACGTCGAGGCGCAGGCCGTGCGCCGTGACGGCACCGCGGTACGGGTGAGGGCCCGCTACCTCGTGGGCTGTGACGGCGAGGACAGCACGGTACGACGGCTCGTCGGCGCGGCCTTCCCCGGCCACGACGCGGGGCGGGAGCTGATCCGCGCGGACGTCGCGGGGATCGAGGTCCCCAACCGGCGCTTCGAGCGGCTGGAGCATGGCCTGGCCATCGCCGCGCGCCGGCCGGACGGGGTGACCCGGGTGATGGTGCACGAGTTCGGCTCCACCGCGCGACCCCGTACCCGGGACGCCGAGTTCGTGGAGGTCGCCGACGTCTGGAAGCGGGTCACCGGGGAGGACATCAGCGGGGGAACCCCGCTGTGGGTCAACGCCTTCGGGGACGCCAGCCGACAGCTGGAGAGCTACCGCCACGGCCGCGTGCTGTTCGCGGGCGACGCGGCGCACAAGCAGATGCCCATCGGCGGGCAGGCGCTGAACCTGGGCGTGCAGGATGCCTTCAACCTGGGCTGGAAGCTGGCCGCCGAGGTCACCGGCCGGGCCGCCGAGGGGCTGCTGGACAGCTACCACACCGAGCGGCACGCGGTGGGCCGGCGGGTGCTGGCCAACATCGAGGCGCAGGCCGGGCTGCTGCTCGGCGGCCCCGAGGTGGAGCCGCTGCGGTCGGTGCTGACCGAGCTGATGGGCCTCGAACCGGTACGGGCCCACCTGGCCGGAATGATCAGCGGGCTCGACGTCCGCTACGACGTGGGCGGCGAGGCGGAGCCGGAGCGCCATCCGCTGCTCGGCGCCCGGCTGCCGCTGCTGCGGCTGGTGTCCGCCGAGGGCCCGCTCACCACCGCCGAACTGCTGCGCACCGGCCGCGGCCTGCTGCTGGACCTGGGCGGCGGTGAGGTGCCGGCCGCGGTGCGCGGGGCCTGGGCCGACCGGGTCGCGGTCACCGTGGCCCGCCCCGCCGAACCGGGCGGACCGCTGGACGGGGCCGGCTGCGTCCTCGTACGCCCGGACGGCCATGTGGTCTGGGCCGGCCCGGCGGGCCGCGGCGACGGACTGCGGGCCGCCCTGGAGCGCTGGTTCGGCGCGGCGCGCTGAACGCGGCCCCGCGCCCTGAAGACTCAACCGAGAAGCCAGAGAAGAGGACCACCATGGAAGGGACTGCCGTGGACGCGGACGTCATCATCGTCGGCGCCGGCCCGACCGGGCTGATGCTCGCCGGCGAGCTGCGCCTGGGCGGGGCGAGCGTCATCGTCACCGAGCGCCTCAACCAGCCCACCGGCCAGTCCCGGGGCCTCGGCTTCACCGCCCGCGCCATGGAGGTGTTCGACCAGCGGGGGCTGCTCCCGCGGTTCGGCCAGGGCGAGACGCTGGAGACCAGCCCGCTGGGCCACTTCGGCGGTGTGCAGTTCGACTACACGGTGCTGCCCGGCGCCCACTTCGGGGCCCGCGGCATCCCGCAGAACATCACCGAGGGCGTGCTGGAGGACTGGGCCACCGAACTGGGCGCGGACATCCGGCGCGGCTGGGACTTCCTGGACCTGTCCGAGGGCTTCCTGGACGGCGACGGCGTCGAGATCACCGTGTCCACCCCGGACGGGGTGCAGCAGCTGCGGGCCTCCTACCTGGTGGGCTGCGACGGCGGGCAGAGCAGTGTCCGCAAGGCGGCCGGGATAGGTTTCCCCGGCAGCGCGGCCACCCGCGCGATGTTCCTCGCCGACGTCACCGGCTGCTCGCTGCGCCCGCGGTTCCTCGGCGAGCGCCAGCCCAACGGCATGGTCATGGCCGCGCCGCTGGCCCCCGGCGTGGACCGCATCATCGTCTGCCCCGACGGGGTCCCGGCGCGCGGGCGCGACGCCCAGCCGGTGACCTTCGCCGAGGTCGCCGACGCCTGGGAGCACATCACGGGCGAGGACATCCGGGCCGGCGGGGCCGAGTGGGTCAGCTACTTCACCGACGCCGCCCGGCTGGCCACCGACTACCGGCGCGGCCGGGTCCTGCTCGTCGGGGACGCGGCGCACATCCACCTCCCGGCCGGCGGCCAGGGGCTGAGCACCGGTGTGCAGGACGCCGCCAACCTGGGCTGGAAGCTGGCCGCGGTCGTCGCGGGCGGCGCCCCCGAGGACCTGCTCGACACGTACCACGGTGAGCGGCACCCGGTCGGCGAGCGGCTGCTGATGAACACCAGCGCCCAGGGCACGGTGTTCCTCGGCGGCGCCGAGTCCGACCCGCTGCGGGCGCTGTTCGCCGAGCTCATCGGCTACGACGACGTCAAGCGCCACCTGGCCGGCATCGTCTCCGGCCTCGACATCGCCTACGACTTCGGCGAGGGCGGCCACCCGCTCCAGGGCGCCCGGATGCCGCAGCGCTCCCTCATCACCGCCGAGGGCGCGGAGACCACCACCACCCGGCTGCTGCACAGCGGCCGGCCCGTCCTCCTCGACCTCGCCGACAGCCCCGCGCTGCGCGCGGCCGCGGCGGGCCGGGGCCACCAGATCAGCGTCACCACCGCCACGGCCAAGCCGGTCGACGGCGACGATCCGCTGCACGGCACGGCGGCACTGCTCATCCGTCCCGACGGGCACGTCGCCTGGGCCGGGGACAGCGCCGAGGAACTCGACCACGCCCTGAGCCGCTGGTTCGGCGCAGCGCACTGACCACGCCGCCGGGCCCGCACCGCGGGCCCGGCGGCCGGCGCACCACGGGGGTAACCGATGGACACCACAGTGACGGTCCCGGCCACAGCCGAGGGCCTCTCCCCCGGCGTGCGCCGGATCACCCTGGACGCGGCGGGAGTGACCCTGTCCGCGCTGCTCAGCATGCCCGAGCACATCGAGCCGCGGGCCACGGTGATCGCGGTGCACGGCGGCGGGATGAACGCCGGCTACTTCGACGGCCAGGCCCACCCGGAGACCTCCCTGCTCACCCTCGGGGCGAGCCTGGGCTACACCGTCCTCGCCGTGGACCGGCCCGGGTACGGGGACTCCGCCGCGCTGTTCCCCGACGGGCTCGCGCTCGCCGGGCAGGCGGTGCTGCTGCGCGAGGCCCTCGCCGACTTCACCTCCCGCTACCCCGCCGGGGCGGGCCTGTTCCTGCTCGCCCACTCCTACGGCGGCAAGCTGGTCATGTCCACCGCCGCCGGGCTGACCGGGGCGGACGGGCTGCTGGGCCTGGACATCTCCGGCTGCGGCCACCGCTTCGCCCCGGGCGACCCGGTGGAGGGGCTCAAGGACAACCGGCGCCAGTGGGGTCCGCTGCGCCTCTACCCGCCGCGGACCTTCCGCCACAGCTCGAAGGTCGTGGCCCCGATGCCGCCGCGCGAGCAGGGCGAACTCGGTCACTGGACCGAGCTGTTCGCCTCGCTGGCACCGCGCATCCGGGTCCCGATCCGGCTGACCTTCGCCGAGCACGAGGCGTGGTGGCACCACGGCGAGCAGGACCTCGCCGACCTGGCGAGCCGGCTGACGGCCGCGCCCCGGGTCCAGATCGACCGGCAGCCCGACGCCGGGCACAACATCAGCCTCGGCTGGGCGGCCCGCTCGTACCACCTGCGGGCCCTGGCCTTCCTGGAGGACTGCGTGACCCGGACCGGGCGCGGGGCGTGACCGCCCGCCCATGAGCCACAGCCGCATCGCGCACGCGTTCCGCTCGCTGTCCGTACGCAACTTCCGCCTGTTCGCCGGCGGCCAGGTGGTCTCCGCCGCCGGCACCTGGATGATGGTCGTGGCCCAGGACTGGCTGGTCCTGGGCCTGACCGGCGGCTCGGGCACCGCCCTGGGCGTGGTCACCGCGCTGCAGTTCACCCCGCTGCTGTTCACCCTGTACGGGGGCCGGCTCGCCGACCGCCACGACAAGCGGATGCTGCTGACCGCCGCCAACCTGGCGTCCGGGGCGCTGGCCCTGGTGCTGGCCGTCCTCGCGCTCGCGGGCTCCGTACAGCTGTGGCACATCTGGGTGTGCGCCTTCGGCCTCGGCGTGGTCAACGCCGTCGAGATCCCGACCCGGATGGCCTTCGTCAGCGAGCTGGTCGGCCCCGAGCTGCTGCCCAACGCGTCCGCGCTCAGCGGGGCGTACTTCAACATCGCCCGGGTGGCCGGGCCGGCGCTGGCCGGTCTGCTCATCACACTGCTCGGCACCGGCTGGGTGATGGTGGTCAACGCGGCCACCTATCTGGCGACCGTGGCCGCGCTGCGGATGATGCGGCCCGGGGAACTGCTGCGCGGGGAGCGGGCGGCCGGGCCGGTGAAGGTCTCGGACGGGCTGCGCTACGTACGCGGGCGCCCCGACCTGTCGATGCCGGTGCTGCTGGTCGGCGCGATCGGGCTGTTCTCGCTCAACTTCCAGCTGCTGCTGCCGCTGCTGGCCAAGACCGTGTTCGACGCCGGGGTGAACTCCTTCGGGCTGATGACCACGGCGTACGCGGGCGGCGCGCTGCTGTCCGCGCTGGTCACCACCTCCCGGCGCAGCCGCCCCGCGGCCCGTACGGTCATCCTGGCGGCGCTGGGGCTCGGCGTGGCGGAGATCGCCGCGGGACTGGCGCCGAACTTCAACTCGGCGCTGGTGCTGCTGTTCGTGACGGGCTTCGCCGCGCTGTACTTCGCGCAGGCGGCCAACCACCGCATCCAACTGGGCAGCGATCCCGCGTACCGGGGGCGCGTGATGGCCCTGTACACGCTGATCCTCCAGGGCAGTACGCCGCTCGGCAGCCTGCTGGTCGGTGCGCTCGCCGAGCACGCGGGCGCCCGCTCGGGGCTGTTCCTCGGCGGCTTCGCCTCGGTGGCGGCGGCCCTGGTGGCCGCGGCCGCCGCCGCGCGCAGCGTCCGCAACCGGACCGGGGCGCCGGCCGGAGCGAAGGGCGCGCCGGGTGCGGCCGGTGTGGCCGGACCGGTGGGTGTGACGGGACCGGTGGGTGTCACCGGGGCCACCGGGCCGACGGGGCCGGGCGGCGGGTGGGCGCACGAGAGTGCGCGGCGGCCCTGAGGGCCGCCGCGCGGTGGCGGTCGTGGTGTGAGCCGCCCGGTCAGACGGGCCGCGCCTCGATGATGGAGATGGCCGCGGCGGTCTGGTGGACGCCGGTCAGCTCGAATCCGGCGGTGGCCAGCAGCTCCCGGTACTGCTCCTCGGTCCGCTCCTTGCCCCCGACCAGCAGCATCAGCCACAGGTCGATGAGCTTGGCGGAGTGCGCCGAGTTGCCCGGGGTGGGCACCATCTCCATGAGCAGGATCCGCCCGTCGGGGCTGATCGCCTCGCGGACGTTGCGCAGGATCTCCAGGGCCTGGTGCTCGGGCCAGTCGTGGACGATGTGCTTGAGGATGTACGCGTCGCCGCCGGACGGCGGGACGTCGAACAGGCCGCGGTTCTCGACGGTGACGCGGTCGGCGACCCCGGCGCCGGCGAGGAACTCGTGGGCCCCGTTGGTCTCGATGCGGGGGTCGACCAGGATGCCGCGGCTGTTCTTCGCACGTTCCAGGATGCCGGCCAGCAGGCCGCCCTGGCCGCCGCAGAAGTCGACGATGGTGGCGTAGCGCGAGAAGTCGTAGGCGGAGACGATCGGGAGCGTCTCGGTCACGGACATGCCGCCCATGCCGTTGGTGAAGACCTCGCCGTACTCCTTGTCGAACTCCAGGTACTCGAAGGCGCCCATCCCGCGGTGCTTGGGCAGGCTGGCCTCGCCGGTGCGGACGGAGTCCACGAGGAAGGCCCAGTCCTCCCAGTGGGTGGGGTGGCCCATCAGCAGCGCGGTGTCGCGCATGGACATCTCGACGTCCGAGCGCAGCGCGCTGCCCATCGGGGTGAGGGCGAAGCGGCCGTCCTTCTGCTCGGTGAATATCGAGTAGCTGGCGAGCAGGCGCAGCAGCCGGTAGAGGGACTCGGGGTGGGCCTCGACCCGGACGGCGAGCTCGTCGACGGTCAGCGGGCCGTCGGCCAGCGCGTCCGCGACGTTCAGTTCGGCGGCGGCGTAGATGGCCTGTGTGACCATCGAGCCCTGGGCGAGTTCGAGCAGGGCGAACGGGGCGGGCGCGAGCTTCCGGGTCAGTCGCTGAAGACCCGACCGCACCCCTTCTACGGTGCGGACGACGCGCGGGGGCGGCAATGCGGGCATGAGTCTCCTCCGGAGGGCCGGCAATCGATCCTGGAATCCTGGACGACAGAGTGGGGCCGGCCGCACGACAACGACTCGGGCCGGTCTCGACGTCGGCTTGAGAACGCGCCGCTTTCGATGTGGGCTCAAGAGCCCGGGGCTACGTTTTTGTCCGGCAGGTCCAATTCAATTCCAGCCAGGACCTGCGGACGACAAGCGCCGATGTGCTCTGGAGGCCGGCCATGCCGCATCCCACCGACACCGACACCGAAACCGCGCTCGCCGCGGCCCTCGGCACCGATCCGCCCGCGGCCGCCCCCGGTCCCACGACGGGGGTGTGGCTGATCGGTGCGCGCGGCTCCGTGGCCACCACGGTGGTCGCGGGCGGCGCCGCGCTGGCCGCCGGGCTGTGGCCGGCGGCCGGACTGGTCACCGAGAGCGCCGCGTTCGCCGGCAGCGGGGTGCCGCCGCTGGGCTCGCTGGTCTTCGGCGGGCACGACGTGGCCGCCGGGTCGCTGCCCAAGCGGGCCGAGGAACTCGCCGGGGGCGGGGTGCTGCCGTACGGGCTGGCGTCGGCGGTCCACCGCGAACTGGCCGACGCGGAAGCGGAGATACGCACCGGCGGGCCGCTCGCGGGCGACCAGCGCTCCGACGAGGAACTGGTGGCCGCCTTCGCGGCGGACATCGTCGACTTCTCCCGCCGCCGCGGCACGGCCCGTACGGTCGTGGTCAACGTGGCCTCCACCGAGCCGGTCGCGGTGCCCGGCGCGGGGCGGCTGCCGGCCAGCACCCTCTACGCGCGGGCGGCCCTGCGGGCGGGCTGCCCGTACGTCAACTTCACCCCCTCGGCGGGACTGCGCCACCCGGCGGCCGAGGCTGAGGCCGCCGCGTCGGGCCTGCCGTACGCGGGACGGGACGGCAAGACGGGGCAGACGCTGCTGCGCTCGGTGCTGGCGCCGATGTTCGCGCAGCGCGAGCTGGACGTGCTGGCCTGGTCGGGTACGAACCTGCTGGGCGGCGGCGACGGCGCGGCCCTCGGCGGCAACCCGGCCGCGGCCGCCGCAAAGAACGCGGGCAAGGCCCGGGTGCTGCAGGACGCGCTGGGCACGCTGCCCGAGGGCGAGACGCACATCGACGACGTGCCGGCGCTCGGCGACTGGAAGACGGCCTGGGACCACATCGCCTTCGAGGGGTTCCTCGGGACCCGGATGACCCTCCAGACGACCTGGCAGGGCTGCGACTCGGCGCTCGCCGCGCCGCTGGTGCTGGACCTGGCCCGGCTGCTGGCGCGGGCGCACGAGGTGGGGCTGGCCGGGCCGCGGCCGGAGCTGGGCTTCTACTTCAAGGACCCCGACGGCGACGAGGCCGCGCTGTCGCGGCAGTACGACGACCTGCTGGCCTTCGCCGCGCGGCTGGGCGGCTCGAAGTGAGCGGACGCCAGGGGCTCGGGGCCTGGGCGGAACTGCTGCGGATCTCCGCGCTGTTCACCGTCCCGGGGGACGCGCTCGCGGGAGCTGCGGCGGCCGGGGTGCGGCCCGGCCCGCGGACCGCGCTGGCCGTCGGCGCCTCGCTGTGCCTGTACTCGGCGGGCATGGCGCTCAACGACTGGGCCGACCGGGAGGAGGACGCCGTGGAGCGTCCGGGCCGGCCGATCCCGTCGGGGCGGATCCGGCCGGGTGCGGCGCTGGCCGCGGCCGGCGCGCTGACGGCCGCCGGGGTGGCGCTGGCGGCCTGCGCGGGGCGCCGGCCGGCGGCGGTCGCCGGAGCGCTGGCGGGCACGGTGTGGGCGTACGACCTGGGGCTCAAGCACACTCCGGCGGGCCCGGCCGCGATGGCCGCGGCCCGCTCCCTGGACCTGCTGCTGGGCGCGGTGGCCTCCGGTGCGGCGGCCTCCGGCGCGGCGGCGCCCGGCCCGGCGGGTGCGGGGCTGCGGCCCGCGCTCGCCTCCGCGGGGATGCTGGGCGTGCACACGTACGCCGTCACCGCGGTGTCGCGGCGCGAGACGCAGGGCGGGGCGCCGGCGACGGCGCTGGCCGCGCTGGCGGGCACGGCGGTGCTGGCGGTGCTCACCGGCGGCGGTTCGGGCGTGCTCTGCGCGGTGGCGCCGGACGCGTCGCGCCCCCGGCTGCCGGCCGAGCACGGACCGGTGGCGGCCCTGGCCGGCCGCGGTCCGGCGGACGTCCTGTGGGCCCTGGCCGGAGCCGCCCCGGCGGGACCCGGCGCCGACCGGCTGCCGGGCCGGGCGCGGGACACGGGCGGCGGCGCCCTGGCGGCCGGGCTGCGGCTGGTCGCCGCGGGCGGGCTGGCCGGGGGGATCGCGGCCGGGCTGCGGGCGCTCGCCGCGGGTGACCGGGGCGGGCTGCGGGCGGTGGCCGGGGCCACGGTGGCCGGGATGTACGCGGCCACCGCCGGGCGGCCGCTCCTGCACGCCGCGCTGAACCCCTCGCCGCCGCTCACCCAGCGGGCCGTCGGCGGCGGCATCCGGGCCATGATCCCGCTCCAGGCGGCCCTCGCCGCGCGGGCCGGGTCGCCCGGGACCGCCATCGCCCTCGCCGGCCTCGTCCCCGTGGCCCGGCGCCTCGCACGGAAGGTGAGCCCCACATGAGCCTGCGCCTGGGCTACGGCACCAACGGCCTGACCGACCTGCGCCTGGACGACGCCCTCGCCCTGCTGGCCGACCTCGGCTACGACGGCGTCGGCCTGACGCTCGACCACATGCACCTGGACCCGATGGCCCCCGGCCTCGCCGCCCGCACCCGGCACGTGGCCCGCAGCCTCGACCGGCTCGGGCTCGACGTGACCGTGGAGACCGGGGCCCGCTACGTCCTCGACCCGCGCCGCAAGCACGGCCCCTCGCTCCTCGACCCGGACCCCGCCCTGCGGGCGGTCCGCGCGGACCTGCTCGTACGGGCCGTGCGCGTCGCCGCCGACCTCGGCGCGAACGCCGTGCACTGCTTCAGCGGCATCCGGCCCGAGGGGACCGACCCCGACACCGCGTGGAAGACGCTCGCGCACACCCTGGGACCCGTCCTCGACGCGGCCGAGAGCGCCGGCGTGCCGCTCGCCGTCGAGCCCGAGCCGGGACATCTGCTCGCCACCCTCGACGACTTCCACCGGCTGCGCACCGAGCTCGGCAGCCCGCGGTCCCTCGGCATCACCCTCGACATCGGGCACTGCCAGTGCCTGGAGCCGCGCCCGCCCGCCGACTGCGTGCGCGCGGTCGCGCCCTGGCTGCGGCACGTCCAGATCGAGGACATGCGCCGCGGGGTCCACGAGCACCTCCCCTTCGGCGACGGCGAGATCGACTTCCCGCCCGTGCTGGCGGCCCTGGAGGAGGTCGGCTACCGGGGGCTGACCGTCGTCGAGCTGCCCCGCCACTCCCACGCCGGCCCCGAACAGGCCGCCCGGTCCCTGCGATTCCTGCGCAACGGAGGCACCCCGTGACGATCCCCCAGATGGAGTCCAGGATCCCCGCCCCGGGCCGGGCCTGGCTCGTCGCCGCCCTGGACGCCGCCCGCGAGCACCGCGGCGGCGCCGGCCCCGCCGGGCTGCCCGTGTGGGAGCTGCGCTTCGCCGAGGCGGGCCGCCGCTGCGGCACCGACGAGGGGGCCGACCTGGCCCGCGTCCAGCTCCTGGAGGCCGCCCGCCCCGACGCGGCCACCGTCGTACGGCTCTACCGGCAGGGCACCGCGGCCGAGCGGCGCGCCGTGCTCCTCGCGCTGCCGCGGCTGTCCCTGGCCCCCGCCGACGGGCTGCCGCTGGTCGAGGACGCGCTGCGCACCAACGACACCCGCCTGGTGGCGGCCGCCGTCGGCCCGTACGCGGCCGAGCACCTGGACGCGCACGCCTGGCGGCACGCGGTCCTGAAGTGCCTGTTCACCTCGGTGCCCGTGGCCTCGGTCGCCGACCTCGCCCGCCGCGCAGCCGGGGACGGCGAACTCGCCCGCATGCTCCGGGGCCAGGAGGCCGAGCGTACGGCCGCGGGCCGCACCGTCCCCGGCGACCTCAGTCTCGTACTCGACCTGACCCGAGAGGCAGCTTCGCTCTGATGCGCATCTTCGACCCGCACATCCACATGTCCTCGCGCACCACCGACGACTACGAGGCCATGTACGCGGCCGGGGTGCGCGCCCTCGTCGAACCGGCCTTCTGGCTGGGCCAGCCGCGCACCTCGCCGGCCTCCTTCTACGACTACTTCGACGCGCTGCTGGGCTGGGAGCCCTTCCGGGCGGCCCAGTACGGCATCGCGCACCACTGCACCATCGGGCTCAACCCCAAGGAGGCGAACGACCCGCGCTGCACGCCGGTCCTCGCCGAGCTGCCCCGCTACCTCGTCAAGGACAACGTCGTCGCCGTCGGGGAGATCGGCTACGACTCGATGACCCCCGAGGAGGACGCCGCGCTCGCCGCCCAGCTCCAGCTGGCCGCCGAGCACGAGCTGCCGGCGCTGGTGCACACCCCGCACCGCGACAAGCTGGAGGGGCTGCGCCGCACGATCGACGTGGTGCGCGAGTCGGTTCTGGCACCCGACCGGGTGGTGCTCGACCACCTGAACGAGACGACGGTGAAGGAGGCCAAGGACGCCGGCTGCTGGCTCGGCTTCTCCGTCTACCCCGACACCAAGATGGACGAGGACCGCATGGTCGCGCTGCTGCGCGAGTACGGCCCGGAGAAGGTCCTGGTCAACTCGGCCGCCGACTGGGGCAAGAGCGATCCGCTCAAGACCCGCCGCGTCGGCGACGCCATGCTGGCGGCCGGCTTCGACGAGGACACCGTCGACCTGGTGCTGTGGCGCAACCCCGTCGCCTTCTACGGGCTCAGCGGGCGCCTGAACCTGGCGCTCCCGCAGCCCGCGGCCCTGCACGCCGGCAACTCCATACTCCGCGGCGGGGAATGAGCCGATGCGTTTCGCGCACCCGGACGGGTCGACCGTCCACCTCGCCTACTGCACGAACGTGCACCCCGCGGAGACCCTGGAAGGGGTGCTGGCCCAGCTCCGCGACAACTGCGAGCCGGTCCGGCTGCGGCTGGGCCGCGAGCGCCTCGGCATCGGCCTGTGGCTGGCCCGGGACGCCGCCCGCACCCTGACCGCCGACCCGGCGGCGCTCGGCCTGCTGCGCGCCGAACTGGAACGGCGCGGCCTGGAGGTCGTCACCCTCAACGGCTTCCCCTACGAGGGCTTCGGCGCCGAGCACGTCAAGTACCGCGTGTACCGGCCCGACTGGACCGAGCCCGAGCGCCTCGCCTACACCGAGGACCTCGCCGCGGTGCTCGCCGCGCTGCTGCCCGAGGACGCCGGGCACGGGTCGATCTCCACGCTCCCGCTGGCCTGGCGCACCCCGTACGAGGACGACCCGCGGGCCGCGGCCGCCGCCCGGGCGGCGCTGCTGCGGCTCACCGCGCACCTGGACCAGCTCCAGGAGCGGACCGGGCGGTCCATCCGGGTGGGCCTGGAACCCGAGCCCGGCTGCACGGTGGAGACCACCGCCGACGCCGTCGCCGCGCTGGCGTCGGCCGCCGGGGAGCGGATCGGGCTGTGCCTGGACACCTGCCACCTCGCCACCTCCTTCGAGGAGCCCAAGGCCGCGCTCGACGCGCTGGCCGAGGCCGGCATCCCGGTGGTCAAGGCGCAGCTGTCGGCGGCCCTGCACGCCGAGCACCCGCACCTGCCCGAGGTGCGCGCCGCGCTCGCCGCGTACGCCGAGCCCCGCTTCCTGCACCAGACGCGCACCCTGGACCGCGACGGCCGGCTGCACGGCGCCGACGACCTCGGCGAGGCCCTGGCCGGCGGCGCGCTGCCCGAGACCGGGCCCTGGCGGGCCCACTTCCACCTGCCGCTGCACGCGGACCCGCAGCCGCCGCTCACCTCCACCCTGCCCGTGCTGCGCGAGGCACTGGCCGGGCTGCTCGGCCAGGGCGGGGCCCGTACGCACCACCTGGAGGTGGAGACGTACACCTGGCAGGCCCTGCCGGCCGGGCTGCGGCCCGACGGCCCGGCCACCCTCGCCGACGGCATCGCCGCCGAACTCGCCCTTGCCCGCGACCTGCTCACCGACCTGGGACTGACGGAGCTGCCATGACGGACACCACCGGACCCACGCCTCTGCTCGTCGTGGACGTGGTCGGGCTGACCCCCCGGCTGCTGGAGCACATGCCGCGCCTGGCCGAGCTGGCCGCCGCCGGTTCGCGGGCCCCGCTGGGCACCGTGCTGCCCGCGGTGACCTGCTCCGCCCAGGCCACCTTCCTGACCGGCGCGCTCCCCAGCGAGCACGGCATCGTCGGCAACGGCTGGTACTTCCGAGACCTCGGCGAGGTGCTGCTGTGGCGCCAGCACAACGGCCTGGTCGGCGGGGAGAAGATCTGGGACGCGGCCCGCCGCTCCCACCCCGGCTACAGCGTCGCCAACATCTGCTGGTGGTACGCGATGGGCGCCGACACCGACATCACCGTCACCCCCCGCCCCGTCTACTACTCCGACGGCCGCAAGGAACCCGACTGCTACACCCGCCCGGCGCAGCTGCACGACGAGCTCACCGAGCGCCTGGGCACCTTCCCGCTGTTCCACTACTGGGGGCCGGGCGCCGGCCTCGCCTCCTCCCGGTGGATCGTCGACGCCACCCGGCACGTGCTCGCCACCCGCAGCCCCGACCTGGCCCTGTGCTACCTGCCCCACCTCGACTACGACCTCCAGCGCTTCGGCCCCGAGGACCCCCGCTCCCACCGGGCCGCCGCCGACCTCGACCGGACGCTGGCCCCGCTGCTGGACGACGCCCGCCGCTCGGGCCGCACCGTCGTCGTCCTGTCCGAGTACGGAATCACCCCGGTCAGCCGGCCCGTCGACATCAACCGCGCCCTGCGCCGGGCGGGGCTGCTGGAGGTCCACGTACAGGACGGGATGGAGTACCTCGACCCGGGGGCGTCGCGGGCCTTCGCCGTCGCCGACCACCAGATCGCCCACGTCTACGTGGCGCGCCCCGAGGACGTGGACGCCACCCGCGAGGCGCTGCGGGACCTGCCCGGCCTCGGCGAGCTCCTCGACGACCGGGGCAAGAAGGAGCACGGGCTGGACCACCCGCGCTCCGGGGAGCTCGTCGCCGTCGCGGAGCCGGACGCGTGGTTCACGTACTACTACTGGCTCGACGACGCCCGCGCCCCCGACTTCGCCCGGCAGGTGGAGATCCACCGAAAGCCCGGCTACGACCCGGCCGAGCTGTTCATGGACCCCGAGGACCCCTACGTCAAGGTCAAGGCGGCCCGGGCGCTCGCCCGCAAGAAGCTCGGCATGCGCTACCGGATGGCCGTCGTCCCCCTCGACCCCTCCCCCGTGCGCGGCAGCCACGGGCGGCTGCCCGGCAGCGAGGACGACGCCCCGCTGATCCTGTGCTCGCTGCCGGACGGCGTCGGCGGACCGCTGGCGGCGACCGCGGTCAAGCCGCTGCTGCTGCGCCTGGCGGGGCTGCCCGGCTGAGGCGCCCGCAGGTGGGATTCAGCCAGGGCTCCACCAGAACTGACCAGGATTCTGGATGAGCCATTTCACCGAACGCACGAGTCTGCACGAGGAGAGCGAACCCATGGGCAAGGACGTCATAGTCGTCGGCGCGGGTCCGGTCGGACTGATGCTGGCCGGTGAACTCCGGCTCGGTGGCGTGGACGTGGTCCTGTACGACAAGCTTCCCGCGCCCAGCGGCGAGTCCCGCGGGCTGGGCTTCACCGGACGCACGGCCGAGGTGTTCGCGCAGCGCGGGCTGCTCTCGCGGATCGGGGAGTTCCGCTGGGGCCAGCACGGGCACTTCGGCGGAGTGCGGATCAACTTCGACTCGCTGGAGGAGAGCCACTACGGGGTGATGGGCCTGGCCCAGTCCCGTACCGAGTCGATGCTCGGCGAGTGGCTGGAGGAGCTCGGCGTACCCGTCGTACGCGGGCACGAGCTGGTCGGCTACCGCGAGGCGGGCGACTCGGTCGTCGTCGAGTTCGAGGGGCCCGACGGCCGCGTCGAGGAGAGCGCCTCCTACCTGGTGGGCTGTGACGGCGGCAAGAGCACCCTGCGCGAGCTGGCCGGCATCGCCTTCCCCGGCGAGGAGGCCACCCGCGGCATGTACCTGGCCGACGTCGTCGGCGCCAGCATCCGCCCGCGCCCCATCGGCGAGCGCATCCCCGGCGGCGGCATGGTCCTGTCCGTCTCCACCAAGCCGGGCACCGACCGCATCGTCGTCCACGAGCCGGGCGTGCGCCCGCACCACGGCGAGGGCGAGCTGGAGTTCGCCGAGCTCGCCGACGCCTGGCAGCGGGTGACCGGCGAGGACATCCACGGCGCCTCGGCCAGCTGGATGTGCGCGCTCACCAACGCGCAGGGCCAGGCCGAGGTGTACCGGCGCGGCCGGGTCTTCCTCGCCGGCGACGCGGCGCACGACCACGCCCCGATGGGCGCGCAGGGCGTCAGCGTGGGCCTCCAGGACGCCGTCAACCTCGGCTGGAAGCTGGCCGCGACGGTCAAGGGCTGGGCCCCCGAGGGCCTGCTGGACACCTACCAGTCCGAGCGTCACCCCGTGGGCGTCAAGCTGCTGCGCAACACCCTCGCCCAGTCGCTGCTGTACCTGAGCGGCGAGGAGATGGAGCCGCTGCGCGCCGTCATGCGCGAGCTGGTGCAGATCCCCGAGGCCGCGCGCCACCTGGCCGGCGAGGTCAGCGGGCTCGACATCCGCTACGAGGTCGGTGCGACGGGCCACCCGCTGCTGGGCCTGCGCGTGGAGCCGAACCTGGAGCTGGAGCGCGCGGACGGCACCCGTACGACGGTGGCCGAACTGCTGCACCCGGCCCGGGGCGTGCTCGTCACCACCGAGGAGTTCGCGCAGGAGCGCGAGACCGCCGCCGGGTGGGCCGACCGGATCGACATCGTCACCGGCACCTGGACCCGTACGGAGACCGCGGGCGGCGCCCCGGTGCCGGGCGCGGTCCTGATCCGGCCCGACGGGTACGCCGTCTGGGCGGCCCCGGACGGCGGCGACCTGTCGGACGCGCTCAAGGGCTGGTTCGGCCCGGCCTGATCCCCCGACCCCCTACCTCCCTCCGCGCCCGTGCCAGGGCGCGGACACCCCCCGAACACACCCCCCGAACACACCCCCCGAACACACCCCCGAACACACCCCCCCAACACACCATCCCCGTACGCGGCGGACGGGCCCGGTCGAGCGAGGACCGGGTCCGTTCCGCCGTCCCGGCTGCCCCGCAGAGCAGCGCGCCGCCGTCACCCGAGCGTCCCGGAGGGACTCAAGTCATGACCATCCTCGTCACCGGAAGCCGCGGCAAGGTCGGCTCCCACCTCATCGGCCTCCTGCACGCCCGCGGCATCGCCGTCCGGGCCGGCTCCGCCGATCCGTCCAAGCTGACGCTGCCCGAGGGCGTGGAGTCCGTACCGCTGTCCCTGGACGACGCGTCCGGCTTCCGGACCGCCCTGAAGGGCGTCGAGTCGGTCTTCCTGTACTGCGAGCCCAGCCAGATCGACGAGTTCGTCAAGGAGGCCGAGGCCGCCGGGGTCCGGCACGTGGTGATCATGTCCTCGGACGCGTGCCTGCTCCCGGACGCCGCCGACAACTGCATCGCCGCCCCGCACCTGGTCGTGGAGAAGGCCCTGGAGGCCTCCACCATCACGGCGACCGCCTTCCGCTGCGGCGCCCTCGCGGGCAACTGCCTGCCCTGGGCGTGGGCGCTGAAGGGCGCGGGCTTCGTCAGCCTGCCCTTCCCCGACAGCTACGCCGACCCGGTCAACGAGAAGGACATCGCCGAGGCGGCGCTGGCCGCCCTCACCGAACCCCGGTTCCAGGGCCGCTCCTACCACCTCACCGGTCCCCAGGCGCTCACCTTCGCCGAGCAGGTCAAGACCGTGGAGGAGGCCATCGGCCGCTCCGTCCCGGTCCGCGTCGTGACGCCCGCGGAGTGGAAGGCCGGCCGCGCCGGCTACATCCCCTCGGACATCGCCGACGAACTGCTCGTCCTGTGGGCCAAGGACACCGAACCCCTGCCGCTCACCGGCGACATCGAGGAGCTGACCGGTCACCCGGGCCGCACCTTCGCCCTGTGGGCCGAGGAGAACGCGCCGGCCTTCCGCGGCTGAGCGCCGCCGATGGCACCGAACGCCATGGATCAGCAGAGCACGGAACGAGCAGGAAAGGTACGACATGACGACGGTGGACGAGCACGCGGGCTCGGTCGATGACGTGATCGGGCTGGACGGCCCGACCGACGAGGAACTGGCGAGATCGCTTCCGGGCGACTTCAGAAGCATGTACGCGGACCTGGACGGCGTACGGCTGCACTACGTGGCCGGCGGCGAGGGCGAGCCGCTGGTCCTGCTGCCCGGCTGGCCGCAGACGTGGTGGGAATTCCGGAAGATCATGCCCGAGCTCGCCCGCCGCTACCGCGTCATCGCGGTCGACCTGCGCGGGATGGGCGGCTCCAGCCGTCCCGAGGGCGGCTACGACAAGAAGTCGATGGCCGCGGACATCCGCGCCCTCGTCCACCACCTGGGCTACCAGAGCGTCAACCTGGCCGGCCACGACATCGGCGCCATGGTGGCCTTCAGCTTCGCCGTCAACCACCCCGAGGCCGTCCGCAAGCTCGCCCTGCTCGACGTCATGCACCCCGGCGAGAGCAAGTACTCGATGCCGCTGCTGCGCCGCCCGGGCACCGGCGTCTCCATGTGGTGGTGGGCCTTCAACCAGGCGCAGGGCCTGCCGGAGAAGCTGATCGCCGGCCGGATGCGGCACGTCGTCGACTGGCTCTTCGAGAACTCCCTCTTCGACCAGGCCTCGGTCAGCCCGCGCGACCGGGCCATCTTCGCCCGCGCCTACGACACGCCCGAGCAGATCCGGGCGACCAACGGCTGGTACCGGGCCTTCCCGCAGGACATCGAGGACATGGCGACGTACGGCAAGCTCACCGTGCCGGTGCTCGGGATCGCGTCCCCGGTGAGCCACAAGGAGTTCGAGCAGGTGCTCCCCTCGCTGGCCGCCGACGTACGGGTGGTGAAGCTGTACAAGACCCTGCACTGGCTCCCCGAGGAGCAGCCCGAGCCGGTCATCCGGCTGCTGTCGGAATTCTTCGTCTGACCGACCTTCATCCATCTGCTGCACGAGGAGAACGAAGCCATGGGCAAGGACGTAATAGTCGTCGGCGCGGGTCCGGTCGGGCTGATGCTCGCCGGCGAGATCCGGCTCGGCGGCGCGGACGTCGTCGTCTTCGAGAAGCTGCCCGCGCCGAGCGGCGAGTCACGCGGCGTCGGCTTCACCAAGCGTGCGGCCGAGGTGTTCGACCAGCGCGGGCTGCTGGCCCGGTTCGGGGACGTCGAGTACGCGCAGGGCCACTTCGGCGGCGTGCGCATCGACTTCAGCAAGCTCGACGACAACCACTACAGCGTGCGCGGGATCCCGCAGTTCCGCACCGAGTCCCTGCTGGAGGCCTGGGTCACCGAGCTCGGGGTCACCATCCGCCGCGAGCACGAGGTGACCGGCTTCCGGGAGAGCGCGGACGGCGTCGTCGTCGAGTACGAGGGCCCGGACGGGCGGGGCGAGGAGAGCGCCTCGTACCTGGTGGGCTGTGACGGCGCGCGCAGCATCGTGCGCAAGCTGGCCGGCATCGACTTCCCCGGCTGGGAGGCCACCCGCGGGATGTACATGGCCGACCTGGTCGGGGCGAACATCCGCCAGCGGCCGATCGGCGAGCAGGTCCCCGGCGGCATGGTGATGGCCTTCAACCTGGAGGACGGCGTCGACCGCATCGTCATCCACGACGAGAACCTGCGCCCGCACGAGGACAAGAGCAAGCTGACCTTCGCCGAGATCGCCGACGCCTGGCAGCGGATGACGGGCGAGGACGTGCACGGTGCGGACGCCCGGTGGGTGAGCTCCTTCACCGACACCACGCGCCAGGCCTCCGAGTACCGCAGCGGGCGGGTGTTCCTCGTCGGGGACGCCACCCACATCCACATGCCGGCCGGTGCGCAGGGCATGAGCGTGGGCGTCCAGGACGCCGCGAACCTCGGCTGGAAGCTGGCCGCGACGGTCAAGGGCTGGGCCCCCGAGGGCCTGCTGGACACCTTCCAGTCCGAGCGGCACCCGGTGGGCGAGGGCCTGATGCGCAACACCCGCGCCCAGACCCGCCTCTACCTGAGCGGGGAGGAGATGGAGCCGCTGCGCGCCGTCATGCGCGAGCTGGTGGAGATCCCGGAGGTGGCCCGGCACCTGGCGGGCCTGGTCAGCGGGATCGACGTCCGCTACGACATGGGCGCCCCGGGGCACCCGCTGGCCGGGCTGCGGCTGCCCGACCACGAGCTGGAGCGCGCCGACGGCACCCGTACCCGGGTCGCCGAACTGCTGCACGCGGCCCGCGGCGTACTCGTCGTCACCGGCGGCGCCGGGGACGACGGGCTCAAGGAGACCGCCGCGGCCTGGTCGGACCGGGTCGACGTGGTCGAGGGGCGCTGGGACCCGGAGCTGACGCCCGGCGGGCTGCGGCTGCCCGAGGCCGTGCTGCTGCGTCCCGACGGCCACGTCGCGTGGGCCGCGCCGGACGGCGGCAGCCTGCGGGCGGCGCTGGAGGCCTGGTTCGGAACGGCTCGAGAGACGGTGGAGAGCGCCGCCGGGGCCGAGCGGGGCGCCGTACTGTGAAATGCACGGGCCCGCTGGGCGGCGAGGACCGCCGGGGGTCAGGCGTGAGGTACGGCGTGAGGGGGAACTGAGCGCGCGGACACCTCCTTCCCCCGGACTGCCTGGCACTTCCCCCGAGTTGCGCCGCCCGGTGAGCCGGGAGTGCCCGCCGTGCTGCGGCGGGCACGGGGACCTCGGAAGGAAGAGCCATGAGCACCACTTTCAAGCACGACATGACCATGATGTTCGTCATCCACGACGCGCTGAGGCGGGAGCTGGAGCACCTGGCCAAGGTCGCCGCCCGCACCGGCGACGACCCGGTCACCATCCTGCGGACCGCCGCCGGCTGGGAGATGTTCAAGACCTACCTGCACGTGCACCACGGCGCCGAGGACGACGCGCTGTGGCCGGGCATCCGGGAGGCGCTCGCCGGCCGTCCCGACGACCTCGCGGTCGTCGAGGCGCTGGAGGCCGAGCACCTGACCATCGACCCGATGCTGGACGCGATCGATGCCGCGCTGCTCGACCCGGCGCAGCACGGGAGCCTCGGCGACCTGGTCGACGCCCTCGTCACCGGCCTCGGCGGGCACTTCAAGCACGAGGAGGAGGCGGGGCTGCCGGTCATCGACGACGTCGCGACCCCGCCGCTGCTCATGGGCTTCGGACAGGCCCACGCGCAGCGGATCGGCCCCGACAACCCGCGCTACCTGCCGTGGCTGCTCGACGGCGCCTCCGAGTCGGACAGCGCGACCGTGCTGCGGGTGCTGCCGGAGCCGGCCCGCGCCGCGTACGAGAACGCGTGGGTGCCGGCGTACTCCAAGATCAACCGCTGGGGCATCTGACCGGCACCGGGCGCCATCCGAAGGGCGGCCAGATCACCGAGCTCACCGCGGTGACCTGGCCGCCCCTCGGTCTGTCCGGGGCGGATCCGCTCGGGACAGTTCCAGTCCAGCACGCATCCCCTGGTACCCCGAGTACCCGAGTGAGGAGATCCGGATGAGCGATGAGACCCTGCGCGTGGCGGTGGTCGGCGCGGGCATCGGCGGCCTGGCCGCGGCGATGGCGCTGCGCCGGGCGGGCCTGGACGTGGACGTGTACGAGCAGGCCCAGGAGCTCTCGGAGGCAGGGGCCGGAGTGCACCTGGCGCCCAACGGGGCCCGGCTGCTGCACCGGTTCGGGCTCCAGGAGCGGCTGCGGGAGGTCGCGGTGCGCCCGCAGGCCCGGGAGGTCCGGCTCTGGGACAGCGGCCTGGCGGTCGGGCGGCAGCCGATGGGAGCCGCCCTGGAGGCCGAGTACGGCGGCCCGCACTACACCGTCCACCGCGCGGACCTGCACCGGATCCTCGCCGACCAGGTCCCGGGCGAGACGGTGCACCTGGGCCGTCGCCTCGTCGGGTACGAGGAGGACGCGGACGGGGTCCGCCTGGACTTCGAGGACGGCGGCAGCGGGCGGGCCGATCTGCTGGTCGCCGCCGACGGCGTGCACTCCGTGGTGCGCCGCAGGACCGCCGGGGCGGACGCCCCGGTGTGGTCCGGCACCGCCGCGATCCACGGGGTGGTGCCCCTGGAACTGCTGCCCGCGCTGGGCGGGCGGGCCGCCGAGACGGTGTACGCCTGGACCGGCGCGCGGGAGCGGCTGCTCGCGGCCCCGGTGCGCTCCGGGCGCGAGCTGTCCTTCGTCGCCGTGGTGGCCGACGCCGACGACCGCGGGGAGTCCTGGACCCGGCGGGGCGACGGCCGCGGCCTCGCAGAGGCCTTCGCGGGCTGGGAGCCGGCCGTACGGGAACTGGTCGGGGCCGTGGCCGAGACCGGCCACTGGTCGCTGTACGACCGCCGGCCGCCGGCCCGTTGGAGCACCTCGCGCACCACCCTGCTCGGGGACGCGGCCCATCCGATGCCCCCGCACCACGGCCAGAGCGCGAGCCAGGCCATCGAGGACGCGGTGGCGCTGGCGGGCTTCCTGCGGCGCGAGCCGGCCGGCCCCGGCCGGGTCGCCGCCGCCCTGCGCCGGTACGAGGAACTGCGGCGGCCGTACACCGCCGCGGTGGCCGAGGGCGCCCGGGCGGGCGGGTCGCAGCCGCTCGGCAGGGGCGGCGCAGTGCCCGCCGCCGGAGCGCAGGCGGCAGACGTGACGGCGGAGACGACGGAGGCGGCGGACGCGGTCCAGCGCTACGACGTCGTGGCGGCGGTGGCCGAGGCGGCCTCGGCCGAACTCAACGCGGGCGCCCGCATGTTCCAGGAGTTCCTCTCGGCCCACGACGTCCTGCGCCGGGGCACGGAGCTGGTCGCCGACTCCTTCCAGTGCCTGACCGACGGCGCGGCGGTCGACATCCCCGCCCTGGTGTGGACGGCCGGCTGGCTGGTGGAGCTGACCCACCACCACCACACCAGCGAGGACGACCTGTTCTGGCCCGTGCTGCGCGAGCTGTACCCGCAGGCCGACGCGCACTTCGACACCCTCAAGGACGAACACGAGGAACTGAACGCGGAACTGGACGCCCTGCAGGCGGCCGTCGACGAGCTCGCCGCGCTGGGCCCGCTCGCCACCCTCGCCTCCGCCGGCCGGCCGGCCCGCGAGGGCGCCGCGGCCGCGCGCCGCGTGCAGAAGGTGCTCGCCGCCCACCTCGACACCGAGGAACCGGTCGTACGCGACCTCTTCCCGGGCGTCAGCGGCAGCGAGATCGACCGGCTGCGCAAGGCCATCCTCGCGGGCGGCCCCCAGGGCGGCGGGCACATGGTCTTCGGCCTGCTGGAGGACCCCGTCCTCGCCCGCGGCTACGACCTGCTCGTGGAGAACTTCCCGCCGCCCGTCCACGCGGCCCGGCCCCAGCTCATCGAGCAGTACCGGAAGGTGGTCCGGGACCTCGGCCTCGGTGCCCGCTGACCCCCGGCGGCCCCGCCGCCCCTGACGTCCCCGCCGGCCTTCCGCCGCGGCCCGCTCCGCACGAAGCCCCCCAGGTCACGGACCTGGGGGGCTTCGTACGTACGCCGCCCCCCTCCGGCCCGGCTCCTGAGCCGCTCTTGAGCGGCTCCTGAGCGCCTCTAGCAGCCTGATCCAGCCTGGGTTTCGGAACGGAACGGCTCCGACCGGGCCGTTCGGGGGAACTGCTTGCCCCGAGCTCCGACCGACGTGGATGGCACACCGGATACACGGACCAGTGGAGAGTGACCATGACCAGCCGGCAGCTCGACGTCTGCCTCATCGGCGCCGGACCCCGCGGGCTCTCCGTTCTCGAACGGATCTGCGCGCAGGCCGCCGAAGGGGGTGAGGAACCCATCACCGTCCACGTGGTCGACCGCTGCCCGCCCGGCCCCGGACAGGTGTGGCGCACGGACCAGTCGCAGCACCTGCTGATGAACACGGTGGCCAGCCAGGTCACGCTGTTCACCGACGAGAGCGTGACGCTGAAGGGGCCCCTGTCCCCCGGCCCCAGCCTCTACGAATGGGCACGGTTCCTGACGCTCATGGGTCCGGTCGACGACTGGAACCACCCCGAGTCGGTGATGGCCGAGGCGCGCGCCCTGGGCCCCGACTCCTACCCCACCCGCGCCTTCTACGGCCACTACCTGGAATGGGTGTTCAGACGGGTCGTCAAGACGGCCCCGGACCGGGTCCGCACCGTCGTGCACGGCTCCGGAGCGGTAGCTCTCGACGACGACCCGGGCACGGGCACGCAGAGCGTACGGCTCGCCGACGGCACCCGACTCGACGGGCTGCACGCCGTCGTGCTCGCCCAGGGGCACGTGCCGGTACGGGACTCCCGCACCCAGCGCGAGCGCGCCGGCTTCGCCCGCCGCAACGGACTGCACTACGTCACCCCCGTGAACCCGGCGGAGGCGGATCTCACGGCGGTCCGCCCCGGCGAGACGGTGGCGCTGCTGGGCCTGGGCCTCAACTTCTTCGACTACATGGCGCTGTTCACCCACGGCCGCGGCGGCCGCTTCGAACGGCAGGGCGAGCGCCTGGTCTACCTGCCCTCCGGGCGGGAGCCCAAGCTCGTCGCCGGGTCCCGGCGCGGGCTGCCCTTCCACTCGCGCGGCGAGAACCAGAAGGGCGCCCACGGCCGCCACATCCCGCTTGTACTGACGCCGGACACGGTCCGCGCCCTGCAGAGCAGGTCGCGCCGGGAGGGCGGGCTGGACTTCCGCCGGGACCTGTGGCCGCTGGTCGCCCGGGAGACCGAGACGGTCTACTACACCGCGCTGCTGGCCGCCGAGGGCCGGCACACCGAGGCCGGGGCGCTGCGCACCGCCTATCTGGGGGCCTCCCCGGGCAGTTCGCGCGAGGAGGAGATCCTGGACCGGTTCGGCATCGCCGCCGACCGGCGGTGGGACTGGGCCCGCATCGCGAAGCCGTACGAGGGGGAGGTCTTCGGCGCTCCCGAGGACTTCCGGGGCTGGCTCCTGGACCACCTGCGCGAGGACCTGGCCGCGGCCCGCGAGGGCAATGTCGACGGGCCGCTGAAGGCGGCCCTGGACGTACTGCGCGACCTGCGCAACGAGATCCGCGAGATCATCGACCACGCCGGGCTGACGGGCGGTTCGTACCACCGGGACCTGGATGGCTGGTACACCCCGCTCAACGCCTTCCTCTCCATCGGCCCGCCCGCGAGCCGCATCGAGGAGGCCATCGCCCTGATCGAGGCCGGCGTCCTGGACGTGCTCGGCCCCGAGGCCCGACTGCTGCCGCTCAGCGACGCGGAGGGCGCCTTCACCGTGGAATCCGCCCTGGTGCCGGGCTCCCTGGTCCGGGCGGGCACCCTCATCGAGGCGCGTCTGCCGGAGATCGACCTGCGCTCCACCGCCGATCCTCTGCTGCTGCACCTGATCGGCACCGGCCAGTGCCGCCCGTACCGGATCCCCGGACCCGGCGACGAGACGCACGAGACGGGCGGGCTGGACGTGACCCGTGCGCCGTTCCACGTCGTCGACGCGGCGGGCCGACCGCATCCGCGCCGCTACGCCTACGGGGTGCCCACGGAGTGGGTGCACTGGGTCACCGCGGCGGGCATCCGCCCCGGCGTGGACTCCGTGACCCTCCAGGACTCGGACGCCATCGCCGACGCGGTCCTGGGCCTGTTGCAGGACACCGAGAGCGTCCTCGCGCCGGTCAAGGAGCTGGCCCGTTGAGCCTGCCGCCCCCCGGCGCCGACACCGGTCTGCTGAGCCCCGTACGGGCGGGCACGGCGGCCGAGGCGGCGACCGCCGACGAGGCCTGGCTGCAGGCGATGCTCGACGCCGAGGCCGCCCTGGTGCGCTCGCAGGCCGACCTGGGCACCGTGCCGAAGGAAGCCGCCCGGGTCATCTCGGAACTGGCCAGGAGCGAGCACCTGGACCTGGCCGCCGTCGCCCGCGGCAGCCGGGAGACCGCCAACGCGGTGGTGGGGCTGGTGCGGGAGTTCACGGCCGTGGTGGCCGCGCACTCCCCCGAGGCGGCCGAGTTCGTGCACCGCGGCTCCACCAGCCAGGACATCTTCGACACCGCGCTCATGCTGGTTTCCGCGAGGGTCGTGGACCTGATCACGGACGATCTGGACGCGGTGGCCGCCGCCCTGCGGCCGCTCGCCGCGGAGCACCGCGACACGGCGCTGGCCGGCCGCACCCTGGGCCTGCACGCGGTGCCGACCACCTTCGGCCTGAAGGCCGCGGGGTGGCTGGTGCCGGTGGAGCAGGCGGCCGGCCGGCTGCGGCGGTTGCGGGCCGAGGGGCTGTTCGTCCAGCTGGGCGGAGCGGCCGGGACGCTGGCCGGGTACGTCGAGTACGCGCGCAGCGGCCCGTACGCGGTGGCGGACCCGCAGGGCTACGGGCCGCGCCTGGTCGAGCGGTACGCCGCCGAGTGCGGGCTGAGCGCGCCGGCGCTGCCGTGGCACACGGCCCGTACGCCGGTCGCGGCGCTGGCCGCGGAACTGGCCCTGGCCACCGGGGTCCTGGGAAAGATCGCGGTGGACGTCCAGTCGATGGCGCGCACCGAGGTCGGGGAGGTGGCCGAGCCGGCGGTGGCGGGCCGCGGGATCTCCTCGGCGATGCCGCACAAGCGCAATCCCGTACTGGCCACGCTGATCCGCTCGGCGGCCCTGCAGCTGCCCGCGTACGCGAGTGTGATCACGCAGGCCATGCTCTCGGAGGACGAACGGTCCGCGGGGGCCTGGCACGCGGAGTGGCAGCCGCTGCGCGAGTGCCTGAGGCTGGCCGGCGGCGCCGCCGCGACGGCCCGGGAACTGGCCCTGGGGCTGCGGGTCCACCCGGAGCGGATGCGGGCGAACCTGGAGCTGACAGGGGGCCAGATCGTCAGCGAGCGGTTGGCGGCGGTACTGGCGCCGGTGCTGGGCAAGGCCCCGGCCAAGGAGCTGATGAGCGAGGCGTCGGCCGAGGCCGCGGCCTCGGGGCGCCCGCTGGCGGAGGTCCTGGCGGCGTCCGGGGTGCTCGCCCGGCACTACGGCGCCGAGGCGCTCGCGGCCCTGCTGGATCCGGCCGGCTACACGGGCGCGGCCGGGGTGCTGACGGATGCGGTACTGGCGGATGCGGTACTGGAGGGTGCCGTGCCGGCGGATCGGGCGCCGTCGGATCGGGTTGCCGCGGGTCAGGTGCCGTCGGGCTCCGCGCCGGTGCGCGGCGCCGCGGGCGGCTGATCCGCCGTCGGCGCGGTCCGGCTCAGCCCCAGGCCGCGCCGGCCACCTGGCGGGTGGCGACGTTGATGCGGTTCCAGACGTTCACCGTGGAGATGGAGAGGATGAGCGCCGCGAGCTGCTGCTCGTCGTAGTGCTTGGCGGCCTCGTCGTAGACCTCGTCCGGGACCGCGTTGCTGGTGTCCGCGACGCGGGTGACGGCCTCGGCGAGGGCGAGGGCGGCGCGCTCCGCGTCGTCGAAGTAGGGGGTGTCGCGCCAGCCGGCGACCGCGTGGAGGCGCTCGTCGGTCTCGCCGAGCTTCTTGGCGATCTTGGGGTGCATGTCGAGGCAGACCCCGCACGCGTTGATCTGGCTGGCCCGGATGTGGGCCAGTTCCAGGGTGCGCTCGCTGATGCCGGTGGCGACGACCGCCTTGCCCATGGCCTGGAGGGCCTGCATCGCGCCGGGGACGACCATGGCCGGGTTGCCCATGCGTGCGTTCATCGGGGGACTCCTTCGAGGTGGGGGGCTCGGTGCCCCCGTTTCGTTCCGTACCGCTGTGACGGAACGGACCCTTCGGATGTGACAACGCACGGGGAGCGGTTTCGGCACGGTCTCAAAAACAACCGCTTGGACTGTTTCTGGCAGGGGAATGGAGGGGGGAGCGTAGGGAATCTCTGGACCGCGAGGTGGTCTCCGGTCAACTCCCGCTGCTGGTCAGGGTGGTGATGGAGGCTCCAGCTCGAAAACAGTACAACCGGTTTGGTATTGACAAACCGGCCGTGCTGTTTTCTACTGGCGATGGCTTCATCCACGGACAGGGGAGTAGGGCGTGGACATCAAGGTTCTGGGCGCGCTTGAGGTGCGGGTGAACGGGGTCTCGATCACGCCGACCGCTCCCAAGCCCCGTCAGGTTCTGGCACTGCTGGCTCTGCACGCGGACCAGGTGGTCCCGGTCTCGGCCCTCACCGAAGAGCTGTGGGCGGGCAAGCCGCCGCGCAGCGCCCGCACCACCCTGCAGACGTACGTCCTGCAGCTGCGGGCCATGATCTCCACGGCCCTGGGCCAGGGCGACGGCGAGGGCGAGGGCACCGAGGGCGCGGCGCCCGGGCGGACCGCGAAGGACGTGCTGGTCACGCTCCCCGGCGGCTACCTCCTCAACAGCGGCGGCGCGGCCAGCGACATCCGCGAGTTCGACCGGCTCGCGGGCATGGGCTACCGGGCCATGGACGCCGGGGACTTCCCCGGCGCCGCGCGGCTGCTGCGCGAGGCCCTCGCCCTGTGGCAGGGGCCCGCCTTCGCCGACGTACAGGGCGGGGCCCAGCTGGAGATGGAGACCCGGCGGCTGGAGGAGAGCCGGCTGTGCGCGCTCGACCAGCGCATCGACGCCGACATCCGGCTTGGCCGCCACCGCGAGCTGCTCGCCGAGCTGACGGTCCTGGCCAGCCGCTACCGCACCCACGAGAACCTGCACGGGCAGTTCATGCTCGCCCTGCACCGCTCCGGACGCCGCGGCGAGGCCCTGGACGTGTACCAGCGGCTGCGCGCCACCCTCGTACGGGAGCAGGGCCTGGAGCCCTCCACCGCCCTGCGGGCCCTGCAGCGCTCCATCCTCATGGCAGGCCCGGAGCACCCGGTGAAACCCGCCGCCGACCCGTCGGACACCCGACTCGCCCGCGTCGGCTGACGTGGCGCCCGCACGGAGCACCACCGGCCCGGCGGCGGCGCGCGGCCCCAAGTCGGTGCAGGAGCGCTCCGAGCGGACCCGCCGCAGGCTGGTGCGCGCGGGAGCCGAGCTGTTCCAGCGCAACGGCTACGCGAACGCGACGCTCGGCGACATCGCCGGCGCGGCGGGGGTCACCAAGGGCGCGCTGTACTTCCACTTCGCCTCCAAGGACGAACTGGCCGAGGCGGTGCAGGAACGCGGCGGCGCCATGCTCCGCGAGGAGGCGCGTGCGCTGCGCCTGCGCGGGGCCGCGCCGCTCCAGGCCCTGGTGGACCTCACCCACTGGCTGGCCCGGACCCTGCACGAGGACCCGGCCCTGCCCGCGAGCTTCCGGATCACCAAGGAGTGCGCGGGCAGCGAGCCGCCGGTCACCGACTTCCACCGCGCGTGGCTGAGCACGGTGTGCGAACTGCTGCGGGAGGCGCGCGACGCGGGCGAGCTGCGCGCCGACCACTGGGAGGGCATCGAGTCGGCGGTGGCCGCGGCCGCCTGCGGCATCGAGGTGATGGCCGGCATCGGCATGCCGTATGCGGAACTCCGGCGCAGGGTGAGCGCGTTGTGGCTCCTGCTGCTGCCCAGCCTCGTGCCCGCGGGGCGGGAAGCGCAGTACCGTACTTCGGTCGCGGACGTCGAGTCGGCGCTGAGTGCGCCCTGGACGTGAACGTGACCCACCGCACCACCGGTTTGTCGAAGGAGCCACCGATGACGAGTGACCCCCGTGATCCGCAGCAGTCGCCCGCGGCGCCCGACGAGGTGCTCGCCGACCTCCTCGGGGTGCTCGGCGAGGTACTGAGGATCGCTACGGACCGGATCGACCCCGAACAGAGCTTCCGCTCACTGGGCCTGGACTCGCTGCTGACCGCGCAGTTCGTCGCGATGGTCAACCAGCGCTACGGGGCCGGGGTGGAGCCCACCGACCTGTACGAGTACCCGACCCCGGCGGCCTTCGCCGACCTGGTCTCCTGCGAGGCGGTCCACACCCCCTGACCCGGCCGCGGTTCAGTCGGCCCGGGCGCCCGCGGCGCGGGTGAGGCGGACGATCCGGCGGGTCAGCTCCTCCTGGGCCCGCGACAGGCTCTCCACGCGCTCGCGCAGCCGGGCCACCTCACCGCCCAGGTCCTCGGGGCGGTGCAGGACCGTCTCCAGGCGGCCGCGCAGGGCGGGCCCCGGCTCCACGCCCAGCTCCGCCAGCAGGTGCCGGCGGGCCCGCTCGTACACGCCGAGGGCCTCCGTGCGGCGGCCGGACCCGTGCAGGGCGCTCATCAGCAGGTCGTAGAACCGCTCCCGCAGCGGGTGTTCGGCGCTCAGCCGCTCCAGCTCCGCCGCGATCCGCGCGCGGTGCGCCGCGCCGCCGGGGGCGCGCAGGCCCGCCTCGTGGAACGCCTCCAGCGTGTCCAGGCGCACCTCCTCCAGCCGGTCCGCCTCGCGCCCGCAGATCGGGCCGCGGCCGCAGCCCTCCAACGCGGGCCCCCGCCACAGCTCCAGGGCCCGGCGCAGCACCTCGGCGGCGTGCGCGGGATCGGTGTCGGCCGCGGCGCGGCCTTGCGCGCAGAGCCGCAGGAAGTGCTGGGCGTCGGTCGTGGCGGACCCCAGGTGCAGCAGATAGCCCGTGGCGTGGGTGCTGATCCACTCGGGTCCGTCGTCCCCTGGGCCGCGCAGCCGGCGGCGCAGCCGGGCCACATGGGCCTGCAGCGCGTTGGCCGCGCCCGCGGGCGGGGCGTCACCCCACAGTTCGTGGATGAGCCGCTCTGCGGATAGCACCTCACCGGCCCGTACGAGCAGGCTCGCCAGCAGCGTGCGCTGCTTGGACCCCTGCGGCTCGCACCATGCGCCCGTCCGGCGCTCGCGCGCCTGCACCGGTCCCAGAATGCGGAAATCCCCCGGCCCGCTGCCGGCCACGACGAATTCCATCGACGCTCCCAACGGTGTCCGGATACGTGTTCCGGACTTAATCCCCCGGGCGGAATCTAGCAGCTTGGTGTCTACACGCAAATGCCTGATCGCGAAGCGTGGTGGATACTCGCTCAAGAATTCACCGGTACGGTTCGAGTCGCGGTTACCTTGCCTGAGTCGACGTCCGAAAATCGATGAGAACTCGGCTACGTCCGGAGGGAAGCCGTGGAGATTCAGGTACTGGGTCCGTTGAGTGCGGAGGTCAACGGGGGTTCGGTCGTTCCGTCGGCGGGAAAGCCGCGACAGGTGCTCGCGCTGCTCGCGTTGTACCCGGGCCGTGTGGTGCCGGTGCCGACGCTGATGGAGGAGATCTGGGGTTCGGGGCTGCCGCAGAGCGCGCTCACGACGCTGCAGACGTACATCCTGCAGCTGCGCCGGCGCCTCGGCGCCGCACTCGGCCCGGCCGCCCCCGGCGGCGCGAAAGAGGTGCTCGCGACCAGGCACGGGGGATACGTGCTCCAGGTCGCACCGGAGAGCGTGGACGTCCACGGGTTCGAGCGGCTGGTCGCGGGGGGCCAGTCGGCGTTCGAGGACGGAGACGACGAGCGCGCGGCCGGTCTGCTGCGCTCCGCGCTGGCCCTGTGGCAGGGGCCCGCGCTGGTGGACGTACGGGTGGGGCCGATCCTGGAGATCGAGGTGATGCGCCTCGAGGAGAGCCGGCTGGTGACCGTCGAGCGGCGGATCGACGTCGATCTGCGCCTGGGCCGGCACACGGAGGTGCTGGCGGAGCTGACCGAGCTCATAGCCCGCCACCGGCAGCACGAGGGGCTGCACGCCCAGGCGATGGTGGCGCTCTACCGCTCGGGCCGCCAGGCGAGCGCGCTGGACGTGTTCCGGAGGCTGCGGACGCGGCTGATCGACGAGCTGGGCGTGGAGCCCTCCCCGCAGCTCCAGCGGCTGCACCAGGCGATGCTCGCGGTCGACCCCGCGCTCGACGTGACCGCAGGACCGCGGCGCACGTCGACCTTCGACCTCTACGCGGCATAACCCGCGCCGAGGTGCCCGGATAACACCGTACGATCGATGGCCCGTGGAATTCTGATCATTCTCCACCGGAATCCTGCCGAAGTCCGGCCGGATTCCGGTCGGAGGCCGGACGGAATCTCGGCGGAATTCGATCGGAGTTCCGCCGGAGCCGCGCCGGAGTCTCGGCGTGTTCCCCCGGAAAGATCTAGGCTGAATCCTTTCTGAATTCTGGCGCGATCATCCATAATTCGTAGAACGGCCGTGTACGCGACGCCCGAGGGGCGCCGTGTCAGCGCCGTGTCAGCGTTTTGTGGCGGCGGCATGCACAATCGCTCCCTGTCCACGTCTGTGTTCCCAGCCAGGGAGGAGCTGATGGGCCGTGACGCAGATGAGCGTGGTCATCGCTCCCGGGCCACCGCCTTCCCTCGACCTGCACGGGCCGCTCACCTCGACGGCCCTGCAGGCGGCGCTGTCGCTGTTCCCGCCGTTCACCCCGGCCCTGCGCCGGCACAGCGCGACGCACCACAGCCTGACGCTGCCGCCGCCCCCCTTCCCGGCCGGGCCGCTGGTCGACCTGCTCACCTCGCTCCCCCAGCAGCCCGCCGCCGGTGTCCTGACGGCCCGGCCGGCGGCGGGCGATGCCCGTCCCGGGCCCGCCGCAGGTAGCCCCGCGCGCCCGGCGGCGGGTAGGCCCGCGCGCTCGGCGACGGGTGACGCCGTGCGCCCGGCTGCCGGGCCGGTGACGCCCGTACAGCACGACCTGCTGCTCGACACGGTGGCGCATCCCGGACACGGCCTGCACGTCGGACAGGTGCACTGGCGCTGGCGCGGACCGCTGGACACCGAGCGGTTCGCCGAGGCCTGGCAGTACGTCTTCGGCTCCGAGGCCGTCCTGCGGGCGGCCCTCGGGCCGGGGACCGCGGCCGGAACCCGGGCGGGAGCGGGGACCGGCGCCGCGCCCGGTGAGGCACCCGCCGTCTTCGTGCACGCCCACGCGGCCCCCGAGATCGTGTGGCACCCGGCCGGCAGCGCCGACTGGCCCGCGCTGCTGGCGAGCGAGCGGCGGCGCGAGTTCGACGTGTCCCGCCCCGGTCCGCTGCGCATCGCCCTGGTCGACGAGGGTGCCTGCACCCGGATCCTTGTCACCCACCACCAGGCCTTCGTCGACGGCCGCAGCATGCGCCTGCTGCTCGACGCCTTCTACCGCGCCTACCTCGCCGACGGGCGCCCGATGGGCGGTGAGCGCCGCCCGGACCTGCGCGACCACCTCCAGTGGCTCTCCTCCCGGGACCTGGCGCCGGCCCGCGCCTACTGGGCCCGGGCCACTCCCCCGCGCGGCGCCGCCACCCTGCCCGCGCGCACCGGCACGCGCCCGACCGGCGGGGAGGGGCACGGGGTGGGCCGACGGCGCCTGACCCCGTACGAGGCCGCGCGTCTGCGGGACTGGGCCGCGGGCCACGGCGCCGCCGAGAGCACCGCCCTGCACGCCGTCTGGGCGCTGCTGCTGCACCGGGCCACCGGGGAGCGGCACGTCGCCTTCGCCGTCGCCTCCTCCGGGCGGGGCATCGCGCTCGACAGCGTCGAACGGCTCCCGGGCCCGCTCCAGGTGGCACTCCCCCGGCATGCGGTCGTCGAGCCGCGCGGGCTGGTCACCGGGCTGCTCGCCGACCTGACGGGAAGCGCCCTGGACGCCGCCGCCTACGAGTGGGTCTCCCCCGGGCAGATCCACGCCTGGGCCGGCCGCGCCCCGTACGAGGCCGAACTCACCGAATCCCTCCTCGCCTTCGAGCCCCCGGCCGGGAGCGAGCGGCCGCACACCGCCCGCGCCACCCGGGAGTCGCTGAGCGAGGCGCTCGCGGAGGAGGGCGTACGCGTCGACCCCGTCGAGGCCGTCGGACCGTACACCGGGGCGCCGTTCAGCCTCAGCGCCGGGCACGACGGCGAAGGCGGCCTGATGCTCACCGCCGTCCACGACCGGGCCCGGATCAGCGACTGCGATGCCGCCGAGATCCTCGCGCAGACCGCCCGGCTGATGCGCGAACTGCCCGCCGCCGCACGGGAGTCCACCACCGTCGCCGAGGCCCTCGCGCTGCTCGACGGCGCCCCCGTACCGCATACGGCGGCCCGGCCGTCCGCGCCGCTGCGCACCCTGCGGGCGCCGGCCCACCCCGGAGCGGGCACCGTCTGCCTGATCCCGCCGCCGGGCGCGCCGCCCGGCTGCTACGACGCCATGGCGCAGGCCTACCCCGGGCCGCAGGCCCTGACCACCCTGCCGGACGGGGCCCCGGCCGACGCGGCGGCCTGCCTCGCCGCGCTGCGTCCGGCGCTGGCCGCGGGGCCGCCCCTGCTGCTGGGGTGCTTCTCCGGTGCGGCGGCGCTCGCCGCCGAGGTCGCAGGGCGCATCGCGGAGCAGGGCTGGCAGCCGCCGCTGGTCGCCGTCGCGGGAACCCCCGACGGGGGCGCCGACTCGGTCCGCGAGCTCGCCCGTACCCTCATGGCGGCGGCTTCGCGCCGGTTGTGAGGCTTCCGGAGCGGTCGAAAACCGCTGTACGGCCGCCTGGAGGCCTACCGGGTGATCCAGAGTCATATCCCATACGGGGGTGGGAGATCGGCGCGTACGACCCCGGTTCTGTGGGTCGCTTTTGTCGGATTTGGGAGTAAAGTCTAGAAGGTGAAGTCGACGTAGTCGATGTCGGTGAACTCCACGAGGAGCCCCTGGGCGCGGGCGCCGTGGTCCTTGAAGTAGATCTCCTGGAGACCCTCGGCGGCGATCTGCCGCAGCCGGCTCTCGGCGGCCCCGGCCGCCTGCGCGGCGAAGAGACGCTCGGCGTAGTCCGCCGGCAGGTGCTGGGTGATCCGCCGCATCCGGCCGTCGTCGGTGGTGCCGGGCGCGGCGCTGAAACCGAACCGGGCCCGGGTCTCGATGACCAGGCCGGTGGTCTTCGCCGCCTGGGCGCGGGCCCGCTTGCGCACCAGCGGCTGCCAGCGGCGGCGCACCTCGGTCGCGAGGCGGGTGGCGAGTGCCGGCTTGGGCTGCTTGATCTGGTCCTTCACATAGCGCTCGACCGTGCGCTGGGAAATGGCGAGGAGCTCCGCCACGGCCTTGGTGGACTTGAGCTGCTTCACCAGGAAACGCACCTGGGCGCCCGCTGACTTGGGGATCGGGCGGGTGAAGTGCTGCTCGTCGGCGCGGTCGAGGCTGTCGCTGATCTCGGGCATGGGTGGTGGCTACTCTCCGTCGGCCGCGGCGTCGTGGCCCTTGACGTGCCGGGCGGGGTTGTGGCGTTCGTCGAGCAGCTGCACGGCCCAGAGCAGGGGCTGCGTGCCCTCGTGCTTGACCATGCCGGGGCTGACGCCGAGGCGGAAGCCGCCGGGCAGCGGCTTGCCGTCGGGGGTGCGGGGCAGGAAGTCGAGCGGGCTGGGCCCGTCGGACAGGTAGACCGCGCAGTCGGAGAGGACGGCGATGGGGTACTCCCCCGCGTCGGCCAGCTTGCGCATCTTGCGGTGCATGTTGACGCGGGCCGTGGAGATGACCGCCGCCCGGATGTCGGGTCGCCAGGTGGGGCGTTCGAGGGCGGGCCAGGGCTCGCCCGGACGGTATCCGGCGCCCTGCGGTCGTTCGCGGAGCTTGCCGATGCCGCCCTTGACGGTGGACTTGATCGCGGAGAGCACCGCGGCCTGGGCCGGGTCCTGCTCCTTGTGGTGCGCCATCGCGGTGAGGAACTCGGGCTCGGTGAGGCCGGGGTGCACGCCGAGCTCCGCCATCGTGGCCATGTACGCGTCGCGCAGGCGGGTGTACCAGGCGTCGAGGTACGGGCCGTGGTCCGGGCGCAGCCAGGCCTCGGCCGGCTGGACGGGGTGGCCGAGCTCCTGGGCGTAGGCGAGGGTGGGGGTCGCGTACCAGGCGGGGCCGTCCGGGGCCCGGCCGTGCGGGGTGAAGGGGCTGGGCAGCCGCGGGTCGAGTTCCAGGTCCGAGAGGTCCGCCAGCCAGCAGCCGGGGATCTTGGGGTCGAAGCGCGGACGGCCGGTGTGGACGGCGGGGCCGATGCCGACGACGAGGCGGTTGGCCGCGGCGGCGAAGGCCATGTTCACGTCGATGCCGACCGCGTGGGTACGGGTGCACTCGGCGTCGCTCAGGAGCTGCGGATCGCGGATCCAGTCGTACGCCTCCTCGTCGAGGACCTGGTCCGGGGTGCGCTGGTGGGCGCGGGGGTAGAGAGCCGCGACCACCGGGTGCTCGTCGGGGGCCTCCGGGGGAGCGGGGTCGACGGGGCGGGTGAGGGAGCCGGCGACGGGAGCCGAGACCCAGGCGCCGGTTGCCTCGTCGCGGGCGGCGCGGGTGGGCGGACGCAGGGAGGTCATCAGCTCCAGGCCCGAGACCGCCGTCGAGCCGCGGGGGGTGAGCACCCGGGCGGCGTACGAGGTGAGCAGCTCGGCGAGGGCCGGGGCGGGCAGTTCGGCGGTGTCCTCACCCCAGGCGCGGGGGTCGAGGGCGCCCCAGGGCAGAACCGCGAGCTGGACGCACTGGCGGCCGGTGGTGGGGGTGGCCGGGCGGTAGACGCGGGCCCACGGGCCGAAGCCGCGGCGGGTCAGCTGCCACTTGGCCTTGGCGAGCTGCCGGACGACGGGGTGGTTGTCGGGGAGGCGCAGGCCGCGGCGGTCCTCCAGGACCAGGGGCAGGCCGAGCGCTTCGGCGGCCTCGGGGGTGAGGACCAGGAGGGGGTCGCCGTCCTTGCCGTTGCGGTGGAGGCGGGGGGAGCGGAGGTCGGCGTCGGGGCCGAGGGCCCACGAGATGAGGGCGGGGAGACCGGTGGCGGGGTACTCCAGGACCACCCCGCCGGCGGCGTGGGCGCGGCCGGTGCCGTCGAGCACGGCGAGCGGGCCGTTGCCTTCCAGGGGGGTGGTCCGGGTGGCGGGCTGCCGGGCGGGGGCGTTAACGCCGTTAACGCCGTTAATGATCGACTTCTTGGGCCGCGCCGGAGCCGGGGTGGGCGCCGGGGCGGGCGCCGGGGCGTTAACGGCGTTAACGGCGTTAACGATCGACTTCGTGCTCTGTTCCGGGGTCTCGTCCGGAGCGGGGGCGTTAACGGCGTTAATGATCGTTTGCGGAGCGGGCTCCGCCGGAGTCCCGTCCGGGGCGTTAACGCCGTTAATGACCGACCTCGAGGTTTCGTCCGGGGTGGGGTCACCGGCGCCGTTAACGCCGTTAACGGCGTCGGCCGGGTGGAGGTCCGAGAGGCCTTCCAGGAGGCGGGCGTAGGCCGCGCGCTTGGGGGGGCGGGGAGCGGTCCGGCCCGTCTCCCAGGAGGTGACCGTCTCGCGGCGGACGGACAGCGCCTTGGCGATCTGGTCCTGGCTCAGCCCCGCCGCCTCGCGCAGCCGCTTGCGCTCGTCCGGGTGCGGGAGGGCGTCCTTCGCCGCGGCCTCCGCGAGCAGGGCGTCGACCGCCGCGAAGAGGCTGGTCTGTTCGTTCTCGTGCGCGTTGAGCATCGGTACCTCCAGCCGCAGCCTATGCGAAGCGCACCTCAGAACGCACATGAAACACACGTGGGGGCGTTAACGGCGTTAATGCCGTCAGCGCCCCCGTCGTGGGTGCGGCCGCCGATCCGGCCTCAGATCCGGGTCAGCAGCAGCTCGGTGACGGCCTTCAGGTCGTCGGGCGTGAGGTGCGCGGTCAGGGCGTCCGCGATGGTCTCGGGGGAGTCCACCGCGATCGTGATCCGGCGGGGCGCGGGGGCCGGCCGGTCCTCGCGAGCGTTAACGGCGTTAACGGCGTTAACGCCGTTAACGCTCGCCGATGCCCCGGCCGCCGGCCCCGCCGTCGGGCGCGTGCGCTGGCGCGGGGGATTAACGGCGTTAATGGTCTCCTCCGCCGCGGCCGCCTGCTCGCCCTGGGGCAGGCGCCCGATCCGCCGGGCCGGCTCCACCTTGAGCTCGCCCGTCTCCACCTTGTCCTGGAGCTCCGGGGTCAGGTGAAGGAGGGTCAGCCGCTGCGAGACCCACGCCGCCGTCTTGCCCAGCCGCTTGGCGACCTGCGCCTGCGAGCCGTGCGCGTCCACCAGTTCCTGAAGGGCCCGCGCCTGGTCCATCGGCGCCACGTCGACCCGGTGGACGTTGGCGATCAGCGCCGACTCCAGGATGTCCGCCGCCGAAGTGGCCAGGGAGTCGTTCACGTGGATGTGCATCGTCTTCAGCCCGGCCAGCTGCGCCGCAGCGAGCCGCCGGTTGCCGTCGATGACCACGTACGGGGCACGGCCCAGGCCGTCGGTCTGTCCCGGGTGGGCCTCCATGAAGGCCATCCGGGTGGCCACGGCCAGGGGCTGGAGCTGGCCGCGGACCGAGAGGGACTGCGCCATCTCCTCCAGCTCGGTGAGCTCCTCGCGGAGGTTGAACGGGTTGTGGGCCAGCGCCTCGATCGGCACCTCCGAGGGCGGCACCACCCCGGAGGTCGGGGCGCCGGTGGCCTCCGCGATGGCCGCGCGGCGCGAGCTGACCCCGGCCGGCTGGGCCCGGGCGAAGGAAGCCGAGACTCCGAGTTTGTCGGCCTTGCTCATGAGATCTCCCTTGCGAGGGCGCGCAGTGCGATCGCCTGGTCGCCCTTGGGTGCGTAGACGAACAGCGGCTGCTTCACCCGGACGGCCTCGCGCTGTTCCTTCAGGTCGGGTACGACGGCCACGACGCGCGGATCCTTTATGTCCATCCAGGCCTGGAGCGAGGAGGTCGCGATGTACCCGCGCCGGCCGTCGTAGAGGTTCACGACGAGCCCGAGGTAGTCGATCTCCAGGCTGAGGTCGTCGCGCAGGTCGTTGATCTGAGAGGTGAGGAGGTCGTACGCATCGGCCGAGGAGTCCTCCGCCTGTACGACGATCAGCGCGCCCGAGGCGCCCGGCTGTTCGGTGTCGCGGCGGCGCCCGTAGTAGATGGCCGCGTCCATGCTCAGGCCCAGGCTCGGCGGGCAGTCGATGAGGATGACGTCGTAGTCGGACTCGACGGGGGAGAGGGCCCGCTCCAGCGCGGCCTCGCGGGCGCGCACCGTGGAGAGGCGGACGTCGAGGAGGAACGCGTCCGTGCACGCGGGCAGGATGTGCAGCCGGTCGCCGAAGCGCTCGTCCGCGACGGGCACGATCAGGTCGGCCAGCGGGCCCTTGGCCTCGCCGGCCATGTGGCAGGTGAGGCTGTCGCCGCCGATGGGCAGCGGCTGCTGGCCGAGCTGCTTGGTGAGGTGGCCCTGCGGGTCGAAGTCGACGATCAGTACGCGCATCCCGAGGCCCGGGAGGTCCTCCAGGTCCAGGGGGACGACCTCGGCGAGGCGCTGCTCCGTGCTGTGGGAGTCACCCGCGTCGCCCTCGGCGCCGGCGGCGGTGCCCGCGGCTTCGGCCGCCGAGAGCCGGGCGAGCTGGCGGGCGACGCGGACGGGGTGGAGGCTGGCGGGGTCCTCGGCGAGGGCCTCGGCGGTACCGGCGGTGATGGCGGTCTTGCCGACTCCGCCCTTCTGGTTGCACACGACGATGCGGCGGACGACGGACGGCCGCTTGACCGTGGGCGCCGGGTTCATCTCCAGCCAGAGGCGGACGGCTTGGGCGAGCCCCTGGATGAGGGAGACCCCGCGGTCCTTGGAGTCGGCGCGGAAGGACTCCCACTGCCCGGCGGGGAGCCAGGTGGAGAAGGACTCGGCGCCGGAGGTGTCGACGGGGGAGGGGGAAGAGGCGAGCGCGCTCCAGTGTGCGACGCCCTGGTGGACGGCGTCCTGGATGTCCACCCGCAGTTGGGCGGTGCGGATCTTCAACTCCTGGCGCAGCCACGGGGGGAGTTTGGAGACGACCTTCTCTCGGTCGCTCTGAGACGAGGGCGAAGTCATGAGAGGGACTTTACTAACGTTCGCCAGTGGATGTGGGCACCGCGCTTGAGTTTTGCTAACGAAGTGGTGTGGATCCCCGGCGGATCTCCCTCCGGATTCCCCTCCGGACCCGCCGTCAGCCGACCGGGACCGGCGGGGAGTCCAGTGCCGTCAGACCCAGCTCGGCCCGGCACCCGGACGAACCCGCGGGGTCGAACAGGGAGATGCGGCCGACGGGCACCATGCCCGGCAGCAGGAAGTTCCACAGGTCGACGACGCGCGCGTGCAGGTCCGCGCGGTGGGTGCGCGCCTGCGAGGCGACCTGGATGCCGGCGAACGCGCCGACGATCATCGTCGAGAGGTCGTACACATCGAGCGAGGGCAGCAGCTCGCCCCGCTCCTGGGCCGGCGTCAGACAGCGGTGGCAGGTGTCGATCCAGCCGTCGTACGGGCTCGGGTCCGGGTCGGTCGCGGAGCGGAGCTCGATGACCAGACGGATCCCGGCGCGGATGCGGACGTCGGTGCGCAGCCCGAAGGCCGTCCGGTGCGTGAGGTCGATGACCGTCTGGAGGCCCGGCTCCCGGACGTCGGTCACCGCGTGGGAGATCCGGTGCTGCTCCTCCATCAGGGCGCGGGCGAGCGCTTCCTTGGAGGGGAAGTGGAAGTACAGGGCGCCCTTGGTGACGCCGGCGTCCCGGACGACGTCGCTGAGGCTGGCGCAGGCGAAGCCGGCCTGGTCGAAGACGCTCGCCGCGCTGTCGAGGATCGCCTGCCGGGTGTTCTCCGCGCGTGTCTGCCTGGTCCTTGCCATGTGCCCGCTCCTCGTGGGTGTGTGACCGGGCGTCCAGGCGTCAGGCTGGCTGTTCTCCGTGTCCCGTCGAGGTCTATGTAGCCAGCAACTTCTTGGGGAAACCAGCCCGTCGGTACTTTCGGGGAAGTGGATCATTAACGGCGTTAACGCCGTTAACGTGTACGGTAGACACAGTTTGGCGGGACGGGCGGGAAGAGTGAGGGATCCGATGACGGACGAGCAGTGGGGCGCGGCCGTGCGGCTGCTCTGGGGGCCGCCGGTCACCTCCGCGCGGGGGCCCAAGCGCGGGCTCACCCTGGAGGGCATCGCCGAAGCCGGGGTCCGGATCGCCGACGCCGAGGGGCTGGCCGGCGTATCGATGCAGGGGGTGGCCGGGGAACTGGCGGTCACGAAGATGGCGCTGTACCGGTACGTCCCCGGCAAGGCCGAACTGGTCTCGCTGATGGTGGAGGCGGCTGTCCCGGAACCACCCGTCCTGGACGCGGCGGGGGAGGGCTGGCGCGAGCGGCTCGCGCTCTGGGCCCGGGAACTGTACGCGGGGTTCCGCGCCCACCCGTGGCTCCTGGAGGCGACGGTCGGGGCGCGGGTGATGGGGCCGCGGGAGACCGGGTGGATGGAGCGGGCCCTGTCCGCGCTGGACGGGTGCGGGCTGAGCGGGGCCGAGGCGATCGACGCGGTGGTGCTGCTGTCCGGGCACGTCCGGGGGATCGCCGAGCAGGAGCGGGCCATGGGCGGGGGAAGCGGCGGTGCCGGCGGCGGTGGACCGGTCGAGGGCCCCGACGCGCAGTTGGCGGCGGCGCTCGGCGAGGTGATGCGGGTGCACGGTGAGCGCTACCCGGCGCTCACCGCAGCGCTGGCTTCGGTCGCCGCCGTCGGGGGGCAGGACCAGGCCCTGGGATTCGGGCTGGATCGCATCCTTGACGGGCTCGGGCTCCTGATGGCGGGACGGGCTGCCGGGGCGTAGGAGACGGGTGGGGCGCGGGGGGAGAGCGACCCCCGGAAGTGTGGGCCCGGTCTGTTTCCGGATCCGCCGGCCCGGGGGAGGGTGACCGCCATGACGGCCACGGTGCCCATGACTCCCCTGGCGATCGGGGCGCTCGGGGCGCTCGGAGCGTTGCGCGACCCCCTGCCGGGGGTGCTGATCGCCACCGCGGTGGTCGTCCTCGCGTGCCGGGCCGGCGCCGCGGTGATGCGCGGCCTCGGGCAGACGGCCGTCGTCGGGGAGATCGCGGTGGGCATCCTGCTCGGGCCGACGCTGCTCGGGTGGCTCTGGCCGGCGGGGGAGAGGTGGCTGCTGCCGGGCGAGGTGGTGACGTACCTGGGGGTGTTGGGGAACGTAGGGCTCGTCGTCTTCATGTTCCTGGTGGGACTGGAGCTCGACCTCGGGCTGCTGCGGGGCAGCGGCCGGGCCGTGGTCCTGGTGAGCCAGGCGACCGTGGCCGTACCGCTGGGACTCGGGGCGCTGCTGGCGCTCGCGATGTACGGGTCCTTCGCGCCCGCCGGGGTGGGCCGGACCGAGTTCGCCCTCTTCGTGGCGGTGGCCCTGAGCGTGACGGCGTTCCCCGTGCTCGCGCGGATCCTCACCGAGGAGGGCCTGTACGCCACACCGGTCGGGGCGTTGGCCATGGCCTGCGCGGCGGTGGCCGACGTGGTGGCGTGGTGCCTGCTGGCGGTGGTCGTCGCGGTCGCCGGTGACGGCGGGGCCGAGCGGGTGCTGCTGACGGTGGCCGCGGCGGCGGCGTTCCTGGCGGCGATGTGGTGGGGCGTACGGCCGCTGCTCGCGCGGTGGGGCGCCCCCGGCGGGGCGGCCGGACTGTTCGCCGGAATCTGCCTGGCGGCCTGGGCGACCGATGCCATCGGGGTCCACGCGCTGTTCGGCGCCTTCCTGTTCGGCGCGGTGGTGCCGAGGGACGCGGAGCCCGCCCGGCGGGCGGCCGAGCGGATGCGGGAGTTCGCCGCGCCGGTGCTGCTGCCGCTGTTCTTCGTCGGGAGCGGACTGCGGACGGACATCGGGCTGCTGGGCGCGGACGCGGCCGGCTGGCTCTGGGCGGCGGCGGTCCTGGCGGTGGCGGTCGCCGCGAAGTGGGGCGCGGGCACCGGGGCGGCGCTGCTGGCGGGTCGCCCGGTGCGGGAGGCGGTGACGCTCGGGGCGCTGATGAACTGCCGGGGGGTGACGGAGCTGGTGGTGCTGAACATCGGCCTCGGCCTCGGCGTGATCGGCCCGCGCCTGTTCACCGTGCTCGTCCTGATGGCCCTGGCCACCACCGCCCTGACGGCCCCGGTGGTCCGCCGCACGGCGGCCCCGTACCGACGTGCCGAAGCCGGGGAGCGTTAACGGCGTTAACGCCGTTAACGCCGTTAACGCTCCCCGACATCGGCGGCGCCGCATCAGCGGACGGTCCAGCCGCCGTCCACGGGCAAGGTGGCGCCGACGACGAAGGAGGAGCGGTCGCTGCAGAGCCAGGCGGCGGCTTCGGCGATCTCGCTGGGGGCCGCGATGCGGGGGAGGAGGGCCGACTGGAGGAGGACCTCCTCCATCGCCGGATTCTCCTTGAGCCACCCGTCGATCATCTCGCTGCGCGTGGAGCCGGTCGCAAGGACGTTGACCCGGATGCCGAGGGCCGCGTAGTCGTTGGCGGCAGCCTTGGTCAGGCCCACGACCGCGTGCTTCGACGCGACGTAGGAGGCCGCCACCGGCGTGGCCACCAGGCCGGCGGTGCTGCTGTTGTTGACGATCGAGCCGCCGCCGGTGGCCAGCATGGCGCGGATCTCGTGGCGCAGGCAGTTCCAGACGCCGCGCACGTTGGTGTCCATGACGCTGTCGTAGGCGTCCTCACCGAGGAGGTGCAGGGGCTTGGGCTCGGTGCCGATGCCCGCGTTGTTGAAGGCCGCGTCCAGTCGGCCGTACGCGGAGACGGCCGCTGCGACGGCGCGCGCCACGTCCTCGCTGTCGGTGACATCGGCGACCACGTACTGCACCCGGTGTCCGTCGGCGCGCAGCTCCTCGGTGAGCGCGGACAGTTCGGGCTCGCGGCGGGCCACGAGTGTCAGCGCGGCGCCTTCCCGGCAGAACACACGGGCGGCGGCCGCTCCGATCCCGGAGCTCGCGCCGGTGATCAGCGCCGACTTGCCGGAAAGAAGTTTCACTTGTCTGTCTCCAACATCACCGCGAGACAGTAACACGGTGTAATGATCAATGCCATGACGAGTCGCAGGGTATTGGTAACAGGTGGTGCCGGGTTCGTCGGGACCGGTGTGGTGGAGCGGCTGGTCCGGTCGGGGGTGGCCGTACGGGCGCTCGTGCACGAGGCCGACGTGCCCGGAGCGGAGGTCGTACACGGGGACCTGACGCGGCCCGAGTCGCTGCGCGGGCTGTGCGAGGGCGTCGACACCGTGCTGCACCTGGCCGCCCGGATCGGCGGCACCGAGGAGCAGTGCCGGGCGGTCAACGCGGAGGGGACCCGGGCGCTGTTGGCCGAGGCGGAGCGGGCCGGGGTGCGGCGGACCGTCCAGTTGGGGACGGCGGCCGTCTACCGGGAGGGGGCCCACCGCGGTGCGCGGGAAGGGGAACTCGCCGAGGAACCGGAGTCGGTGACGAGCGTGACCCGGCTGGCCGGCGAGCGCCTCGTGCTGGCGGCCGGCGGTACGGTCCTGCGGCCCCATCTGGTGTACGGGCGGGGGGACCGCTGGGTGGTGCCCTCGCTGGTGCGGTTACTGGAACGGGTGCCGTACTGGGTGAACGGCGGCCGGGCCAGGACGTCCATGGTCTCGGTGGACGCCCTGGCCGGCGCGTTGGCGGAACTCGCCGTCCGGCACGGCGTGGGGGGCGCGGGGCAGGTACTGCACGCCGGCCATCCGGAACCCGTCAGCGTGCGGGAACTGGTGGAGACGGTCGTACGGGAACTCGGGCTCACGGCACTGCCGACGGACGACGTGGACATGGCCGGGGCCTTGGAACTGCTCGGCGGGCGGGGAGACCCGGTGCTGCGAAGGCGGGTGTCGTTCCTGGCGGTGGACCACTGGTACGACAGCCGGCGCCTGTGGAACCAACTCGAGGCATCTCCCGGGCCGGGATTCTCCGCAGAGTTCGGACGCTACGCCGCCTGGTACCGGGAGTACCAGGGCCAGCAGGGCTGAGGGGTCGCGCGCGGGGCTTCCCGCGTGCGGACCGGACAAACGGTCAGGGTGGGACGGGCAGGGCGAGGACGGGCCGCACAGGCGGCTCTCGGCGGTCAGGCGATCGTGCCGGTCACCGTGGACCGGAAGGCGGCGGCGCCTCCCTGGCGGCCGACGACCTCCACCCGGCCGGGTCCGGTGACGTTCGCGTCCACCCAGCACGGCGTGTCCAGCTCGACGTAGTTGAGGAATTCCGTCGACACGGCCGTGGGGGTGAAGGTGTCGGCCGGGTGCATTCCGTAAGCCGCCTGGCGGGCGGCTTCGACGAGGACCATGCCGGGAACGTGGTCGTTGGCGTGCTCGAAGAGGATGGGGTGGTTGAGGTCGGCGCTGAGTTCCCACCGACCCGGTCGTTCGGCGGGCGCAAGGACGACGTCGAAGGGCAGCGATCTGCCCGCTGATGCGGCGGCCACCGGCGTACGGCGTGCCAGTGCCTTCTCTAAGCCGATGGTGCCGCGGTCGCCGCGCAGTCTTGCGTAGGTGTTCGGGTGGACGAAGGTGAAGCGGGCGGTGCCGGTGGCGGTGAGTTCGCCATCGCGGTGTATGTCGACTTCCAGCAGCCCGGAGAAGCGGTTGCCCTTCCAGGCGAAGTCGTTGCACACGGCTGTGATCTGGAGGTCGGTCGGGCCGCGGCCGATGCGCAGCTGCTCGGGCTGGGTCTCGAAGTCCAGGCTCCAGAGCAGCACGTTGTAGCCGAGCGGCACCCCGTACACGGCGTGGCAGAGGTAGAGCCCGACCTGTCGTACGGTCTCTCCCGCCTGCACCGGGTCGTGGCTGATGCCGTCGGCAGTGGTGAAGAAGGTGTGGGCACGGGGCCACTGCCCCGTGAGGCGGAACATGTCCGGCCCTGCCTCGTCGCACCCCGTCAGGAAGACCTCCGCAAGCGAGCTGCGGTGGACGTACTCCCTGGGCACCGTGGTGGTCAACCCCGGTATGACGTTGCACCGGGCCCACGGGTCTCCCGTCCTCGGTAGAGGAAGGGCGGGCGCGTTCTTCCGGATCGTCAGCATGGTCATGGAACTCTCCCCGCAGAGCCAGTTCGACTGATGGGACAAGTGGCGCACGCGCCTCGCAAGATACGTACTCTCCGGTTTTGTTTCAAGGTGCTCAAATCGTGTCCTCCTGACGCGCATGACGGGTCGTTTGGGTCACATGTCGGCCTGTAGGGCGCGCCCACCAGCGGTGTTCCGGTCGTGGAACGGGCGGGGCGCCACGAACCGCGAGTCCCAAGTGGGAGCCGGTCTTCCGGTCATATGCCCCGGTCCGGTGGGGTGTTGCTGCGCCGGATTCGGTGAGAGGAATTCAAGCCATCGTTGAGTGGACGTCGGGCGCCCGGGTGTCAGGGCCGCCGTCGGCTGCCGGTGGGTCCGCCGCTGTGACACAGGGGAGAAAGAGAGAGTTAAAAACCGTATGGGTGGTATTTTTGAGCAGAGCGTCAACCTCTAACCGCAGCCTGTCGCGGACCGGCGCAAAGGGTGTAGATCCGGGGCGTCGAGGGGATGGGGTGTGTGAGTGACCAGGCGAAGAAGTGGGAGACTCGATCAAGTCACACCAGAGACCGGCTTGATAAAATACGGACCTTCTGGTTGGTTTCTGTCGAACGGCGGGGGCTGTATACGAATCCGCCGGTACGATTCCCTGGACATCGGAGGCACTCGTGGTGCGACAGGAGCGTGCAGTACGTACGCGCCGCGCGATCTTGGATGCCGCGGCGGCCGTCTTCGACGAGCGGGGTTACGACGCCGCCACCATCGCGGACATCCTTTCCCGCGCAGGCGTCACCAAGGGCGCCCTGTACTTCCACTTCGCCTCGAAGCGGGAGTTGGCCCAAGGCGTGCTCGACGCGCAGCTCGGTGAGGGCGGCGTACCTTCCCGCGACAGCAAGCTCCAGGAGCTCGTGGACGTCGCGATGGTGCTGGCGTACCGGATGAAGCACGAGCCGATGCTCAGCGCGGGCGCCCGGCTCTCGCTCGGCCCGGAGATGCGCGAGGTCTTCGGCGGCGGCGCGGTGCCGGAGTGGATCGACCTCACCCGGATGCTGTTGAGCGAGGCGAAGGGGCAGGGCGAACTGCTGCCGCACGTGGATCCCGCCGAGACGGCCTGGGTCCTGTCCGCCAGTTGGACGGGCGTGCAGATCTACTCGCAGACCCTCACCGACCGCGCGGACATCGAGGAGCGGGTGGCCGCCCTCTACCAGCACGTCCTCCCCGGCATCGCGACCCCGGCGATGCTCGGCCGGCTCGACATCGCCGAAGACCGCGGGCGCCGGGTGCTCGCGGAGTTGGCGCTGCTGAACGCCGACGCGGCCGAAGAGGTCGAAGAGAGCGGCGATGCGGGGAAGCTGGAGCCGGCCCGCCCCTGAACCGCCGGGTGCCGGTGTTCCCGTGATGTCCCTGTGCGCCCCGTCTCGGGTTGAGACGGGGCGCTTTGCGTGTGTCCGCCGGTCCGCGCGCGGGGGTCGGCCGGGGGCCATCCCGTAGCCCCCGGGCGGCGCAGCGCCGGGCAATGTACCGACTGTGCGGTCTCTTATGGGGCGTCTCCGGCCCCCTTCTGTGCCTCGTGTCGAGGTGGGATTGAGGCGTGCTGGGTTGGTTTGGGGGTACCGGGTGGAGCTTAAAGTCGCAGCTCAGGGCCAGTTCTTGAGTGAGGATGGGGTATTGCTGGGCTCCAGAACAGCGGGATCGGTTTCATATTGACAAACCGCTCGTCCTGTTTTCTACTGAGGTTGTGACTCATCCAGGACAGGGGAGTACGGCGTGAATATCGAAGTACTGGGCGCACTGGCGGTGCGGGAGAACGGGATCTCCATCGCGCCGACCGCCCCCAAGCCCCGGCAGGTCCTGGCGCTCCTGGCCCTGCATGCCGACCAAGTGGTGCCCGTGGCGGCGCTCATAGAGGAGCTGTGGGGCGACGAACCGCCCCGCAGCGCCCGCACCACGCTCCAGACGTACGTCCTCCAGCTGCGCGCGCTCATCGCGACCGCGCTGGAGGCGGGTGCGAGAAACGCGGAAGGCACCGAGGCGCCGGAGCGCACCGAGGCGCCGGAGCGCACCGAGGCGCCGGAGCGCACCGCGAAGGACGTCCTCGTCACCCTGCCCGGCGGCTATCTGCTGAACAGCGGCGGCGGCACCCTCGACGTGCGGGAGTTCGACCGGCTGGCCGGCAGCGGCTACCGGGCCATGGACGCGGGGGACTTCCCCGGCGCCGCGCGCTTACTGCGCGAGGCCCTGGCGCTGTGGTCCGGCTCCGCCTTCGCCGACGTACAGGGCGGCGTCCAACTGGACATGGAGACGCTGCGGCTGGAAGAGACCCGGCTGTGCGCGCTGGACCAGCGGATCGAGGCGGACCTGCGGCTGGGGCGCCACCGCGAGCTGCTGGCCGAGCTGACCGTGCTGGTGAGCCGCTACCGCACCCACGAGAACCTGCACGGGCAGTTCATGCTCGCCCTGCACCGCTCGGGGCGCCGGGGCGAGGCCCTGGACGTCTACCAGCGGCTGCGCGCCACCCTCGTACGGGAGCTCGGGCTGGAGCCGTCCGCCGCACTGCGGCGATTGCAGCGCTCCATCCTGATGGCCGGGCCGGAGAGCCTGGCCGAGGCCGGCGGCGAACGCCTCGTGCAGGTCTGACGGCCGGCAATGTGAGCGCGAAAGTGTGCCCGAGCAGGGGCTGGTACGGGGCGGGGAAAGGAGACTGCTCGGTGCAGGAGAGGTCGGAGCGGACCCGCAGGCGGCTCGTCCGTGCCGGTGCGGACATGTTCCACCGACACGGATACGCCCACGCCACCCTGGCCGACATCGCGGGTGCGGCCGGAGTGACGAAGGGCGCGCTGTACTTCCACTTCGGCTCCAAGGACGAGCTCGCGGAAGCCGTGCAGCAGCATGGATGCGCCCTGCTGCGCAACGCGGTCAAGGAACAGCGCGGCACAGGGGCCTCGCCCTTGCAGGTGTTGATCGACACCACGCACTGGCTGGCGCGGACGCTGCACGAGGACTCGGCGATCCCGGCGAGCTTCCGGATCACCAAGGAGTGCGTGGGGCAGCAGCCGCAGGTGGTCGACTTCCACGCGACCTGGCTGTCGGCCGTGTGCGCGCTGCTGCGGTTCGCGCGCGACGCGGGCGAACTGTCCGCGGAACGGCGCTGGGAGAGCGCGGAGGCGCTGGTCGCGGCCGCCGCGTGCGGGATCGAGGCCATGTCCGGGACGGGGATGTCGGCCGCGGAACTGCAGCGCAGGGTCTCCGACCTGTGGGCGCTGCTGCTGCCGAGCCTGGTGGCGGAGGGCCGTGCCCCGGAATACCGCACGGACGCGCGGTCGGTGGCCGCCGCGGCCGCGGCCGGGGCCCTGGGGAGCCTGGGGACCGGGCCGTGAACGGGGTGGGCACGGTGCTCCCGCTGTGGGAGGCGCCGCTGCTCGGACGATCGGAGAGGACCGGTCGGGTGCGGATCGACTCCGCACCGCGACCGGATATGACGCAGTCGGAGGAAACCGCCGAGAGCACCCGGCAGGAGAACAGGATTTCCGCGGGTGAATTCGGCGTACGGAGGTTGGCGCCACCACTGGCCCCGGCACGGGAGGTGGGCGGGACACGGGACCGACAGGGCCGCCGACCGGCGGTTCGACCCGTGGAGAGGGGCTCAAAAGAGCCTCGAGAATTCGGAGACGTTGCGCAGGGCCCGGCTACCGTGCCTCAGTCGAAGGCCAAATTCGAGGGGAATCTCAGCGAATTCGACGACTTACGGAGGAGACCGTGAAAATTCAGGTTCTGGGTCCGTTGAGTGCCGAGGTCAACGGGGGCTCGATCGTTCCCACCGCCCGCAAGCCGCGGCAGATCCTGACGCTCCTCGCCCTGTACCCGGGGCGGGTGATGCCGGTGCCCACGCTCATGGAGGAGATCTGGGGCACCGATCTGCCCCAGAGCGCGCTGACCACCCTGCAGACGTACATACTCCAGCTGCGCCGCAGACTCGGCACCGCGATGGGCCCCGGCGAACCCGGCGGCGCCAAGGACGTGCTGGCCACCCGGCACGGCGGCTACCTGCTCCAGATCCCGCCGGAATCGGTGGACGTGCACGAGTACGAGAGCCTCGTCGCCCAGGGCCAGAAGTCCTTCGAGGGCGGTGACGACGAGGGCGCGGCGGACCTGCTGCGCGCCGCGCTGGCGCTGTGGCAGGGGCCGGCCCTGGTCGACGTACGGGTGGGGCCGATCCTGGAGATCGAGGTGATGCGGCTGGAGGAGAGCCGGCTGGTCACCGTGGAGCGGCGGATCGATGTGGACCTGCGGCTCGGGCGCCACACCGAACTGCTCGCGGAACTCACCGAGCTGATCGCCCGCCACCCGCAGCACGAGGGGCTGCACTCGCAGGCGATGGTCGCGCTGTACCGCTCGGGGCGCCAGGCCACGGCCCTGGACGTGTACCGCAGGCTGCGCGGCCGGCTGATCGAGGACCTGGGCGTGGAGCCGTCCCCGCAGTTACAGCGGCTGCACCAGGCGATGCTGACCGTGGACCCGGCGCTCGACGTGGCGGCCGGACCGAAGCGGGGGTCGACCTTCGACCTGTACGCGGCGTGAGCAGGGGCCTCGCCTACCCTCCAAGGCATGAGCGACCTTGGTGAGTGGGCGCGGCCGTTCCGGCTCGACGTACCGCAGCGCGAACTGGACGACCTGGCCGAACGGCTGGACCGGGCCCGCTGGCCCGACGAACTGCCGGACGCGGGCCGGGCGTACGGCATGCCCCTCGGCGAGGTGCGCGAGCTCGCGCGCCACTGGCGCGACGGGTACGACTGGCGGGCCGCCGAGGCGCGGCTGAACTCCTGGCCGCAGTACACGTGCGTCATCGACGGGGCCCGGGTGCACTTCGCGCACCTGCGCTCGCCCGAACCGGACGCCCGGCCGCTGCTGATGACCCACGGCTGGCCCGGCTCCCTCGTCGAGTTCCAGCGCGTCGCCGGCCCCTTGACGGACCCCCGGGCGCACGGCGGGGACCCGGCCGACGCCTTCCACCTGGTGCTCCCGTCGATCCCAGGCTTCACCCTGTCCGGGCCGACCACCGAGCGGGGCTGGGAGTTCAAGCGGGTCGCGCGGGCCTTCGCCGTCCTGATGGAGCGCCTCGGGTACGAGCGGTACGGAGTCCAGGGCGGCGACTGGGGAGCCGCGGTCTCCCGGGAGCTGGGCCGGATCCACCCCGAGCGGGTCAGCGGCGTACACCTCAACCTGCTGCCGGGCGGCGGAGCCACCGCGGAGCCCACCGAGCAGGAGCTGGCGCCGCTGACGCCGGCCGAGCGGGAGCGTACGCGGGCCTCCTGGGAGCGGCAGCGGACCTGGGCGCGCGAGCGGCAGGGCTACGCCGACATCCAGGCGACCCGCCCGCAGACCCTCGCCTACGCGCTCAACGACTCCCCCGTCGGGCTGCTGGCCTGGATCGGGGAGAAGTTCGCCGAGTGGAGCGACCCCCGGTGCCCGCCGGACCGGGACCAGGTGCTGACCAACGTGATGCTGTACTGGCTGACCGGTACGGCCGGCTCGGCCGCGCGGATCTACCACGAGCGGGCCCACGCCGACTACTTCGGGCAGCCGCCCGAGGTCTCCCGCACCCCGACCGCGCTCGCCGACTTCCCCAGGGACAACTTCATCCCGCTGCGGCACGTCGCCGCGCGCACCGACTCCGTCGTGCGCTGGACCTCGTACGACAGGGGAGGCCACTTCCCCGCGATGGAGGTGCCGGACCTGCTGGTGGGGGACGTACGGGCGTTCTTCCGCGAGCTCGCGCCGCTCACCGGGCCGCCGACACCGCCTCCAGGGCCGCGTGCCACGGGAAGTGCGGCGGGGCGTCGGGGCCGGCCGGGCCGGGGGTGAAGCCGTCCTCGCCGTACAGGACGGTGACGCCGGCGCTGCGCAGGACGGCCAGGGACTGGTCGAACTGCGGGTGGGCGGCGAGGGCGGAGTTCAGGCAGGGCATGGCGACGACGGGCACGTCCTGCTTGCCGAGCGCCTCGGCGGCCACTCCGACGGCGAAGCGGTCGGTCAGGCCGAGCGCCCAGGCGTTGAGGGAGTTGAAGGTCGCCGGGGCGAAGAGCAGCGCATCGGCGGCCGGCCATACGTCGGCCTGGCCGGGGAGCTTGTACTGCCACCGCACCGGATGCCCCGTGAGGGCGGCGAGCCCGTCGAGGCTCCCGGAGAGCCAGTGCGCGGCGGTCGGGGTGAGGCCGAGACAGACGTCCCAGCCGCGGGCCTGGGCGTCCTCGATCACGCGGGCCACGTCGAAAACGGGCGGGGCGGCGCAGCACAGCAGGTACAGGGTCTTCGTCGTGGTCATACGGCAATGTGATCACATCGCACGAACCGGCCGGTCGGGCCGGTCATCCGGAGACGGTCCGGAAATTCTTCCGGCGCGGCCGATGAGTTCCGGCCGCGGCTGCGGTCCATCCCTGTGACACGCCGGCCAGACGCGGTACGGCACGAGGAGAAGAGGACGCCATGACCGAGCCGGTGAAGGGCCCCGCCAGCTACTTCCCTTCGATCGAGAAGAAGTACGGCCACCCGGTCGAGCACTGGAAGGATCTGATCCGGTCCTCGTCCCTGACCGGGCACATGGAGCTCGTCTCCTGGCTCAAGACCGAGCACGGGCTGGGCCACGGGCATGCCAACGCCCTCGTCGCGCACACCCTCAAGGAGGGGCAGAAGTAGCCCCGGAGCAGCTGCGGGGGTAGCCGCCGGTAACAGCGACTCCCGGCCTTTCTGCGGGATTTGAGCGTACTTCCGATCCACTTCGAGCCGTGCTGGAGACCGTGGAGGGCCCTTGCCCCCGCTCCGACAGCCCTGGGAGTTGCATCGTGGTGACCGCGCGGCCGCTACCGGCCCAGGCTCAGGTACTCGTCGTCGGCGCCGGGCCGGCCGGGCTCACCACCGCCCACGAGCTGGCCCGCCGGGGCCTGCGGGTGCGGCTGATCGACGCCGCGGCCGGGCCCTCCCGCGCCGGCGGGGCCGTCGCCGTGCACCCGCGCACCCTGGAGACCCTCGACCAGATGGGCCTCGCCCGCCGGCTCCTCGAACACGGCCGCAGCAACAGCGCGTTCACCGTCTCCGCCGGCGGCCGCCCCATCCTGCGCCTGGACACCGGCGACGCGGGCCCGGACCGCCCGCCCACCCGGTTCCCGTACACCGTGGTCATCGAGCAGAGCCGCACCGAGGACCTGCTGCGCGAGGCGCTGGGCCGCCTCGGCGTCAGCGTCGAATGGGGGGTCCGGCTGACCGGGCTGACCCAGGACGCCGAGCGGGTCCGGGTCCGGCTGCGCAGGGACGGGACGCAGCAGGACGAGGCGTACGAGGTCCCGTGGCTGGTCGGCTGCGACGGCCGGCACAGCACCGTCCGCGAACGGCTGCGGCTGCCGCTGCGCGGATCCGGCACCGAGCGCTGGGAACTCGCGGACGTGCACGTCGCGGCCGGGGACCTGCCGCAGGACACCGTGCACTGGGTGCACACCGGCGGCGGGCGCTCGCTGCTGATGCTGCCCTACGCGTGCGAAGGCCGCTGGCGGCTGCTGGCCGGCGACCCCGCCGGCCCCGACGACGACCCCCGGCCCGCGCACGAGCGGTACTCCGCGCTGCTGTCGGCCGGGCTCGGGCGGGAGGTACGGGTCGGCGAGCCCGACTGGACCTGCGTACGCACCTTCAAGCTGCGCACGGCCGAGCGGATGCACGAGGGCCGGTGCTTCATCGCCGGGGAGGCCGCGCACGGGGACAGCCCCGGCTCGGGGCAGGGCATGAACACCGGGATCCAGGAGGCGTACAACCTCGGCTGGAAGCTCGCGATGGTGGAACACGGCTGGGCGGGGCGCGAACTGCTCGACACCTACGGCCAGGAGCGGGTCCCGGTCGGCCGGGCGCTGCTGGAGCCGGGCCGCGAAAGCCTGCTCGCGCGGTTCGCGCACGTGCTCGCGGGCCTGGCGCTGCCGGCGCTGCTCGGCCTGGTACGCCGCACCTGGCTGCTGGACCGTGCCGTACGGCCCTTCGTGCGCGAGGCGGTGCGGCGCCGGATGCTCTGCGGCACGGCCGGGCTGGGCCTGGGCTACCCGCAGAGCCCGCTGAGCACCCCGCCGCCGGGACCCGGCGGCGGCCCCCACGGGCCCGGCGGCCCCGGCGGTCCGGGACTGCCCGCCGGGTCGCGGGCGGCGGGGGCCGCCGCCCGCTTCCCCGGCGACCCGGGGACGGAGGGGCTGCGGGCCGAACTGCGCGACGTGCGCTGGTCCCTGCTGTACGTGCCCGAGGCCACCGGCGAGGCGCGGGAGGCGGCGCAGGCCGCGCTGGAGCGGTACGGGGCCTGGCTGTCGGTCCGTACCGTCGCACCGGACCGGGCGCGCTCGCGCTCCGGGCCGCGACTGCTGGCGGACCCGGGCGGCCGGCTGCGCCAGGCGCTGGGCATGTCGGCGGGCAGCTGGCTGCTGGTGCGCCCCGACGGCTACACGGCGGGCGGCGGCCCCGAGCTCACCGAGGCCGCGCTCGCGGCGGCGCTGGCGCCGGCCGACCCGCGCCCGGCGCCGCTGCTGGAGGTGCTGCGGGAGCGGGAGGCGCGGGGGATGCGCCGGGTCGTCTGACCCGGGCGGCGGTCGCGGCCGTGGCGGTCGCGGCTGTGGCCGCCTTGGACTCACGCGTATGTTCCTGAGCTTCTCGGCGATGTTGCGTCTCACTCCTGGGCCGTTGACTGGTCACATGACGCAGACAACGCAGCAGACGCAGACGCAGACGCAGACCGAGACCGCCCCCGCCACCCTCGTGATCGGCGGCACCGGCAAGACCGGCCGCCGCGTCGCCGACAAGCTCACCGCCCTGGGCCGCCCGGTCCGCATCGGATCGCGCACCGGCGAACCGCCCTTCGACTGGAACGAGCCCTCGACCTGGGGGCCCGCCCTGGAGGGCGTCGACCGGGCGTACGTCACCTACTACCCCGACCTCGCCTTCCCCGGCGCCGCCGAGCAGGTGGGCGCGTTCGCCGAGGCGGCCGTCGCCGCCGGGGTGCGCCGCCTGGTGCTGCTGTCGGGCCGCGGCGAGGAGGCCGCGGAGCTCAGCGAGGAGAACCTGAAGGCCTCCGGGGCCGACTGGACGATCGTGCGCTGCGCCTGGTTCAACCAGAACTTCGACGAGAGCTTCTTCGTGGGGCCCGTGCTGGCCGGCGAGATCGCCCTGCCGACCGCCGGCGCCGTCGAGCCCTTCATCGACACCGACGACATCGCCGACGTGGTGGTGGCCGCGCTGACCGACGACCGGCACATCGGGCGGACCCACGACCTGACCGGCCCGCGCCTGCTGAGCTTCGCCGACGTCGCCGCCGAACTGTCCAAGGCCACGGGGCGCGAGATCTCCTACGTACCGGTCTCGACGGAGGAGTACCGGCAGGTGCTGCGCGAGAACGGCCTGCCCGAGGAGATCGCCGACCTCTTCGAGCTGATCCTCGACGGCCGCAACGCGCACCTGACGAACGGGGTCGAGGAGGCACTGGGCCGGGCGCCCAAGGACTTCGCGGACTTCGCGCGCGAGGCGGCCGCGACGGGCGTCTGGAACGCGTGAGGACAGCGGGCCCGCGGGCGGACGAGCGGGCGGATGATGGTGGGATGGACACACTGACCGGACTTCTCGAAGGCCCCAAGGCCCGGGGCGCGTTCCTGCAGAAGTCGGTGTTCAACCCGCCCTGGGCGCTGCGGATCGAGGACCGGGCCCCGCTGTCGGTGATGACGATGGTGCGCGGCTCGGCGTGGCTGCTGCCCGACGGGGGCGAGCCGGTGGCGGTCGGCCCCGGCGACGTGGCCGTCGTGCGCGGCCCCGTCCCCTACACCGTCGCGGACGACCCGGACACGCCGGTGCAGATCACCGTGGACGAGGAGCAGCGGTGCAGCCTGGAGGGCGCCGACGTGTCGCAGTCGATGCTGCTGGGCGTGCGGACCTGGGGCGAGGCCGACGGATCGGCGGTGATGCTGAGCGGCACCTACCAGGAGCCCGGCGAGATCGGACGCCGCCTGCTGGACGCGCTGCCGGCCGTTCTGGTCCACCCGTCCTCGGCGGCGGACACCGCCCTGATCTCCCTGCTGGCCGAGGAGATCTCCCGTAGCGAACCGGCCCAGGAACTCGTCCTGGACCGGCTGCTGGACCTGCTGCTGATCGGCGTCGTACGCAACTGGATCGCGGACCGCGGCGGCGCCGACAGCGACCCGGTCGTCGGGCCGGCGCTGCGGCTGCTGCACGAGAACCCGGCGTACGGCTGGACGGTCGCGGAACTCGCCTCGAAGGTCGGCGTCTCGCGCGCCGCGCTGGCGCGGCGCTTCACCGAGCTCGTGGGCGAACCCCCGATGTCCTACCTGACGGGCTGGCGCCTGGCGCTCGCGGCCGACCTGCTGCGCGAACCGGACGCCACCGTCGCCACGGTCGCCCGCCGGGTCGGCTACAGCAGCGCCTTCGCGCTGTCGACGGCCTTCAAGCGGGTACGGGGCCTGAGCCCCCGGGAGTTCCGCGCGGCCGGGTGAAGCAGCTGCGCGGCTACGCGCCGTCCGCGGTCAGGTCGAGCACGCCGACCGTCTGGCCGCCGCTCAGCTCGCCCGTGAGGCCGAAGCCCAGCCGCAGGTAGAACGGCTCGGGGCCGTCCGCGCCCGGGTCCCACGTCACATAGGCGTGGGACGCGCCGCGCTCGCGCAGCTCGGCGGCCACCGCCCGGACCGCGAAGCGGCCGTAGCCCTTGGCCTGTGCGTCGGCGCGGACGTTCAGGCGCCAGATGCCCGAGCGGACGTCCGAGGGGTCCTTCGCCGGGTCCCAGGCGATGTCGACGAAGGCCATCACGAAGCCGACGACCTCGTCGCCGTCCACGATCGCCCGCGGCCAGGCGGTCTCGCCGTGCACGTACGCCTCGGCCAGCGACTTGACCACCGGTGAGACGAGGTGCTGCTGGTCGGGGCGTACCGATATCGCGCAGACGGCGTCGAGGTTGTCGGCGGTGACCGGTTCCAGGCGGAGTGCGGAAGTGCTCATCCGTGCAGCGTACAAGTGGCGCCGGGGCCCGCCGCAGCCGCGGGGCGCCGCTGCCTAGCGCGGCCAGCCGATGTCGTCGTCGGGCATCGCGTCCTGGACCACCTCCGTCTGCTGGGCGGCGGCGTGCGCCGCGGGGATGTGGTGAGCGGGGGTGTGCGCCGCGGTCAGGTCACCGGCCTGGTGACAGGCGGGGGTGCATGACTCGCTCAATGCGCACACCGATGGCCTCATCGTCGACTCCCAGGCGCTCGAATCAGAAAAGGGCAGGCCCTGGCCGGTGCGAAGGCCGGGTCCTGGAGAGCATGCCTCGATCCGGTGGAGGACCGGTCGAGGAACACCCCACGACCGCTCTGCATCCGTACGAGATCCGCACGAGAAGGGGGCGCTTCGCCTGGCAAAGGTTTGCCCGCGAATTGCCGGGCGGCCTACGCTCGTTGACGGTTCCCGACAGAGTTTTGCCGCCGACCCCTGGGGTGCTCATGCTGCGACAGCCCGCCTTCGGACACCGCCTGAGGAAACTGCGGACGGCCAAGGGGCTGTCACAGACCGCGCTGGCCGGCGAGGGCATGTCCACCGGCTACCTCTCCCGGCTGGAGTCCGGGGCCCGCCAGCCCACCGACCGGGCCGTGACCTACCTGGCCGGCCGCCTCGGCCTGGAACCCGCCGACTTCGAGGAGCCCGCCACCGGCTCCCTCGCCCACGCCCTCACCCTCGCCGCGTCCACCGGCTCCCCCGACGCCATCGACTCGCTGCGCCAGGCCCTGGCGGCCGAGGGCCACGAGAGCGCGGTCCTGCGCTGGCAGGCGCTGTGGCTGCTCGCGCAGGCCTCCCGGCTCCAGGGCGACCACGTCACGGAGCGGGCCCAGCTCGCCGAACTCGTCGGGCTCGGCGAGGAGGTCGGCGTCAGCGAGCTGCGCGTACGGGGACTGACCCGCTTCGCCCGCTGCCTGCGCTCGCTCGGCGAGATCATGCCCGCCCTCGACGCGGCCTTCGAGGCCCACCAGCTCGCCCAGAGCGAGCGCCTGGGCGTCGAGGACCGGGCCACCGTGCTGCTCGCCCTCGTATCCGTACAGGCGGAGGCGGGCCGTACCGGCGACGCGCGCCTGCACGCCGACGAGCTGACCGTGCTCGTCGAGGGCCGCACCGACGCGCTGTGGGCCGAGGCCATGTGGACCGCGGCCGCCGTCCGCATGCGCCAGGCCGACCACCACGGCGCGCTGGCCTGCCTGGAGGCGGCCCTGGAACGCTTCAGCAGCCACGAGGACCTCGTACTGTGGCTGCGCCTGCGGCAGGCCGCCGCCCGCCTGCACCTGCAGATGCGGCCCGCCGACCCCGCGCAGGCGCAGCGCCGTATCACCGAGGCCGAAGCCGCCCTCGTCTTCGTCGGCACGCCCTCGCTGCGCCAGTACCAGGCGGCGCTCAAGGCCGAACTCGCCTTCGCCGACGCCCGGTACGAGGACGCGCGCACCCTGCTCGCCGACGCGGTCGGGGACCAGCCGAGGATGACCCACCGCGACCAGGTGCGCCTGTCGATCCTCCACCACCAGCTGCAGATCCTGGACGGGGACCCGGCCGGCGTACAGGGCCTGCGCGAGCTGGCCCAGCAGGCCCAGGACGACGTCAACATCGACCTCGCCGCGGAGATCTGGCGGATGCTCGCGGAGGCGCTCACGCAGACGACCCACGCTTGAGGGCGGGCCGTCCCGGCTTGAGCGAAGTTCGAGTGGCCCCGGGCAGGCTTGAGCACATCTGCACCCACTCGGAGGGGAGGCCGTTCCATGTCTTCTTCGCAGCGTGTCCACGCGAGCGAGCGGACGGCCGAGGTGGCCGCCCCGGCCGGCGTGGTCTACGGACTGCTCGCCGACGCCGTGCGCTGGCCGCTGCTGCTGCCGTCCCCCGTCCACGTGGAACGAATGGACTTCGACGGCACCCACGAGCGGCTGCGCATGTGGGACGTGGCCGGCGACCGGGTCCGCTCCTTCCACATGCGCCGCGTCCTGAACCCGCACACCCGCACCGTCGCCTTCGAGCTGGAGGACACCTTCCGGCTGGGCGTGCCCACCACCGGATGCTGGACCGTCGAGGCGCGCGACGACACCGAGACCCTGCTGACGCTGCGCCAGGAGCGCACCCTGGAAGGGCTGCCCGGGGACACCGGCGCACGGGCCCGCCGGGAGTGGGAAGAGGAGACCGAGGCCCAGCTGGCCCAGGTCAAGGAGATCGCCGAGCGCTGGGAGCGGCTGGACGAGCTGCTGCTGTCCTTCGAGGACAGCGTGCACGTCGCCGGACCCGCCGAGCTGGTCTACGACTTCCTCTACCGCATCGAGGACTGGGCGCAGCTGGTCCCGCACGTGGACGCCGCCCGCGTCATCGAGGACGTGCCCGGCGTGCAGGTGGCCGCCGTGGACACCTTCGCCGAACCCAGCGGCCTGAGCGTCACCACGCGCACGGTCCGGCTCTGCTTCCCCGCGGCCGCCCGGATCGTCTACAAGGAGCTCGCCTCCCCCGAACTGGTCGCCGCGCACAGCGGAGAGTGGTCCCTCGAACCGGACGAGGACGGCGTACGGGTCGTCTGCGCCCAGCAGGTCATGCTGCGGGCAGAAGCCGTAGAACCGGTCCTGGGCGGCGGTACCGATCTCGCCGAGGCCCGCCGCTACGTGCGGGAGTGGCTGGGACGCGCGAGCGCCGAGACCCTGCGGCTGGCCACCTGGCACGCCTTGAACAGCAGCGTGCGCCGGCTTCGATGAGGACGAGAGGGAGGCCGTCGATGGCCCCGACCCGGCCGGGTCTGCTCCAGGACGGCCGCGACACGAGGACCACTGGGTCCGTCGCGGCCGCCGTTTCCGTCGTGCCCGCGAAACCGGAGGCGGCGGCCCGGCCGCCCGCCGGGCCGCCCGCGCCGAGCGGGTACGCCCGGTCCGTGCTGCGCGCCGAGCAGCGCGACGCCCTGCTGGGGGCCCAGGCGCTGACCGGCGCCGCGAGCGCGGTCCTGCGCGCCACCGTCGCGCTGGTCGCCGGACAGGCCAGCGGCGGCGGCCGGGCCGGCCGCCGCTGGAAGGCCCCCCTGGCCTCCGCGTTCGCCGATCTGCTCGCGTGCGAGGCCCTGGTGACGGTGGGGCTGCGCGCCTGCGGGCTGCCGCAGGGCAGCGACCCGGGCGTACGCGCGGCCGTCGGCTACACGGTGCCGATCGTGGTGGCCGACGTACTGGACGAACTGCAGCTCGTCATGACCGAGAGCCGGCTCGCCGCCCACGACGGCCCCGAGCGGCGGATGCTGGCCGAGCTGGTCGACCGCCTGGAGCGGCCCGGCACCGGCCGCGCGGACGCCCTGGCCCGGCAGGCCGACGTCGTACGGGAACTGCCCGCCCTGGCGGCCGCGTTCGGACGGCGCTGGGACGCGGGCGGCCCGGGCGGCGCGGGCGGCCACAGCGGCCCCGGCCCTGCGGGCGGCGCGGGCCCCTCGGTGCTGTTCCGGCTCGACGAGCGGATGCCCGCGCGGATCATCCCGCCGGAGCCGGGCAGCGACGATACCCTGGTCGGCGCCCTCACCTGCGCCCATGCCCGCTTCACCCGCATCGCCGCGGCCGCCGACGTCGGCTCGGGCGACACCGTCGACCCCGCACTGGCCCGCGTCGCGGGCCGGCTGCTGAGCGAACAGCGCGCCCTGGCCCGCCAGAGCCGCCTCGCCGAGGGCGCGGACCCGGGCGACCCGCGGATGCGGGCGTTCGCCGACCGGCAGGCGATGGTGCTGCTCGCCGCCGCCGTGCTCGGGGTCCAGGGCGTCGCCGCCGAAACCGGCCGCGACCCCTTCCTCGGCAGCCCGCACTGGGCGCTGCTCGCGACCGCCCGGATCACCGAACGGCTCGGGATCGCACCCGACGGACCGGGCACGCCCGCCTCCATCGAGGCGCGGGACCGGATCTGGGCCGAGCTGGCCGAACGCCACCGCGAGGGCCTCGGCTGCGACATCCGGGCCACCGGGCGTGCGCGGTGACCGGCCGGCGGCACGTCCCCGGCCTGCGGGACGCCGGGCCCGACGCCCACAGCGCGCTCGGCGCGGCCGGCCCGCCCGGCGCCCTCGGCGAAGCGCTGGCCGCGCTCGCCACCCTCGACGCGCTCGACGCACCCGTGTACATCCCCGGCTCCGACGGCCCCTGGGACGCGGTCGAGGAACGGCTCGACACCACCGGCCAGGCGGTCGTCTGCACCCGGTGGGGCCAGTGGCTCACCTCCGCCCTGCTCGACCCCGAACTGCGCCCCCTGCTCGGCCAGGACTGGCCGCGCTACCGCCAGACACCGGTCGCCTCGGGCCGGCTGCGCTTCGCCGTGTCCCGCTTCGTCATGAAGCACACCGCCGCGCTCGCCCTGGGCGTGAGCCCGGGCAGCCTCGACCTCGGCTACCAGCTGGGCGGCCGGCCCGTACTGCGCGGGCTCGGCGGCGAACTGGAGGTCAGCCTCGCGCACACCGACGAGCTGATCCTGGTCGGCGTCAGCCGCACCGGCCCGATCGGCGTGGACGCCGAGCCCGCCGACCGCGACATCTCCTTCGAGCTGCTGCGCGACCAGGTCTGCACCCCGCGCGAGGGCGAGGAACTGGCCGCGCTGCCCGAGGACGAGCGCCGCGCACGGCTGCTGCGGCTGTGGACCCTGAAGGAGGCGTACACCAAGGCCCTCGGGCACGGGCTGCGCCGCCGCTTCTCCGCCTTCGGGTTCGACCGCGACGCCGAGGGCCGCGTGGTGCTGGCCGACCTGCCGGGCGGCGGCGACGCGGGCGACGAGGGCTGGGACTTCGTCACCCACCCGCTCGGCGAGTGCTACGTCGTCAGCGTGGCCCACCGCACCCTCCCGACCGCTTAGGGGGTGTCTGACGGGTGTCCGCGGCGTCGCGACGCCCGGCACGCGCTCTCGGACACCCGCCAGACACCCCCTAGGTCGTGTCGTCAGAGTCCCGTCTGGCCGGCGGGGCCTGCCCTTCGGGCGGCCGACGCCACTTTGACGACACTCCCCAGCCCCCCGGGCGGCTGCGGCCGGGGCGGGCCGCACCGAGCGGCTCACGGGTGGTCGCCGAGGCGGTCGCCGGCGGGCTGCTCGTCCAGGTGGTCCAGGCACAGCTCGTACAGGTCCTCGCCGTGGGTACGCCGCCAGAGCTCCGGTACGGGCACCGCTGCGGGCCACAGCGCGCGGTGGCCCGCCGGGTCCGCGACGACGACGAACGTGCCGAACTCGTCCGCGAACGGGTCCTCGTCCCACGGGTGGTCGAAGACGTGCAGGCTGCCGTTCTCCGCGACCCGCGCGGCGTGCCCGGTCCGCCACATCCGCGCCGCCCCGCCCTGCGCGCACACCAGCGGGTCCGGCAGGAACCGCTCCCCGGTCGCGCCCGGCAGGCCCGGGTAGCCCTGCGCCACCCCGACCCCGGCGACGTACAGCGCGCCGAGGGCCCCGGGGGGTACGGGCCGCATCCGCGCGTCCAGTACGTAGGCGTGGTAGCCCGGCGCGGGCCGGGCCGGGCCGCCGGGCATCTGCTCGACCAGCAGCCGCCCCTCGGGCCAGCCCGCGCTGATCGTCAGCTCCGTGTCCTCGGCGCGGGCGAGCGCGACCAGTACGTCGTCGGACGGGCCCAGGATCGCCGAGGCCCCCGTCTCGCGCAGCCAGCCCAGCACCTCGGGCGGCGTCCCGTACGCCAGCGACGGGTCCGGCAGGTGCACTTGGGACCCGCACACCAGCGCGGACAGCAGCCCCATCGCGACCTCCGCGTCGGGATAGCCGTTCAGCAGCCAGGCGGTGTCGCGGGCCCGGCCCAGGCAGGCCGCGGCGAGGGCCTCGCCGCCCACCGCGACGCTGCCGCGGGGCGCGACCGCCAGCACCACGGGACCGCCGGGGTCCAGCGGCCGCGTCCGGTCGCCCTCGCGCACTGGCCAGCTCGCACCGGCCGGCAGCAGGTCCGCGGCCGGGTCGCGCACCAGGCGCACCGGCCCGGGGGTCAGCGGCAGCAGCCGGTCGGCGGCCGAGTCCAGCAGCAGTACGGCGGGCCGCGCCCCGACGGGCAGCCCGCGCGCCGGATCCACCGGCAGGCAGGCCGCGCCCGTCTTGGCGATGGCCAGCGCGGCCACCGCGAAGCCGGTCGGTGAGGCGATGGCGGTGGCCACCGAGGTCCCGGGACCCGCCTGATGGGCGATCAGGGCGTGGGCCAGCAGGTCGGAACGGGCGTCGAGCTCCGCGTAGTCCAGGCCGGCCAGGGCCGGTGCGCCCGGGGTGCGGGCCACCTGCGCGGCCAGCATCGCGGCGACGCTCGGCGGCGCCTGCGGCCGGGCGCCCGGGGCGCCGTTCCACGGGCCGCCCCCGCCCGGCGCCCCCGCCGCGGCGGGCAGGCCCAGCCGGCCGATCCGCTCGTGGGGCGCGTCGAGGGCCGCGTCGAGCAGCGCGAGCAACTGCCCGGTCAGCAGCGCGGCGGCCTGCTCGCCCAGCGATTCGTACGAGAACGAGGCGGTGACGCCGATCCCCGCCGGGGCGCCCGAAAGGCCGTGCCGCTCGGTCAGGGTCAGCCCCAGCGCGGCGTTCTGCAGCGACAGCTGCTCCGACTCGGGCTGTACGGTCAGCGCCCCGGCGGGGAACGCGCCGTAGCTCTCGCGCAGCACGCTCAGGGAGATGCCGCCCGGCAGTGCCAGGGCAGCGTCCCGGTCCCGGTAGGCGGCCAGCGCGGCCGTGCGGACCCGCCGCACCAGCTCGCCGAAGGCCGGGTCGCCGGAGGTGTCCACCGTCAGGGCGAGCACCCGCCCGTACACGCCGACCGCGCCGCGCAGGGCCGCGCTGTCCCGGGCGGCCACGGGGGCGGCGACGGTGACGCTTGCCTCCGCGCCCAGCCGGCCGAGCAGGGCGGCGAGCGCGGCCTGCACCACCATGAACAGGGTGGCGCCGTGCTCCGCGGCCAGCGCGGTGAGCCGCGCGTGCACGGTGGCGCCGAGCTCCAGGGACAGGGTGCCGAAGGTGTCCTCGGTGCCCAGCGGCGCGCTGCCCGGCGGGGCGGTCGGGGCCACGTCGCCGCGGGCCGCCCGGGGCGCCCCCTGCGGCGGGGCACCTGCCGGGGCGGGCGCGCCGCCGCCGGCCCGGGCCGCGTAGGCCGCGGCGAGGGCCGCGGCCAGCGGTGCGTGCGAGAAGAGGTCGACCTCGTCGCCCGGCAGGGTCAGCTCCAGCAGGTGGTCGTCGGCGGCGACTTCGCGCAGCCGGGTCCCGGCCGAGCCGATCCGGCTGTTGCGCAGGGCGCCCTGGCCGCGGCCCAGGTCGTCGAGGGCGGCCGCCAGCGCGGCCACGTCGAGGGCGCCGCGCAGCCGCAGCGGCAGTACGGCGCTGCGCGCGACGGCCCGGCCGGGGCCGGTGGCGGCGGCGGGCCGGTCGCCGGCCAGCGATGCGAGGCGGGCCGGGGTCGGGGCCCCGTACAGGCCGCGCAGGTCCACCGGGGCGCCGAGTGCCTCGCGGGCCCGGGCCACCAGCCGGGCCGCGGCCGGGGCGTGGCCGCCGAGGGCGAAGAAGTCGGAGTCGGCGTGCACCACGCGCGCCGGCAGGCCGAGCACCTCGGCGAACAGGTCGCGGGCGATGGCCTGGAGCGGGGTCCCGGGCCGGTTGCCGGGCAGGACGCCTGCCCGCGCCGGGACCCCCGGCGCCGGGTCGGACGCGGAGGTGGACGCGGCCAGCGCGGCCCGGTCGGTCCGGCCGTCCGGGTCCAGCGGCAGCGCGCCGCGGACCACGAACGCGGCGGGCACCATGTGGTCGGCCAGCCGCGCCCGCAGGTGCCCGCGCAGCGCGGCCTCCAGGCCGGCGGTGTCCGCGAAGGCGGCCGGGGTGTTCACGCACTCCGCGGCGGTGAAGCCGAGGGAGGCCAGGGCGGCGAGGGTGGCGTCGGAGGCCGGCGTCCCGGCGGTCCCGAGGACCACGTCGTAGCGGTCGCCGGCGCCGGGCAGGGCCCGTACCTCCACCCTGCGCACGGCCGGGAACTCACGGGCCAGTGCCGTGAACAGCGCCGGGGCGACGCGCAGTTCGGGATCGGGGCCGGTGCTCCAGTCGAGCAGGCGCAGGTCCCCGAGCAGGATCGAGCCGCCCGGCGCGAGCAGGTCCAGGGCGCGCGCGAGGACGGTGCGCAGGTAGCCGAGGCCGGGGAAGTGCTGCACGACCGAGTTCAGGACGACGGTGTCGAAGTACCCGGCGGGCAGCCCCGCGGTGTCGTGCGCCTCCCGGCAGCTGAGCCGGACCTTGCCGCGCAGCCGCTCGTCGGCGTTGGTCCGGGCGCGCAGCGCGTCGACGGCCGCGCCGCAGAAGTCGGTGGCCCAGTACTCCTCGCAGTCCGCACCTGCCGCCAGCGGCACCGCGAGCAGACCGGTGCCGGCGCCGATCTCCAGGATCCGGCGCTGCCCCAGCTCGCGGACGCAACTGACGGTCGCCGCGCGGCGCTCGCGCAGCACCCGCGCGGACACGGGCGGGGCCCCGTCCGCGGCGCCGGTCGCGCCGATCGAGTCGGCGAACGCCTCCAGCGCGTACGGGTCCCGGGTGCGGGCGTCGGCGTACAGGGCCGCGTAGATCTCCTTCCACTCGCCGATCCGCACCGGGTCCGCCACCGCTGGCCGCGGACCGGCCGCGGGCACCACGTGCGCGACCAGGTGCCTTCCGCCGTCGCGGTCCCCGGCCGGGGTGACCACGGCCTCGGCGACGCCAGGGTGCTCCCGCAGCGCCGACTCGACCGCGCCGATCTCCACGGGCATGCCGTGCAGGGTGATCCGGTCCGCGGACCGGCCGGCGAACTCCAGGGCGCCGTCCTCGCGCACGGTCACCAGGTCGCCGGTGCGCCGCAGCGCCGTACCGCTGTCGCTCCAGCGGTCCTCCAGGCCCGCGAAGCCGCGTACGGCCGGTCCGCCCAGCAGGAGTTCGCCGGTGTCGCCCGGGCCCGCCTGGGTGCCGTCGCCGCGCACGACCACGGCGCGCACGCCGTCGCGGGGGCGTCCGACCGGTATGCGCAGGGTCCCCTCGGGGACGTCCGACACCTCGTGCCAGAGGGCGAGGGGCGCCGAGCCGGCCGCCCCGTACACCTGGACGAGCCGCCCCGGCGCCCCGGCGCGCAGCACCCGGCGCACGGCGCGCGGGTCGCAGGCATCGCCGCCGAACAGGACGGTGCGCAGCGGGGCGAGGGCTCCGGGCCGCTCGCGGGCGATCCGCTGCAACCGGGCGGTCGCCAGGAAGAGTACGGACACGCCGTGTCCGCCCAGCGCGTGTTCGAGGAGGGCCGGGTCGGCCACCGTCGCGGGGTCCAGGACGAGGAGACGGGCGCCGGCGGCGAGGGTGGACCAGAGCTCGAAGGCGAAGGCGGAGGAGTCCGGGCCGGCGGTCTGGGCCACCACGTCGTCGCGGGTCACCCGCAGCGGGTCGGCCGCGCCGACGAGGTCGAGCAGGGCCCGGTGCGGTACGGCCACGGCGTCGAAGGCGCCGTCGGGTCCGGGGATCCAGCGCACGTACGCCGCGTCGTCAGGTCTGGGGCCGTCCTCTTGTGAGCCGGCGGGGGCCGGGGCCGCGGCGGGCCGCGCCGCCGCGATGCGGGCGGCGTCGGTGTCCACCCGGACGATCGCGGTGTCCGGGCCCAGGCCGTCGGGGCCGTCGGCGTGTCGCGCCGCGGTGGCTTCGTCGGTAACGACGGCGCGCGCAGCGCTGCCGCGTACGACGGTCCGCAGGCGGTCGCCGGGGGTGCCGGGGGTGCCGGGGGCGCCGGGCAGGTCGGGGTCGACGGGGACGTAGGAGGCTCCGGCGCGCAGGATCGCCAGGAGCGCGGTCACCAGTTCCGGGCCGGGCCGCAGTGCGGTGACCACCCGGTCGCCGGGTACGACGCCCAGGTCCGTCAGGTGGGCCGCGAGCCGGTCGGCCGACCGGCTCAGTTCCCCGTAGGAGAGCGAGTGTCCGCCGCCGTCGGGGGCGGGGCTGGTCACGGCGATCGCCTCGGGCCGCGCGAGTGCGTGCCGCTCGATGAGGCCGGAGAGTGACATCTGGGCGTGCTCCTTCGACAGCGACTGGCTGGGCGACTCGGCTGCTGCGGTGCGATGCGGTGCGATGCGGTGCGGTGCTGTTCCAAGCGGTGGCGTGGTGCGGTGTGGTGTGGTGCGGGGCCTGGCAAAACCTTGCCGGGGCGCCGTGTTCGGGCGGTTACGGCCAGTCGGAGTTCGGGGCGACCGGCCAGTCGGTCTTGGGGCCGATCGGCCAGTCCGTCCCAGGTCCGGAGGTCGCGGAGGCGGGGGCGACCGGCCAGTCGGTGCCCGGTCCGCCGTCGGCCTGGGCGATGCCGCCGGCGGTCAGGACCGCGAAGCCGACGAGGGCGGTGGTGGCGAAGACTCGGGCGATGTTCTTCATGGTGACTCCTCCGTGGCAAGTGTTGTGTTCCTGCTTGGCAACCTCTCTGCCAAGAAGATTGGCAACGAATCCTCGGGATTCACTCGTCATTTGGTGGAGATGCGCTCAACACCCCTGGAAAACACGCTGGATTCGCCGTGCTCGGACCTTTGCCGCACCTTCCTTCAACCCCATCTGACCTGCGGAAACAAGGGTTCTGGCAGGATCGGCACACCCTCTTGCCAACTATTGCCAACCTCTTTTGGCACAAGAGGGGACGGCCTCCGGAACTAGAGTTTCGCCGGAGCGGACGTTGCCAATGCGCGGGGATTCTGGGCAATGTATTGCCAGAGATGATGGCAATACCTGGTACACCCCAACAGCGAGGGGAGGCCCCCGAAGTGAACGCGCAGACGTCGCACCCCGCCCCGATGGCCCTGACGGCCCCGAAGGCCAGGGCGACGGCCCCGACGGCCCACCTGAACACCGCGGGTACGGGCCGGATGCCCGCCGCCGTGCACGCCGTGCTCGCCGACTGCACGGCGCGCGACGACCGCTTCGGGCCCTACGTGCTGGAGGAGAGCCTCGGCCCCGTCCTCGACACCGGGATCCACGAGCGCCTCGGCGCCCTGCTCGGCGTCCCGGCCCGCCACACCGTCCTGTTCACCGGCGCGGCCGACGGCTTCGACTCCTTCGCCTCCCGCCTCCCCCTCGGCCCCCGCGACCGGATCTGGACCACCCCGCACGAGGGCGTGGCCCGCCTGGCCACGCTCGTCGCCCTGCGCGACCGCACCCGCTGCACCCTTGAGGTCGTGCCGCTGCGCGAGGACGGCGACCTCGACCTCGACTGGATGCGGGACCACCTCGACGAGGACGTCGCGCTCGTCTCCGTCGTCCACGTCTCCGAGGCCTGCGGAACCGTCAACCCGGTCGAGGCGGTCGGCGCGCTCCTCGCCGGCCACCGCGCGCTGTACGCCGTGGACGCCTCCCACTCCGTCGGCCAGCTGCCCGTCGACGCCGCGCGCATCGGCTGCGCCCTGCTCACCGCCGACGGCTGGCGGTTCCTGCGCGGCCCGGACGGCATCGGGTTCGGCTACGTGGACCCGGGCCTGGGGGCGTCACTCGCGCGGCCGCCCGTCGCCGCGGCCGTGGCCGCGCTGTACGAGGCCCTCGCCCGGCACGACGCGGACACGTCCGGCCCGTACGAGAGCCTCCTGCCGCGGCTGCGCGCAGCCGTGGGGCGGCTGCCCGGGATCCGGCTGCTCGCCCCGGGCCGGGAGCAGGCCGGGATCGTGGGCTTCCGACACGACGAGGTGCCGGCCGCCCTCATCCGGCGCGGGCTGGCGCGGCGCGGGGTGGTCGTCCGCAAGGCGGTCGCGCAGGAGACCCCGCTGCACCCGGCCTCCGCCGGGGGCGACACGGCGGTCGGCGCATCCGTCCACTACGACAACACCCCCGCGGACATCGACCGCTTCGCGCTCGCGCTGCGGGACGTACTGCGCGAGGAGCGGCCGGCCGCCGGGCGGGCGGCGGCCCCTGCCGTACGGGCGCTCGCGGCGGTGGCTCCGTAGCGGCGCGCCCGCGGCGCACCCGCGGCGTGCTCGGCGTACGTCGGCTCAGCGCGCCAGCAGGGCCCACACCGTGAAGCCGAGGGCCGCCGTGCACAGCACGGTGCGCCACCGGTTGGCGGGAACCCAGCGCTTCTCGAACGCCCGGCGCACGGCGGCGGGGTCGGTGATCCGCTCCGCCGGGCCGGCCGCCTCCAGGGCGTTGTTGAGCGGGATGTTCACCCGCCCCGTCACCGCCAGCGCGAGCGCGTAGGCGACGAACGCCCCGATGAGGGGCGCCAGCGCGTCGTGCCCGCCGGAGGGCAGGTGCAGGGCCAGCGCCAGCCCCGTGGAGAGGAGGGCGCCGAGGAAGGCCAGCATGAACCAGCCGTTGACGATCGCGACGTTGATCCGCTGCATCACCGCGACGAAGGTCCGGTCGTCGGACCGCTTGAGCGCCGGCATCACCGACACGTCGAAGGCGAAGAACAGGCCCGCCATCAGCCCCGTGGTGACGGTGGCGGCGACGAGCGAGACGAGCCTTGCGATCCCCATGCCGGCCCCCAACGTCAGCGGAAGGTCAAGTCCGCTGATCATAAGGGCTTCAGGACCGGGTATCGCGTGGGATTCGAGTGTGCTTCCAAGGCCTCTTGAGCCTCTCCGGCGACGGTGGCTGGAATCCGGCCGCAGACCTGGAGGACCCACATGACCATCATCGACGCGCCACCCATACCCGCCCAGGACCGTGCCGCGGAACTGGCCGAGATCAAGGCCCAGGTGCTCGCCGGGCCGGACGAGCGGGCCACCGAACGCCAGCACTCCAAGGGCAAGCTGACCGCCCGTGAGCGCATCGACCTGCTGCTCGACCCGGACTCGTTCCACGAGATCGAGGCCCTGCGCAGACACCGCGCGACCGGATTCGGACTGGAGGCCAAGCGCCCCTACACCGATGGTGTGATCACCGGCTGGGGCACGGTGGACGGGCGCACGGTCTTCGTGTACGCGCACGACTTCCGGATCTTCGGCGGGGCGCTCGGCGAGGCCCACGCCACGAAGATCCACAAGATCATGGACATGGCCCTCGCGGCCGGTGCCCCGCTCGTCTCGCTCAACGACGGCGCGGGCGCCCGCATCCAGGAGGGCGTCTCCGCGCTGGCCGGCTACGGCGGCATCTTCCAGCGCAACACCAAGGCCTCGGGCGTCATCCCGCAGATCTCGGTCATGCTCGGCCCCTGTGCGGGCGGCGCCGCCTACTCCCCGGCCCTCACGGACTTCATCTTCATGGTCCGCGACACGTCGCAGATGTTCATCACCGGTCCCGACGTCGTACGCGCCGTCACCGGCGAGGAGATCTCCCAGAACGGCCTCGGCGGCGCCGACGTCCACGCCGGAACCTCCGGGGTGGCCGCCTTCGCGTACGACGACGAGGAGACCTGCCTGGAGGAGGTGCGCCACCTGCTCTCGCTGCTGCCCGCCAACAACCGCGAGATGGCGCCGCACGAGGCGACCGACGACCCCGCGGACCGGCGCACCGACTCCCTCAGCGGCATCGTCCCCGCCAACCCGCAGCAGGCGTACGACATCCGCAAGGTCATCGAGGAGGTCGTCGACGACGGGGACTACTTCGAGGTCCAGTCGGCCTGGGCGACCAACATCATCTGCGCCCTCGCCCGGATGGACGGCCACGTCACCGCCTTCATCGCCAACCAGCCCGCCAGCTACGCGGGCGTGCTGGACATCCACGCCTCGGAGAAGGCCGCGCGCTTCGTGCAGTTCTGCGACGCCTTCAACATCCCGATCGTCACCCTCGTGGACGTGCCCGGCTTCCTGCCCGGCGTGGACCAGGAGCACGGCGGCATCATCCGCCACGGCGCCAAGCTGCTGTACGCCTACTGCAACGCGACGGTGCCCCGCATCTCCCTCGTGCTGCGCAAGGCGTACGGCGGCGCGTACATCGTCATGGACTCCCGGTCCATCGGCGCGGACCTGGCGCTGGCCTGGCCCACCAACGAGATCGCGGTCATGGGCGCCGAGGGCGCGGCGAACGTCATCTTCCGCCGCGAGATCGCCGGGGCCGACGACCCCGACGCGATGCGCGCGCAGAAGATCAAGGAGTACACGACCGAGCTGATGCACCCGTACTACGCGGCCGAGCGCGGCCTCGTCGACGACGTCATCGACCAGGGCGAGACCCGTTCGGTGCTCGTCGGGGCGCTCGCGATGCTCCGTACCAAGTACGCCGACCTGCCGTCGCGCAAGCACGGCAACCCGCCCGTATGACGGCGGCGGAGCGGGCCGGGGCCCCGGAGCAGGACACCGCGCCGGTCGACGGGCAGGCCGTCGCGCAGGTCCCCGCCGCGGCCGGGGAGCCGTGGCGGATCACCGGCGGGCAGCCCGACGCGGTGGAGACGGCTGCCGTGATGGCGGTCCTGACGGCCCTGCTGAGCAGGTCCGAAGACCCGGGAACGGAGCAGCCGCGCACGGTAGCCTCCGGCTGGGACCGCACCCGGAACAGCGAATTCCGTCATGCCGGGAGCTGGCGCAGACCAGCTTGAGCCGGCCCCGGCCGGGCCCCCGGGCCCGGCTCCCGGCCGCCCAGGCCCGACCTCCAGGAGGAGCAGATCGTGAAGGACCCGAAGGACCCGAAGGACCGCCTGGACGCGCTGCGGGCCGACATCGAACGCCGCAACCCCGCCCAGCCCGAGTTCCACCAGGCGGTACGGGAGGTCCTGGACACCCTGGCCCCCGTGTTCGCGGCGCGCCCCGAGTACGCCGAGGCGGGTCTCGTCGAGCGGCTCGTGGAACCCGAGCGCCAGATCATCTTCCGGGTCCCCTGGCAGGACGACCACGGCCGCGTCCACGTCAACCGCGGCTACCGCATCGAGTTCAACAGCGCGCTCGGACCGTACAAGGGGGGCCTGCGCTTTCACCCGTCCGTGGACATCGGCGTGGTGAAGTTCCTCGGCTTCGAGCAGATCTTCAAGAACGCGCTGACCGGCCTCGGCATCGGCGGCGGCAAGGGCGGCAGCGACTTCGACCCGCACGGCAGGTCGGACTCCGAGGTCATGCGCTTCTGCCAGTCCTTCATGACCGAGCTCCACCGCCACATCGGCGAGCACACCGACGTCCCGGCCGGCGACATCGGCGTCGGCGGCCGCGAGATCGGCTTCCTCTTCGGCCAGTACCGGCGCATCACCAACCGCTGGGAGGCCGGGGTGCTGACCGGCAAGGGCCGCGGCTGGGGCGGCTCGGCGATCCGCCCCCAGGCCACCGGCTACGGCAGCGTGCTGTTCGCCGCCGAGATGCTGGCGCGGCGCGGGGCCGCCCTGGACGGCCTCACCGCCGTCGTCTCCGGCTCCGGCAACGTGGCCCTCCACACGATCGAGAAGCTCCAGCAGCTGGGCGCCAACCCGCTGACGGCCTCCGACTCCCGGGGCTACGTGATCGACGACAAGGGCATCGACCTCGCCCTGCTGAAGCAGATCAAGGAGGTCGAACGGGGGCGGGTGAGCGAGTACGCCGAGCGCCGCGGCTCCTCCGCCCGCTACGTCCCCGGCGGCCGGGTCTGGGAGGTCCCGGCGGACGTGGCCTTCCCGTCGGCCACGCAGAACGAACTGGACGCGCAGGACGCCCGGCTGCTGATCGCGAACGGGGTCCGCGCGGTCTCGGAGGGCGCCAACATGCCCACCACCCCCGAGGCCGTCCGCCTCCTCCAGGAGGCCGGGGTTGCCTTCGGCCCGGGCAAGGCGGCGAACGCGGGCGGAGTCGCGGTCAGCGCCCTGGAGATGAGCCAGAACGCGGGCCGCGTCGCCTGGAGCGCGGAGCGCGTCGAGGACGAACTCGCCTCGATCATGCGCGACATCCACGAGGTCTCGTACGAGACGGCCGCCCGCTACGGCGCCCCCGGCGACTACGTGACGGGCGCGAACATCGCCGGCTTCGAGCGGGTGGCCGACGCGATGCTGGCGCAGGGAGTGATCTGACGGCTCCGGCCGTCGTGGACCTCGGCGGCCGGGGTGCGCGCGTGCGCGCCGTACCCTGGCCCCGACCACCGATCAGCCGCGCCGCACACCGCAGGGGGACGCCGCCCGTGCTCACCGCACTCACCGGCACGTACGGAGACCGCCCGGACGCCATCAGCGTGGCCGGGCGCGCCGCGTCGTACGAGGAACTGCTCGGCGCGGCCCGGGCCGTGGCCGCGGACGTCGCCGGCGCCCCGGCCTTCGCCGTCACCGCGACCCCCACCCTGGAGACCGTCGCCGCCGCGGTCGGCGCGCTGCTGGCCGGCGTGCCCTTCGTACCGCTGCCGCCCGACGCCGGGCCCGCCGAACGCGAGCACATCCTGCGGGACTCGGGCGCCGAGCTCCTCGACGTCGACTTCGCGCGGCGCAGCGACCTGACCCCCGCGTCGGCCGCGGGACCCGCGGACCCGGCCCTCGTCCTGTACACCTCCGGGACCACCGGACCCCCGAAGGGCGTCGTCCTGTCCGCCGCGGCGCTCACCGCCGACCTCGACGCCCTCGCCGAAGCCTGGCAGTGGAGCGCCGAGGACACCCTCGTCCACGGACTGCCGCTCTTCCACGTGCACGGGCTCGTACTCGGCGTCCTCGGCGCCCTGCGTACCGGAAGCCGCCTGGTCCACACCGGCCGCCCCACCCCCGAGGCCTACGCCGCGGCCGGCGGCAGCCTCTACTTCGGCGTCCCCACCGTCTGGTCCCGCATCGCCCGCGCCCCGCGGGAGGCGGCCGCCCTCGCGGGCGCCCGGCTCCTCGTCTCCGGCAGCGCCGCGCTGCCCGCGCCCGTCTTCCGGGACCTGGAACGCCTCACCGGCCTGCGGCCCGTGGAGCGCTACGGCATGACCGAGACCCTGATCACCGTCAGCGGCCGCGCGGGCGGCACGGTCCGCCCCGGCACGGTCGGCACCCCGCTTCCCGGCATCCGTACCCGCATCGCCGCCGAGCCGGGCGCCGAGATCGGTGAACTCCAGCTCACCGGACCGACGCTGTTCTCCGGCTACCTGGGCCGCCCGGAGGCCACGGCCGCCGCGTACACGGACGACGGGTGGTTCCGTACGGGCGACATCGCGGCCGTCGACGAGGCGGACGGGGTCCACCGCATCGTCGGCCGCGCCTCCATCGACATGATCAAGTCGGGGGGCTACCGGATCGGCGCCGGCGAGATCGAGAACGCCCTGCTGGACCATCCCAAGGTCACCGAGGCGGCCGTGGTCGGCGTCCCGGACGCCGACCTCGGCCAGCGCATCGTCGCCTTCGTCGTCGCCGAAGGGGTCACCGGAGCCGAACTGACCGACTTCGTCGCCGCGCACCTGTCGGTGCACAAACGCCCCCGCGAGGTCCGCTTCGTCGAGGCGGTACCGCGCAACGCGATGGGCAAGCCGCAGAAGAAGCTGCTGCTCAGGGACGAGGGCTCGGCCTAGCCCGGGGCGGGATAGGCCCGGGTGTCACGCCTGCGGCGGTTCGGGCTGGAGGAGCGCCTCCAGCAGGGTCTTCGCCTCGGCGGTCAGGCCCTCGCGTGCGAAGGTGTTCGCGTACTCCAGCTGCAGGTCCCTCTCCGTTTCGCGGAGACCGCTCGCCGCCAGGGTTGCCCTTGCTTCCTTGAAGTTGCCTTGCTGGCACAGGGACCTGGAGAGGGCTACGTACGCGGCGCTGACGTAATACGGGTCGCTCTCGCGGTCGATCGATTCGCGCGCGACTCGAACCGCCTCGTCCGCGTTCCCGCAGATCAAGAGGCATTCCACGTGTCCCTCGAAGCGGTCGGAACGTTCGTCGTCCGGGAATCCTTCGTAATGTGCGCGGGCATACTGTTCGAGCTTCTGAAAATTTCTCGTGATCATTAGCAGCCTTGCGAGGTCCGAGTACCAGAAATCGGATTCGGGCCGGATCCTGTGTGCTGCGGTCAGTGCGCGCTCGGCTTCTTCGTATCTTGCCAGATCCAGCAGAATTGCGCCCTGCATTCGCCAGTACCAAGGATCCCTTGGATTCAGCTGGATCGCGCGGTGATTGAATTGCAGTGCACGCTCATGTTTTCCGCGGTTATGGCTCTTCCAGGCCAGCCAGTGGGCGCAAGGGGGGTAGTCGATCTCCGACGGGGAGCCGTTGTCGAGATAGGATTGAACGTATTTCCCGTACGCCTCTTTGACGTCTTTGAAATAGATGGAATATGCGCGGTACGCCTGGATGATCAGCGTAGGGTTGTTGATTTTGGTTCTGTTGAGGTGTGAGACGAGCAGATTCTTGGCGCGCTCCTTCTCCTTGCCTGCTTCGTAGGCGCCCGCCAGGTTCACGATCCCGGCGGTCTCCGGATCGAGATACGGCCGGTAGGCGGCAAAGGTGGTCCACTCCTCCTGCGCGCCTTCTTCCTCCCGCTTGGCCTTGAGCCAGAGCTGTTTGAACTCGTCGCCGTCCGCCCCGAGCGCGGCGGCCACGGGACCCAGGGACTTCCATGAGGGAAGGTTCTCCCCGCGGATGACTTGTTGGGCGGTTGTGTGGCTGACCGCCCCGTGGCACCGCTTCGAGATCTCCCGCATGCTCAGCCCGCCGGACTCCAGGTGGGCGGCCCTCAGCCGGACCTTGAGTTCCTTCAATGCGTCGCGCATGGCCCCCCCTGTAAGGATTTGTAAGGCACTGTAAGACGCGGAGGTCGTACAGGCAAGCCGTGTACGGAACTGTCCGAAGTTGAATGCGCCTGAAAGCTTTCCCCTGGTTTCCGAAATGCCGTGCCAGGGTTTGGGCATGGCGAAAATCCGAAAGATTGCAGCGAGGGCGGCCAAGGCGCTGGGCCGGAATGGCGAAAAGGGTGGATCGGGGGTGCGGATCGGCAGTGAAACGGAATTGCCTTTCCTGCGGCGCAGGGTCGTCCGCACGGCAGTGATGGCCGCGTGGGCCGGCGTCATCAAATACGAGGCATTCGCCGTCATGGAGTGGCTGGACTCCGTTCTCTAGCCCCCCGGCCGACCCCGCGCGTTCGTGGACCTTCTGGCCGAACGCGCGGGATCCTGGCTGGTGGACCCGCTCGACACGGCCGTGCTGCCCTCGGCGCACACCTTCGACGGCCGACTCATCGTCTATCTGGACATCGGTGACCCGCAACGCAACCAGGGAGTTCTGACGGTGGGTGCCCAATTCGACGGCTCCGTCGTCCGCGGGGGCCAACTCCACAACCAGGACTTCACTGTCCAACAGGCCGCGAGTGAGTTCGTCTTCGAAGCCGAGGGCAGCCCTACGGAGTTGGGGAACAGAGCGGCAGCGTGGTTCGAAGTTCGAAGCGGTCCTCGCGCGACCTCTGGTTCGCTGGGAATGGCATCACGAGGGAACGACGTACGCGGTCCGCTACGAGTACGCAGATACGGGGCGGGGCCTCTGCGAGGGCTTCGAGACCCCCCTGGCACCCGACGGACTGCGGAAAAGACTGGCCGCAGACGGCGTGATCCGAGGCCGGGGCCGGATAAACCGTGCCGGCCTGGGCGAGCCGGACGTGATCGCACACGTCCGGGGCGTGCGCCCCGATCAGTGATTGCGGGACGGCTCTCAGGCGCGGGGCGCCAGGCGGCGGGCCAGGGCCTCCAGGGCGCCGGCCACCTCCGCCTCCGCGGTGGCGTCGCCGAGCGCCCTGGCGAGGGCCGCCTCCTCGACCCGCGAGGTGCCGGCGGCGCGTACGGCGGCCACCCGCGCGGACGTTCCGGGGGCCGGGCGGACCAGGGTCCGGCGGCGGTCGGCGGGGTCGGCGGTCATCCGGGACACCCTCGACCCGCAGGCCCTCACCGCAACCGCCACCCGGATCGTCCCGGCCCGAAGGCGTACGCGGCCGCGCTGCGCGCACTGCTCACCGCACCGCGACGCGGGAGGCCGTGACGTGGGAGAGCGTGACGCGGAGAAACCAAGTGGGCAGGCGGGACTGCTGTGAGTAGCTTGCTCGTATGGACCAAACGGCTGGCGATGCCAGAACTGATCGGCGCGCCCTCGTAGCCGCATGTGTCACCGTCGCGCTGTGGGCCTCGGCCTTCGTCTCGATCCGCTCCGCCGCCGCTCACTTCAGCCCCGGGGCACTGGCGTTGGGCCGACTGCTGACGGCCTCGGTCGCGCTCGGGCTCGTACTGGTCATCCAGCGCGTACCGCTGCCCGCGCGGCAGGCATGGCCCGGCATCCTCACCTCGGGGGTGCTCTGGTTCGGCCTGTACATGGTGACGCTGAACTGGGGCGAGCAGCTCGTGGACGCCGGGACGGCGGCCATGATCGTCAACATCGGCCCGATCGTGATCGCCCTGCTCAGCGGCTGGCTGCTCAAGGAGGGTTTCCCGCGCATGCTGTTGGCGGGGATGGGAGTCTCCTTCGCGGGCGCCGCCATCGTGGGCGTGTCCACCTCCAACGGTGAATCCGCCTCCCTGTCCGGAGTGCTGCTCTGCCTGGTCGCGGCCCTCGCCTACGGGGCCGGGGTGGTCTCGCAGAAGCCGGCGCTGAAGTACGCGACCCCGATCCAGGTGACCACGTACGGCTGCTTCGTCGGCACGGCCGTCACCCTGCCCTTCGCCTGGCAGCTCGCCGGCGAGCTGCCCGACGCCCCGCTCTCCGCCACCCTCAACATGCTCTACCTGGGGCTCTTCCCGACCGCCCTGGCCTTCACCACCTGGACGTACGCGCTCGCTCGGACCACCGCCGGGAAGATGGGCGCGACCACCTACGCGGTGCCCGCCGCCGTCGTGCTGATCGCCTGGGCCGCCCTCGACGAGATCCCCGGCTGGCTGACCCTGCTGGGCGGGGCGATCTGCCTGGCTGGCGTCGGCGTCTCCCGCAGGCGCCCCGCCGTCGCACCGGCCGCCCGGCCGAGCGGCGAGCAGCCGGTGCGCGCCGCCGACTGACGGGCGTCGGCGCGCCCGGCTCCCCGTCCGACGTCCGACGCACTCCCACGAGGAACGACATGAACCGCACCGCCGCCGCCGAAGCCCAGTACCAGCGGGCCGTCGCCTTCCGGGATCTGCACGCGGGCCCGGGCCCCTTCGTCGTGCCGAATCCCTGGGACGCGGGCAGCGCACGCCTCCTGGCCGGCTTCGGTTTCGCCGCCCTGGCCACCACCGGAGCCGGCCTCGCCCACAGCCTGGGCCGCCCCGACGGCGCGAACCGGGTCAGCCGTACCGAGATCTTCGCCAACGCCCGTGTCATCGTGGACGCCACGGGCCTGCCGGTCACCGCCGACCTGGAGAGCGGTTTCGGCGAACGCCCCGAGGACGTCGCCGAGACCGTCCGGCTCGCCGCCGCAGCCGGCCTGGTCGGCGGCTCCATCGAGGACTCCACCGGCCGCGACGAGGACCCCGTGCGCCCGCTCGGCGAAGCCGTGGAACGGGTCGCGGCCGCCGTCGAAGCGGCCGCGCGACTGGACTTCCCCTTCACCGTCACCGCCCGCGCCGAGAACTTCTTCCAGGGCCGCCCCGACCTCGACGACACCATCCGCCGGCTCCGGGCCTACGAGGAGGCCGGCGCCGACGTGCTCTACGCCCCGGCCCTGCCGGACGCCGAGGCCGTCCGCGCGGTCTGCTCCGCGCTCTCCCGCCCCGTCAACGTCCTGATGGGCGGCGCCCTGAACCTCTCCGTCGCCGACCTCGGCGCCCTGGGCGTACGCCGCGTCAGCACCGGCTCCGCCCTGTCCCGCGCGGCGCTGGGCGCCCTCACCCGGGCCGCGCGGGAGATCGCCGAACACGGCACCTTCACCTTCGGCGCGGACGCCCTCCCGTACGCCGAAGCCAACACCCGGCTTGTCTAGTGCCGTGACCGGCAAGGTCCACGGCACTAGCGGATCTCTCGTGAGGAGCTTCACCATGCGCGCGACCCCGCGCCCTGCGTTCGTATTCGTTCACGGCGGCTCCAGCAACGCCCGGGCCTGGGGCCCGTTGCAGAACGAACTGGCCCTGCTCGGGCACCGTACGCACGCCGTCGACCTGCCCGGCCACGGCGACCTCGCCGCCGCCCCCGCCGCCTACTACCGGCAGCCGCAGGACCTCGCCGCACTGGCCGCCGCCCCGTCGCCGATGCGAGGTGTCACCTTGCAGGACAACGTGCGCCACGTGCTCGCCGTCATACGCCGCCTCGCCGCGGCGGGGCCCGTCGTCCTGGTCGGCAACAGCATCGGCGGTCTGACGATCAGCGCCGTCGCCAACGCCGCGCCGGAACTGCTCCACCGCACGGTCTACCTGTCGGCGGTCTGCCTCAGCGACCCGGCCATGCTCACCGAGCCCTGGGACGTGGTCGACGACAACCTGCTCGACGCCCTGGCCGCGCGCATCACCGTGCCCCGCGCGGACGGCCATGACCAGGATGTGGTCCGGCTGAACTGGCGCAGTGCGCACGCCGACCCGCAGCTGTTCGCGGAGCTGAAGGCCGCGGTCATGGCCGACTCCACCGACCACCAGTTCCGGCTGCTGCTGGACTCCCTGGACCCGGACGAGAACTACGCGATCCTGGAACCGGGTGCGGTGGTCCGGGCCGACGGATGGGGCCGTGTCCCGCACACCTTCGTCCGGCTCGCCGCGGACAGGAGCATCCCCCCGGCCGTCCAGGACCACATGATCCGCAAAGCGGACGCGCTGACCCCGCACAACCCCTTCGAGGTGCACACCCTGGACGCCTCGCACGTCGGCTACTTCAGCCGGCCGCAGGACTTCGCGGAGCTGTTGGCCGGCCTCGCCTGAGGCGCCTTCGGCGCCCCCGGCGCGGGGTGATCAGTTAGTGCACGTACTGCCGGTCATGCCGCCCATGACGGGACCGGAGCCGGGGGCGCGGCGCGCCGCGCGCGGCGGCGGGCCAGGAGGATCGCGGCGAACGCCGCGACCGCGACGGCCGCGCAGACGGCCGCGGTGATGAACGGCCAGTGGGGCCAGGCCGGATCGTGGTAGCCGGCCTCGTACGGGGTCTTCGTGCAGGCGGTGGTGGCGTCGCAGGCGTACCGCTTGCCCGCGGTGAGGAACAGCCCCGCGACCACGCCGAACCCGGCGAAGGCCAGGGCGGCGAGCACCGATGCGGCGGGGAGCGCGTACCAGGCTCCGTGGGGCTGGACGCGTCCCCGCGGCGGTCCGTATGACGGCGGGTTCATCGCGGCGCTGCTCCTCGGGTCGGCGGTGTTGCCGGGACCCATCCTCCCGGTGGCAACGGGGCCGGGTCATGAGTGCGCGTACTCAACTACGCCACTCTGTGCCCTTTCGGCCATCCATGGAACGGATCCGGCCAAGGGGCGAAGGTCGGCCATGGCCGGGCAGCCCTCTTTGGGAGGCTGCTCACGCCGAATCAGAGCGAGCGGAATGATCGAATACCGGGCCGGTTCGGCTGTGACGGAAGGTCCGTGGTGCTCAGTTGGACTTGTTGATCGGAATCGCCGAAAAAACCATCGTCGCCCTCTCGGCCTCGGGACTCTCGCTGCTGGGACTTCGACTCTTCAGGCCCAGTATCAAACTCTCTCCCGAGATATCGGTCTGGTGGTCCGAGGAGAAAGAGGCATTCCGGTGCAGCATCAAGCTGGTGAACAAGAGCCGCCGCGTCCTGGTGGATCCGAGATTCGAGCTGATTCTCATCTACAAGAACTCCGCGGGCCGGAAGAAGTCCATGCTGATCACGCGTGACCGGCCGGACCCGATGTCCATCGCCGGCCGCCGCTGGAGGAAGCAGACCGACAGCGTGTCGGGCGTCTATACCATCACCTACGGAGAAGACGTCCTCACCGCGATCGGCGGACGCCGGCGGGGAGATGCCGACGCGGTCTTCCTGCGCTTCCGGTGTTTCGCGCGGGACGGAATGTCCGGCATCGGGAGGCAATTCGAGATGAGGTACGAGACGCCCCTCGAAAAGCTCATCTACGGCAGCTTCGAGAGGGGGAAGAGCCTCAGCATCGTCCCCGAGGAAGCGGACGACCGCTGGGCGGACAAGCTGGCCCAGGTCTTCGGGCCGGACGCAGACCCCCGCGGCGCTGCCCCCGGCGCTGACCCCGCTGCCGTTCCCGGGGCCCGCCGCGACGGCGCCCCGGTCGTTGACTAATCGGCCGGCCGGAGGTTCCTGCGTTTCACCACGAGCGCCCTCGCCCGCTCCGTGAATTCCGAGTCCGGCCGCCTGAGGTCGTCGCCGAGATGGGCGGCGACCTCGGCCTCCCGGAGGAGGTCCAGGCGGTGGAGCGGCCATTTCGAACTCATCAGGAGGCCGTGGTCGCCCGGACGGGATTTCAAATGCTCGTCGAGCATGCGGTATCCCGCCAGGTACACGTGGTCCTTGATGAATCCGCCCGGCGCCGAGGTATCGGAAAGACCCCGCTTCACGCGTGCCGTGACGTCGAAGGCCGCACCGGGTGAGGTGTACGGAGTGAGCGCCCGGAAGACGTCGGTGAAACTCCCGCGCAGCGCCGCGTCCACGGCCACCACGCGCAGGGCGAACCTCCGATCCAGGCCGTTTCCGTCGGCCACCTGCTGTTCGTTCCAGACGGCCAGCCCTTCTTCGGTGGCCGTATGCCCGGAAAGCTGTAGGCCGAGTATTTCCGCCCCGCGCAAGGCGTTCACCCACCGGAATACGTGCGTGCCTATCTCGTGCACGATCAGCCGGACGAGTTCATCCTCCGAGAACCGCTCGTCCGCCCGGATCCGCACCGCCCGGTCGGCCGTCGACACGCTCATCCGGGCGGCCATGCCCGGATGCAGCCGCACGCTCCAGTCCGCCAGCTCCTCCTCCCCGAGCACGTCCCCGATCGCGGCGGCGGCGTCGGCAGCGCTCAGTTGCGGCCTCGACTCCTCCTCGGCGCCTCGCCGCTCCGGCGCCCGCAGGACGGCGAGGGCGTCGGCGAGGAGGTCCGCGTCCGGGGTGCCGTTCTCCTGCGAGGTCGCCTCCGTGATCCGTACGGCGTCGTGGCTCGCGCAAGCGCCGTACCGGTCCAGGTACCGCGCGGCCTCGTCCGCGATCAGCCGGTGCCAAGGGTCGTCCTTGGGTACGGTCTCTTCGTGCACCCGGCGCAGGGCCCGGGCCCGGTCGTCGTCGCTCGCGGTGTACGTGAACCGGGGGTTGTCCGCGTCGCCCCGCTCCGCCCAGGCCCGCAGGAACCGCTCGCGGTGTTCCACGAGGCCCTCGGGGAGCACCAGTCTCAGCAGCGACATGCCGGCCGTGGCCGCCTTGAACCGGGTGGCTGCGGGGTCGGCGCGCCGCATGCGGTCGATCTCAGGGTTCACGCCGGGGTTCTCCGTAGGTCGTCCATCGGGTCTCGCGGTTGTCTCGGATGTCCGTTCCCATCCGAGGGAGTGCCAACCCGGAAAACCGGCCAGATCGCCGCCCGGCGAGCCGTAGGGTGTCGGCATGGCGAAGAACGGGCCGGCCGGGAGCAGGCAGAGCGCCGCGTGAACACCGGCTACATCCTGGACCACACCGCGATCGCGGCCCTGGCCCACGGCGACGTGTACATGGCCGCCCGCGTGTTCCGGTCGGTACGCCAGGTCCAGCCCCTGTACGTGCCGGCCGTCGCGCTCGCCGAAGGCCTCACCGGGGTCGCCCGGGGCGACGTGGCGCAGATGCTGCGGGACGCGCTCGGCGCCCCCTGCTTCGTCTTCCGCACCCTGGACGAAGCCGGCTGCTGGGCGGCCGCGCAACTCGCCCGCGAACGGGCCGCCGACCTACCGACCGCCCACGCGGCGTACCTAGCCCTGGCCTCCGGACTCCCCGTCCTGACCCGCCAGCCCGCCCGCTACAAGCACATCGACCCCAGCATCACCACCGAACCCATCCCCTAGGTCGTGTCGTCGAAGTCCCGTCTGGCCGGCGGGGCCTGGGACGACACTCCCTAGCCCACCCCCCCCCGCAGTTCCGACCCCGGACCCGTGCATCGGCGACGGCCAAGGCCCCCGCGGGTCGAGGGGGATGCGAGCGGGGGTGGGCATCCTGGGGGCGCGGTGGGGCGCGCGGCGGGGCCGGGCGGTGACGGCCGCGCGCGAAGAAGGCACGGCACTACCCCTTGCCCGCACCGACGGAAGCCTGTCGCTATGACGCATCCAGAACTGACCCTCGCCTCGCTCCGGATCCTCAATGGCACCCCCACCCCCACGATGGAGGAGCTCGCCGTCCTCGCCGGGCTCCTCAACGCCCGGCTCCAGGCCCCGGCGCCGTCCGAACTCCCCGCGCCCGCGCCCACCCCGCTGCGGCGGCACTCCGCTCCCGCCTACGACCCGCCCCGCGCCTGGGCCTCCTGACGGCCCGTCCAGAGGCGGGGAAGCGAGGTGGCCGATTCCGGCATACCCGACTTCCACCCCTCCCACCGGGCTGATAGCTTCCGCGAGTTGATCTTGATCCTGCCTGTCGATGCGCCGCACCGCGCCGACGGCGGTCCCCTCGCACAAGGAAGTCACATTGCACCGCCACGCACCGCACCGGGCGCCCGTCGCCCTCCTCGCCCGCGCCGCCGCCCCGGCCGCCCTCCTCGCCCTGCTGCTGCCCGCCCTCCCGGCGGCCGCGGCCGAGACGCCCGCGACGCCCCACCTCGACGCCGTCGAGCAGACCCTGCGCCAGGTCTCGCCCGGGCTGGAGGGCCAGGTGTGGGAGCGCACCGCCGGCAACACCCTCGACGCCTCGACCCCCGGCGGCGGCGACTGGCTGCTGCAGACCCCCGGCTGCTGGGGCGATGACACCTGCGCCACGCGGCCGGGCACCCAGCGCCTGCTGTCGAAGATCACCGAGAACATCTCGGCGGCGACGAGCACCGTCGACATATCGACCCTCGCGCCCTTCCCCAACGGCGCGTTCCAGGACGCCGTCGTCGCCGGCCTCAAGAACTCGGCCGCGCGCGGCAACAAGCTGACGGTACGCGTCCTCGTGGGCGCGGCGCCCGTGTACCACCTCAACGTGGTGCCCTCGAAGTACCGCGACGAACTCGTCGCGAAGCTCGGCCCGGACGCGTCGCGGATCACCCTCAACGTGGCGTCGATGACGACCTCGAAGACCGCGTTCTCCTGGAACCACTCCAAGCTCCTCGTGGTCGACAACCAGTCCGTGGTCACCGGCGGCATCAACAGCTGGAAGGACGACTACCTGGAGACCACCCACCCGGTGGCCGACGTCGACCTCGCGCTGAAGGGCCCCGCGGCCGCGTCCGCCGGCCGCTACCTCGACCAGCTGTGGTCCTGGACCTGCCAGAACAAGAGCAGCTTCACCAGCGTCTGGTTCGCCTCCTCCAACAACGCCCCCTGCCTGGCGGCCCTGGCCCCGGCCGCCGGCCCCGCAGCCCCGGCAACCGGGACCGGGACCGCCCCCGGCAACGTCCCGGTCATCGCCGTCGGCGGCCTCGGCGTCGGCATCCGGCAGAGCGACCCCACTTCCGCGTTCCGCCCCACCCTCCCCACCGCCCCCGACACCAAGTGCACCGTCGGCCTGCACGACAACACCAACGCCGACCGCGACTACGACACGGTCAACCCGGAGGAGAGCGCCCTGCGCACGCTCGTCTCCAGCGCGAAGACGCACATCGAGATCTCCCAGCAGGACGTCAACGCGACCTGCCCGCCGCTGCCCCGCTACGACATCCGCCTCTACGACGCCCTCGCCGCCAAGCTCGCCGCCGGCGTCAAGGTCCGTATCGTCGTCAGCGACCCCGCCAACCGGGGTGCGGTGGGCAGCGGCGGCTACTCCCAGATCAAGTCGCTCTCCGAGATCAGCGACACCCTGCGGGGCCGCCTCGCCCTCCTCACCGGCGACCAGCAGCGCGCCCGCACCGCGATGTGCTCCAACCTCCAGCTGGCCACCTTCCGCAGCTCGGCGAGCCCGAAGTGGGCCGACGGCAGCCCGTACGCGCAGCACCACAAGCTGGTCTCCGTCGACGACTCGGCGTTCTACATCGGCTCGAAGAACCTCTACCCGTCCTGGCTCCAGGACTTCGGCTACATCGTCGAGAGCCCCTCAGCCGCCCAGCAGCTCACCGCCCAGCTGCTCGCCCCCCAGTGGCAGTACTCGCAGGCCACCGCCACCTTCGACTACGCGCGCGGCCTCTGCCAGGCCTGATCCGCCGGCCCCCCGCCGGCCCCATGCGCCTTGCCCGGTCGTGCGCCGGGCAAGGCGCGGTCGATCAGGGTTCCACCCGTGGTCGAGATCCGTGCCTAGGTTTGAAAGTGACGGATCCCTGCTGTGGCGGGGACGGTGCACGGCAAAAAACGTACGGGGGCTCCATGAAGATCAGCGAACCTCTAGCTCTGGAGGCAGCCACCTGGCTGCCCGAGGAAAGGGAACGGGTGTCCGACGTCCTGGCGTCGGGCGGCATCACGGAGGCGGAAGCCGAACAGTTCGGCCTGACCGAGGTACCGGTGTCCGACATACCGGGACCGCAGCTGGCCGTCCGCGCAGCGGAACGCGCCCTGGCCGCCGCGGAGTTCGACCCCGCGAGGATCGGCCTGGTGGCACACTCCTGGCTCTTCCACCAGGGCCACGACTTCTGGTCGCCCCCGCACTACGTCGCCGACCAGCTGGGCGCGCACGACGCGCTCCCGATCGGCGTACGGCAGATGTCGAACGGCGGCGTCGCCGCCCTCGGCGTCGCCGTGGACCGGCTCATCGCCGACCCCGAGGTGGAAGCCGCGCTGGTCACCACCGGCGACCGGTTCGTCCCGCCCGCCTTCAACCGCTGGACGGCGGACTACGGAGCCGTCTACGGCGACGCCGGCACCGCGGCCCTGCTGCACCGCCACGACCCGGACCAGCACGACGCGCAGCGCTCGCGGCCCCTACTGCTCCTGCGCTCGCTCACCTTCGCGACCGCCGCCGAGTACGAGGCCATGTACCGGGGCCGGGACCCCTTCACCGAGGCGCCCCTGGAGGCCGGCAGCCCCATCGACATCCGCCGGCCCAAGAAGGCGTACCTCGAGGAGCACGGCGGGATGGGGCCCTTCCTGAAGTCCGCGGCCGACGCCGTACGCTCCACCCTCCTGCAGTCGCTCGCGGAATCCGGCGTCGAGCCCGGCGACCCGCGCATCCGCTGCGTGGCGCTGCCCCGCCTCGGCGAGCACGTCCTGTCCATCACCCACGCCCTCCTCGACGAGCTCCTGGGCGTGGAGATCCTCCAGCTGCGCGAGGGCAGCGGCCACCTCGGGGCCGGGGACCTGCTGGCCAACCTGGCCCACATCTCGGCCTCCCACGGCCTGGAGCCCGGCGAGTTCGCGGTGGTGATCGGCGGAGGCGGCGGCTTCACCTGGTCCTGCGCGGTGGTCCAGGCGGCCTGACCCCTGCCGAGCCCGGGGTGCCCGGTCCTCCCGTACTTCCGCTTCGCGGAAGACTTCCAGGTCAACAGCGGTATTACGGGAGGCCGGTCACCCCGTGCGGTACAGGCGCGGCTACTGTGGGGAGGTTACGCGCCGCCAAGCGTGACTTCACAACGCGCGCTCGATTCAGGGGGAATGGAATGGTGCTCAGGCCCGCCATCGTGGAACTGTCGGAACTCGGCCCGGACTTCGTCGGCAACCCCTACCCGATCTACGCGAAACTCCGGGAACAGGGACCCGTCCACCTCGTTCGCACTCCGGAAGGCCGCGAAGCCTGGCTGATCGTCGGACACGACGCCTGCCGCAGCGCCTTCACCGACCCGCGGCTGAGCCGCGACTGGCTCCGGTCCGGCGACATCGGCCAGATCATCAACACCGGCCAGGACGACCCCTCGCTCGCGCACATGCTGATGGCCGAGCCGCCGCACCACACCCGGCTGCGCCGCCTGGTGTCCCGGGAGTTCACCCCGCGCCGCATCGAGGCGCTGGCGCCGCGCATCCAGCAGATCACCGACGAGCTGCTCGACGCGATGGAGGCGAAGGAGGAACGCCGGGGAGACCTGGTGGACCTGTTCGCGTTCCCGCTGCCGATCACCGTCATCTGCGAGCTGCTGGGCGTGCCGGAGATGGACCGCCAGGCGTTCCGCGCCTGGTCCAGCGAGATGGTCGCCCGCACCAGCCCGCAGGCCGAGGCCGCCGCGTACGCGGAGATGCCCCGGTTCCTGACCGGGCTCATCGAGGCCAAGCGCGCCGCACCCGGCGAAGACCTGCTCAGCGCGATGATCCACGCCGTCGACGAAGGCGGCGACCGGCTCTCGCCGGAGGAGCTGATCGGCATGAGCGTCCTGCTGCTCATCGCCGGCCACGAGACCACCGTCAACCTGATCGGCAACGGGATGCGCGCCCTGTTCGCCCACCCCGAACAGCTCGCCGACCTGCGCGCGGACCTCGGCCTCCTCGACGGCGCGATCGAGGAGATGCTCCGCTACGACGGCCCGGTCGAGACCTCCACCGAGCGGCTCGCCCTGGAGGACGTGGAGATGGGCGGCGTGGTGATCCCGGCGGGCTCCACCGTCCTGATCTCCATGGCCGACGCGGACCGCGACCCGGCCCGCTTCGAGGACCCGGACCGGTTCGACATCCGCCGCGACGCCCGCGGCCACATCGCCTTCGGGCACGGCCTGCACCACTGCCTGGGTGCGCCGCTGGCCCGGATGGAGGGCCGCATCGCGCTGCGCTCACTGCTGGAGCGCCTGCCGGAACTCACCGGGGACGCCGACGGGGCGGAGCTGTCCTGGCTGCCCGGCATGCTGATCCGTGGCGTACGGCAGCTGCCCGTCCGCTGGTGACGCCGTAGGGGCCCGGATGCGGTGGGCGCCGGCTACGACCACCGCATCCCGAGCCGGTCGAGCTGTGCGACGCGCTCGGCGCCGAGGGCCTCGGCGCGGCTGCGGCAGTTGCTCACCCACGAGCCGAGCCGCAGCTCGCGCCGCTCCTCCCCGATGACCCGGCCCGCCTCGTCCCGCCGGGTCCAGGTGAGGGTCTCCACGTGCTTCCTGGGCACCGCCAGATGCCCCTCGCGCTCGTGGAACCGGGTGGCCGCGGCGAGGTTGAGGGCCCACTTGTCCGCCTGGCTCGTCCGGCCCGCCCCGGCGGCGGCCCGCTCCCTCGCGGTGGCCGGCCCGATCCCCAGCACGTTCTCCAGCATCCACCGCTGTCCGGCGGCGAGGCCGTCCCAGCGCAGCCGCTGCATGCGGACCCACTGGCCGAGGTCCTCCCCCTGGACGCAGACCTCGCCCGCGGCCACGGGCACCGGCGCGCCGCCCTCGACGTACGCCCGTACCAGCGTGAAGTCGCGCTGCCAGGCCACGGGCCAGCCCGGACACCAGGCCGGGTCGATCTCCTCCAGCTGCTCGCGCCGCTCCTCGGGCATCGCCCACGACAGCGGCAGTACCTCCAGGCCCTCGGCCTCGCGCTGTTCGTTCCCGACGGTCCGCCGCGCCGCGGCGCGCGCGTTCTTGAGCCAGACCCCGACGGGCTGGCCCTGCCAGACGGCGTCGGCCGGCGCGAGCAGGTGCCCGTGCTCGGCGGCCCAGCCGCGCGCGGCGGCGAGGCCCTCCTCCCAGGCGACGTCCCGCTGCGACCAGACCATGCCCAGCGCGTCCAACTGCCGGGCGCGCTCGGGGCCCAGCGAGCCCCGGGCCCGGGCCCGGCGCGCGTCGGCGATCCACTGCCCGAGCGGAAAGCCGGCCGGCGCGGCCGCGGCGCCGGGCAGCGGCCGGTCCGGGACCTTGTACGCGAAGGGCACCCGCAGGTCCCCCCGCTCCCGGCGGTAGAGCTCGGCGGCCGCCAGCCCGCGCAGCCACTGCGTCTTCTCCGGCTCCAGCACACGCAGTGCGATGAACCGGGCGATCCGGCCGGGGTCGCGGCGGGTGGAGAACTTCAGCAGGGCATGGGCGGGTCCGCTCACGCCCTCGGCGTCGGGATGCCACTCGGCCGGCCGCCCCGCAGCGGCGAGGGGCGTGTAGCGGCTGGGTGCCTGGGGTTCGGCGAGGGTCTCCACGATCCGGGCGTCGTGCGCGCGCAGGGCCTCCAGCAGCCGGGCCAGACCCCCGTACGCCCGCGAGGTGAGCATGTCGTCCGGCGTCTCGCCGGGCCCCAGCAGAACGGGCACGACCAGGGAGGCGACCTTGCCCCCACCCGGTTTCATCCGCAGCGCCCGGCCCACGGCCTGCACCAGATCGGGCATGGACCCGCGCAGGTCCGCCCAGAACACCGAATCGCAGTCCTTGGTGTCGACGCCTTCGCCGAGCACGCGCACGGAACCCAGGAAGCTCTTCTCCACCGCCGAACCGTCGGCCGCGGCGCCGGCGGCGAAGTCGTCCAGGACCCGCCGCCGGTAGCCGGGCGGATGCTCACCGCACAGCCAGTCCGCCCACACCGACGCCGGGTAGCGCTGCGGATCCAGCGCGTGGAGCCGTCCCGCGACCTCGGGCAGCCCGGCCGCGAACGCCTCCGCCTCCTTGACCTGGTGGTGGAAGACCAGGGTGCGCGCGAAGCCCTCCGCGGCGGCGGCCTTCACCACCGCCGTCTGCAGGGCCGCCATCCGGATCCCGCGGACCTCGTCGGAGTGCTGCTCGGCGCCGAGCAGCTTCGCCGCCCGGAACGCGGCGTCGGTGATGTCCAGGCACACGACCTGGTACGGGGCGACGATGTGCCGGCCGATGGCCTCCGAGAGGGTCAGAGTGTGACAGCGGGCGCCGAACGGCCCTTCCGGGTCGTCCTCCATGGACGCGACCAGCCCGCCCGCCGCGCCCCGCCCGCCCTCCTCGTCGCCGTTCCCCGCCTGCCACAGCCGGGGGGTGGCGGTCATGTACAGCCGCCGCGCGGCGGGGATCCTGGCGTTGTCGTGCACCACCGCCCAGGGCCTGCCGAGCCGGCCGGACGTACGGTGCGCCTCGTCCACGACCACGAGGTCCCAGGCGGGCAGCCCCGCCCGGTGCGCGCGCTCCAGCGTGCCGAGGCCGAGCGAGGCGTAGGTCGAGAACACCGTGACCCGCTCCAGGTGCGCGCTCCACCGCACCAGTTCGGCCGGGTCGGTCGTGTTCGCGAAGCCCGCCTCCGACTCGCGCAGCGAGGACACCCCCAGCACCGGGCCGCTGCGCCCGCCCGCGCGCCACGCCGCCTCGCTCTGGGCGAGCAGGTCCAGGGACGGCACCAGCACCAGCACCCGCCGGGCCCGCAGCTCGGCCGCGCTGCGCGCCGCGACCAGGGACTTCCCCGAGCCGGTGGCCATCACCACCTGCGTACGCAGCCCCCGTTCGGGGAGCCGGCCCGACGCGGGGACCTCGAACGCCTTCAGCACCGCGTCCACGGCCTCCCGCTGATGCGGCCGCAACTCCATCCTCGGCATCCCGAACACTCCTATCCGCTCATCCGCCAGGATCCCAGGCGCGGACGCCGGAGCGCGGTGATCGCTTCGGTGAGGAAGAAGTCTAAAAATCTATTCTAGAAAGCCGGTCTGACCGGCACACTCTCCCCATGAGCGGTCGCACCTCCGGCGAACAGCCGAATCCCGATGGCCAGTGGCCCCCGGCACCCGTCGGCTTCGGGCCCCCGCCCGGACCCGGCGGCTACGGCACGTTCGGGCCACCGCCGCAGCCCTGGACGGTCGCACCCGGTGAGGCCGCGACCGTCCCCGTCCCCGCCGCCGCGCCCGCCCGTACCGGCGGCCGGTTCACGGACCGCCCCGGCACCGCCGTGCTCGCCGTACTGGTCGCCGTCCTGCTCGCCATCGGCGCCGGCGTGTACGTCACCATCCGCACCGACCGCGGCGGGCCCACCGCGCAGAACGGCAAGAACCCGGCCGCGCCGTCGGGTTCGCCCTCGGTCGACCAGGGCGACGGCAAGGGCCCCGGTGTCGGCCGCGACACCTACGACCCCAACGGCGACATCAAGCCAGGTGAGGCCCGGGTCTGGCTGCGCGACAACCCGACCGAGGTCGCGGGCGCGGGAACCGAGCAGTTCGGCCCGTGGCGGGTGGGCGACGTGGTGGTGAAGACGATGTTCAAGGAGGTCACCGCCTACGCGGTGGCCGACGGCCAGGAGAAGTGGAAGGTGTCGTTGCAGACACCCCTGTGCGGGGTCCCGCCGGCCCCCTCCGCCAACGGCAAGCTGGTCGTCGCCGTCCACGAGAGCGATTCGCTGACCTCGCACTGCACGGACCTCCAGCAGATCGACCTCACCACGGGCAAGGCCGGGTGGAAGATGACGGTGCCCGAGGAGACCAAGTTCGACTCCAAGGTCGAGTTCTTGCTGGCGATCACCGGTGACACCGTCGCCGTGGCCCGGTCGACCAGCATGAGCGGCTTCTCGGTCACCGACGGCAGGAAGCTCTTCGGCACCTCGACCGACAACGGCTGCTACCCGGCCGAGTTCGCCGGCGGTTCGCGCCTGCTCCTCGAACGCAGCTGCTCCGGCTCCGACCAGGTGATGCTCCAGGAAGTGGACCCGGTGACGGCCGCCCCCAAGTGGAGCTACAAGTACGACAAGGGCTGGAAGCTCGGCCGCGTCCTGTCCATGGACCCGCTCGTCGTCGCCGCCTACCACCTGGAGAGGAAGGTCTGGAGCATCACGGCCTTCGCCGCCGACGGCAGGATCCGCTCGCAGGGCGAGGCGGCGTTCGGGGTCCCCGGCCGGTGCAACGGATGGGGCCGCGCGGACGGCCTCCAGCAGTGCCTCGCCTCCACGGCCGACGCCGACACCCTCTACATCGCCGGGGGCAAGCCCGGCAAGGACCTCGGCATCGACGAGGACGCCGCCAACCAGGTCGTCGCCGTCGATCTGAACACGGGCAAGGAGAAGTGGCGCACCGCCGAGCAGTCCAAGGGCCGCGCCGTGTGGCCGCTCGCCGTCGAGGGCGGCCGCGTCGTCGTGTACGTATCGCCCGGCAAGGTCGAGGCGGCTTCGGTGCTCTCCCTCGCGCCGGCCGACGGCAGCTCGCAGCCGCTCCTGCAGAGCCCGGCCGCGGCAGCGGGCGCCGAAGGCGTCTTCTACAACAGCGGCCTCCAGCCCGCCTGGGCGGGCGGACGGATGTTCCTGCTCAACGGCAGGGTCTACAGCCCGGCCCCCGGGAAGCAGAGCCGCGCGCTCCTCTCCTTCGGCAAGTAACCCGACGCACAAAAGCAGGAAGGACACCATGCAGGACGCCGAGAGGTGGAGAACCGTCATCGGGATCTACGGGGTGGCGGCGGTGGCGGCCACCGCCGCCGTCGCCGGCGCCCTGGTGATCTTCCACAGGGCCGAGGACGCCGACGCCGCCGCGACCTCGACGGCCGGCTGGAAGACCGTGGTCAACCCGGCGCACGGCATCGCGTTCGACGTCCCGCCGGACTGGGAGGTCGTCTCGCCCGACATCTTCAGCGGCTACACCGACCACAACGACCCGGACAAGCACCTCATCGGGCACACGGCGCCCGCCTTCTACAAGTCCAAGTGGTGCACCATCGACGGCAACGGCGACGGAGTGGTCAACGACACCAGGCTCGCCAACACCGGCAGCAAGGGCGCCGACGGCGCCAAGTCCACCGACGAGGTCGCCGAGAAGACCGCACCGGCCTGGGTCTACGCCGCGTACACCCAGCCGAACAAGTCCTTGGTGAAGTGGGACAAGCCGGTGGAGTACACGACGAAGTCCGGAGTCAAGGGAAGCTACGTCAAGGCCCGCTCCGAGGGCGCCCCGACGCCCAACCGCTGCGAGGGCGACGGCAAGGCGGTCGCCTTCGGCTTCAAGAACTCCAAGGGCGACTTCGTCGCCTGGGACTTCTACGGCCGCACCGGCGTGCCCGGCGCCGTCAGCGACGAACTCGTCATGCGGATCATGAGCACGGTCCGCCTGGAGGGGGACCCGAAGCCGACGACACCGTGACCGCGTGGACGACCACCGCGTCCGGCGCCGGCAGCGCACGGCGCCGGGCAGGGCGATGCCCTGCCCGGCCGCGAGGGCGGCGATACGGGCACTGGGTCAGCGCGGGGGCCCGTACGCCGGCCCCGGGTACACGGTGATGTTGCCGAGGCAGGGCATCCGGCGCGCGAGCCCGGCGAGATGCGCCGAGACCGCCGGACCCGTGCCCACGACCGTCGCGGAGCTGACCCGGGGCACCATCAGCTCGCACGCGGCCGACACGGACAGCCGCGCCGCCTCCTCGTAGCGGTCATGGCCGTGGTGGCCGTCGGAGCCGCCGTACCTCTGGCCACTACCGCCCTGATGCCCCTGATCGGCCACTTCGCCGCGCTCTCCCTCACCGGCGGCTTCCTCACCACGGCCGCGGTCATGCTCCTGTTCACCACGGTCGCCGCCCTCACGGTCACCAGACCCCCCGCCCCGGAAACGCCGACCGCCGCCGAGCAGCGGGCCGAACTCCTGGCCCGGCCGCAGTAGGAAACGCGATACGGCCGGCGCCCCCGTGCGGGGGCACCGGCCGTATCGCCGTGCGTCAGGCGGTGAGCTCGCTCTTCTCGACCGGGGCCCCGGCGGGCTCATCGGTCTCGGCGGTCTCGGGCTTGGTGTCCCGCATGACGACCGCGGCCAGGACGGCGGCGGCGAGGACGCCGATCGCGCTGATGGTGAAGGTGGTCGACATCGAGGAGGTGAAGGCCTCCCGGGCGGCGTCGACCAGGCCGGTGTCGCCGTTCGCGACGGCCAGCGCCCCGCCGATCGACTGCTTCGCCGCCTCGGGGGCGTCGTCCGGCATCAGCCGGGTGAATCCGCTGGTCAGGAGCGAGCCGAGGATGGCGATGCCGAGCGCGGTGCCGGACTGCTGGATGGTGTCGTTCAGGGCGGAGCCGACGCCCGCCTTCTCCTGCGGGATGGTGCCCATCAGCGCGCCGACCGCGGCGGGCATCGCGAGTCCGGCGCCGAGGCCGAGGAGGCCGAGCGCGACGGCGGGGACGGTGAACCCGCTGTCGGCCGAGACGGTGGCCAGCAGCGCGAAGGAGGAGGCCATGACGATCATCCCGGCCAGTACCAGGAGCCGGTTGCCGACCTTCGCGGCGAGCCCGGCACCGGCACCGTTGCCGATGAGCGCGGCGACGGCGAGCGGCACGAACGCGAGGCCGGCCTTGACGGGGGAGTAGCCGAGGACGAACTGGAGGTACTGGGTCAGCACCAGCAGCAGACCGCCGTTGCCGATCTGTACGAGGGTCAGCGACAGCGAGCCGCCGCTGAAGTTGCGGTGCTTGAACAGGACCAGCGGCACCATCGGCTCAGGGGTGGTGTTCTCCCAGACGACGAACCCGGCGAGAGCGACGACCGCGACGGTCAGGGTGACGGCGGAGCGGCCGCCGAAGGCGCCGTGCTGCGGGAGTTCGATGATCCACCAGATCAGCGCGGTCATACCGGCCGCGGACAGCACCGCGCCGAGCGGGTCGGGCTTCTGCCAGGGCCCCTTGGACTCCGGCATGAGGGTGAGGGCCGCGAAGACGGCCAGCGCGACGACCGGCACGTTGATGAAGAAGATCGAGTGCCAGGAGAAGTGGTCGATCAGGACGCCGCCGAGCACCGGGCTGCCGACCAGGCCGAGCATGGACACCGATCCCCAGGCCGCCATCGCCTTGCCGCGCTCGTCCTCGTCGAAGACGGTGATGAGGATCGACAGGGTCGAGGGCATGATCAGCGCACCGCCGACACCCATGGCGGTGCGTACGGCGATCACTTCACCGGGGTTGGTGCAGAAGGTCGCGGCCAGCGACGCCGCCCCGAAGAGCAACAGGCCGATGATCATGATCTTCCGGCGGCCGAACCGGTCGCCGAGGCTGCCGGAGGTGAGCAGGAGCCCGGCGAACACCAGGATGTAGGAGTCCAGGATCCACTGGGTGTCCTGGGCGCTCGCGCCTATGTCCTCGGTCATCGACGGCACCGCGACCGTCAGCGCCATGCTGTCGACGACCAGGACCAGCGTGCTGAGGCAGAGCACGATCAGGATCCACCAGCGACGTGGGTTGCGGGTTTCCATGGGGGCTTCCTTCCAGCCTGAGCACGCTGTTCCTTCGTTGCGCACACTGTACGCACTGCGGAACAGTGTGCGCAACCCTCGACTTGTGTACGCTGAATGCGAACGATGTACGCAAAGGAGGAGCGCCATGCCCGCCAAGTCCGCCAAGCCCACTCCGAACACGGACGTGAACCCGATCCCGTCGGTATGGACCCGCCGGCAGCGCGAGACCCAGCAGCCGGCCCTCACCCGGGCCGCGATCGTCCGCGAGGCGGTCCTCATGCTCGACGCCGAGGGCATCGAGGCGCTCAGCATGCGCAAGCTCGGCGCCCGCCTGAACGCCGGCGCGACCTCCCTGTACCGGCACGTCGCGACCAAGGAGGAGCTGATGGAGCTCGCCGTGGACGAGGTGTGCGCCGAGATCCTCGTCCCCTCGGCCGAACTCGCCCGGGGAGACTGGCGCACCGCCGTCACCGGGGCCGCCGCCTCCTTCCGCGCGACGGCCCTGAACCACCCCTGGCTCTCCTCGGTCCTCGGCCAGGCGGGCCTCGCCTACCTCGGCCCCAACCTCATGTCCTTCTCCGACCGCCTCGCCGCCCTCTTCACGGCCGCCGGCTTCCCCGAACCGAGCCGCGCGATCGACACGGTCCTGTCCTACGTCATCGGCATGAGCACCACCGAGGCCGCCTGGCTCATCACGGTCGCCCGCTCCGGCGAGACCGAGGCCGCCTTCATCGCCCGCCTCATGCCCGCCGCCCAGGAAGCCGCCGCCGACCGCGCCCACCTCTCCGACGCCTACGCCGCCGCAGCGGCGACCGCGACCCTCGACCCGGAGGCGATCCGCGACACCAAGTTCACCTACGGCCTGGACGTGGTCCTCGACGGCCTGGCCCTGCGCCTGCCCTGACCCCCGGCCACCCGCCTACGGCCCGCTGCGCGGCTTGAGTTGGCCGAGGGTGTAGCCGTCGGCGGACGGGTCCAGGGCTCTGGTGGTCTGCTTGAACAGGTACTCGGCCCGCTCGTAGGACAGCCGCCGGCGCCCCGTGTCCGGGCACAGATCGGCCTGCGCGGGTGTCCGCGCCGGCCCCGGCCGCCGGTCGGACAGGAACACCGGCCCGCGCGTCCGCCCTGCCAGCAGCCCCGGCAGGAGCCGGGCCGTCCCGGAGCGCCAGTTCACCCAGACGTCCCCCGCGCGGGCCCGGCGGTCCTCCAGGTCGAGGTCCTCCACGTTCAGCGACAGCACCGCCTTCGCCCCGGCCGCCGACTCGTGCAGGAGCCGCCACAGCGTCCGTTCGCGCAGCGGCAGGTCCGGATCGCCCCAGAGCGCGTCGAGCTGCGCGGAACCGAGCGCCCGCGCCCCGGACCCGGAACGCGTCTCGCCGTGGCGCTCCAGCCCTGCCGCCAGGTCGTCCAGGGAGGCCCACGCCCCGAAGGACCGGACGGCCGAGCGGTGCCGGTTCCAGGTCCTGGCCGCGCCCCCGCCCCAGCAGGCCGCGAACACCCCCGCCACCTCCTCGGCCGTCAGCGAGGCCAACGGCCGCCGGTCGCCGAGCGCCAGGCACAGCCGCCGCAGGGTCTGCCCGTACGAGCGGACCGTCGCCGCGTCCAGATCGCCACGGCCCAGAAAGCCGCGGGCGGCCTCACCGAGCGTGGGACCGGCCGACCCCGCGCCGGTGACGCCGTCGACCTCGCCGACCTCGCCGACCTCGCCGACCTCATCCGCACGGCGGTGCAGGAAGGCCCGCTCCGCGGCGTTCCTCGTGAGGGCCGCCGCCCGCTGGAACTCCAGCCGCGCCTCCCCGCGCCGCTCCAGCCGGGCCAGGAGGTCCCCCCTGACGCTGGGCAGGAGGTGGTAGTCGCGCAGCGCGGGATCGGCGACCAGGGAGTCCACCAGGTCGAGCCCGGCCTGCGGCCCGTACGCCATCCCGACCGCCACCGCCCGGTTGAGCCGGACGATCGCCGTCGGCAGCAGCCGCGCCAACGACCCGTACAGGGCCGCGATCTGCGCCCAGTCGGTGTCCTCGGCGGCATGCGCCTGCGCATGGCACACGGCGATCGCCGCCTGCAGCACGTACGGGCCGGGCGCGGCGCCCCCGACCTCCCGCGCCCGCAGCATCGCGGTGAAGCCGCGGCGGATCAGCAGCTGGTCCCACCGCCCCCGGTTCTGCTCGTGCAGCTGGACGGGCTCGCCCGACGCCCCCGTACGCGCGGCCGAGCGGGAGGCCTGGATCTCCATCAGCGCCACCAGGCCGTGCACCTCGGCCTCCCGAGGGGCCAGCTCGGCCAGCAGCCGGCCCAGCCGAAGCGCTTCGAGGCAGAGCCCGGGCCGCATCAGATCGTCGCCGGAGGTCGCCGAGTAGCCCTCGTTGAAGATCAGGTAGATGACCTCCAGTACGGACGCGAGGCGCTCGGCCAGTTCCGCGCCGTCCGGCAGGTCGAACGGCACGCGCTCCTCGGCCAGAGTCCGCTTGGCCGCCGCGATGCGCTGGGTGATCACCGACCCGGTGACGAGGAAGGCCCGGGCGATCTCCTCGGCCGTCAGACCGCCGAGCAGCCGCAGCGTCAGCGCCGCCCTGGCCTCGGCCGGCAGTACGGGGTGGCAGGAGATCAGCATCAGCCGCAGGACGTCGTCCTGTTCGGCGCCCCCGTCCTCATCGGCACCGAGGCCGGGATCCGGCTGCTGCCCCAGCTCGTGGGCGAGCTGCTCCTGCTTGTGCGCCAGGAGCCGGGAGCGCCGTATGCGGTCCACGGCCCGCCGCCTGGCGGTGGTCGTCAGCCAGGCACCGGGGTTGTCCGGGATGCCCGAGGAGGGCCACTGTTCGAGCGCGGCGACGAGCGCGTCCTGGGCCAACTCCTCGGCGAGGCCGACGTCGTGCACCATCCGCGTGAGCCCGGCGACGATCTTCGCCGACTCCAGCTTCCAGACCGCGTCGATCGTGCGATGGGCATCCGGCACGCGGACGATCACAGCACCTGCCCCGGCCCGCCCGCAAGCCGGGGCACGTGCTCCTCCCCGCTGCTCAGGGGCCGAAGACCTGCTGGACGACGCTCTCGCCGTCACCGACGATCCTGCGGAAGCGGCGCGCCAGCTCGATCGCCTCCTCCTTGGAGCGGACCTCGATCAGCGCGAAACCGGCCACGGCCTCCTTGGCCTCGGCGAACGGCCCGTCCGTCACCGTGATCTCGTCGCCCGCGGAGCTCACCAGTACTCCGCCCGGCTCCAGTCCGCCGGTGGCCAGCAGCACACCGGCCGCCGTCAGCTCCTCGACGAACTTGCCCATCTCCACGTACAGCTGCTCGTCGGGGGCGGTGTCGGAAGGCCGGGTCGTCATCAGGTAGCGCATGGGGTTTGCCTCGTCTCGTCGTACGGAGCTTCTGCTTCTGGCTTCTGCCTACACGTCGATCCAGTGATGTGACAGGGAACGGACGCATTCCCTGTCACATCACCGGATCGACGTGTCACCGAAAGCCGAGCACGACGGACGCGCCGAACCCGAGAGGCACACCATGACCGCCCAGACCACCGCCACCGCCACCGCTTCCACCCGTACGACCGGCGCCCCGGCCCGGACCACCACCCGCGCCCTCCTCACCTGCGCGGTCGTGGCATCCCCGCTCTGGGCGGTGGTCTCCCTGACCCAGGCCGCCACCCGCGAAGGCTTCGACATCACCCGCCACCCGCTGAGCGCCCTCAGCAACGGCTCCCTGGGCTGGCTGCAGATCGCCAACTTCCTGATCGCCGGAGCCCTGCTCGCCCTCGGTGCGACCGGCCTGGGCCGCGCCCCGCGCGGCGCCCCCGGAGGCACCTGGGCGCCACGGCTGGTGCGGATCGGCGGCATCGGCATGGTCGCCGCGGGCCTGTTCGTCATGGACCCGGCCGACGGCTTCCCCGCCGGCACCCCCTACGGGCAGCCCGCCACGCTCACCTGGCACAGCTACGCCCACTTCGCCGCCGGGTCGATCACCTTCACCTCGCTGATCGCCGCCTGCTACGTGCTGGGCCGCCACTTCAGCCGCACCGCGAACCGCGGCCACGCGCTCGCCTCCCGCGTCGCGGGCACCGCCCTCCTGCTCGGCAACGGCTGGGCGATGGCCGGCGGCAAGGCCGGCACCCTCACCCTGGCCGTCGGCGCCGTCACCGCGCTGCTCTGGGTCGCCGCGACCGCGAACCACTACCGCCGCACCCACTGAAGAGGCGCCCGGGGCGCACACCACGCCCCCGGTCAGGCCGTGCCGGCGCCCGGCGGAACCTCCGCGGCGTCGGCCGACGGCGCCTTGGCCTTCGTGTGCAGGATCTCGCGGGCCTGCTCCGCGGCGCGGGCGATGCTCTCGCTGACGAAGTCGAGGAAGCGGGCGACGTTCTCCAGGCGGGCGGCGGCCTGGGTACCGGGGCCGAGGACGCCGACGCCCTGCCGTGCGATCTCGACGATCTGGGCGGTGGACCGGGCGCTGGCGACCATCGACTGGTACCAGATGTCGTCGTCGACGATGTACCGCTCGCGCCGGCCCTCCTCGCGCTCCCTGCGTACGAACCCCTGGCTCTCCAGGAACGTGACCGCCTTGGAGACGGACGCCGGGCTGACCTGGAGCCGCTGGACGAGTTCGGCCGCGGTGAGGCTGCCGGTGTCGGTGAGGGTGAGGCAGGCCATCACCCGGGACATCATCGTGGGCATGCCCGAACCCATGAGGACGGCCGTGAACGTCTCCTCGTACTCGCGCACGGCCTCGGCGTCGCGTCCGTGAACCTGCGGCGGCGCCTGCGTCCCCCGGGGCGCGGCCTGCGTACGCCGGTGGGCGCGGCGTTCGGTGGCGCGGTGCGCCAGGTCGGCGCGGTAGGCGGTGGGCCCGCCGTTGCGCATCACCTCACGCGTGATCGTCGAGGTGGGGCGGTCGAGCCGCCTGGCGATCTCCGCGTAGGCCAGGCTGTCGGCCAGTCCCAGCGCGATCTGCTGGCGTTCCTGCTGGGTGAGCCTGCCTCCGGGCATCGCGATCTCCTTCGTTCTTCCCCGTTTTCGCCGTCACTATAGCGTTCACTCTCAGTCCATTGCAACGACTGGGTAGCTGATGTTGCGTTAACTTCGAAGGCGGTTGCAACGAAATACTGCCTTTGACCTGTATAAACGCAACTTCTACGCAACGAACATGTTGCCGGTCTGGCGAACGCAACGTAGCTTTTCCTTCATCGCGAACAACGAGTCGAAGGAAAAGACCATGCAGAAGTTCGACACCACCGCCCCCATCGCCGCCGTCCTGGACATCCCGGCCGGACACATCCGCTTCATCGCCGCCGACCGCGCCGACACCACCGTCGAGGTCCTGCCGGCGAACGCTTCGAACGGCCGCGACGTGAAGGCGGCGCAGCAGATCACCGTCGAGTACGCCGACGGCGTCCTGCGCATCGGCGCCGCACCGGCCAAGAACCGCATCCTCGGCAACTCCGGGTCGGTCGAAGTGACCGTCCAGCTGCCCGCCGACTCCCACATCGAGGCGAAGGCCGCCGCCGGCGAACTCCGCGGTGTCGGACGGCTCGGAGACGTGGTCTTCGAAGGTGCGCAGGGCTCGGTCAAGCTCGACGAGGCCGCCAGCGCCCGCCTGACCCTCGCCGCCGGCGACATCTCGCTCGGCCGCCTGAACGGCTCGGCGCGGCTCAGCACCCAGAAGGGCGACCTCCGCATCACCGAGGCCGTGCGCGGCACGGTCGAACTGCGCACCGAGTACGGCCAGATCTCCGTCGGCGCGGCCCGCGGAACGTCCGCCACCCTCGACGCCGGCACCGCCTACGGCCGGATCAGCAACGCGCTGGGCAACACCGAAGGCGCCGCGGCCGCCCTGAACATCCACGCCACCACCTCCTACGGCGACGTCACCGCCCAGAGCCTCTGACCAGCCCGCAGCTTCCGAAGGAGTACTCCCCATGACCAACGTGGCCATCGCGGCGAACGGGCTGCGCAAGTCCTACGGCGACAAGAAGGTCCTCGACGGCATCGACCTGACCGTCCCCGAAGGAACGATCTTCTCCCTGCTCGGCCCGAACGGGGCCGGCAAGACCACCGCCGTCAAGATCCTCTCCACCCTCATCACCGCCGACGCCGGTGAACTGAAGGTCGCCGGCCACGACCTGGCCTCCGCTCCGCAGGCGGTGCGGGCCGCGATCGGTGTCACGGGGCAGTTCTCCGCCGTCGACGGCCTGATCACCGGTGAGGAGAACATGCTCCTGATGGCGGACCTGCACCACCTGTCCAAGCGGGAGGGGCGGCGGGTGGCGGCTGAGCTGCT
>NZ_JBVJUY010000025.1:0-55012 GCF_055604165.1 Streptomyces sp. NPDC037242
CAGGACCGTGACGTCTTGGGGCCTGCCCCTCCTTTTGGCTTTTGGGGGGCCTTTCTTCCCCCACCCCAGGGCCGGCCGCTTCGGGCCGGTATCCTCCGCTTCGCTCCGGATGGGTTCGGGTTCCCCTGCGCTCCACCCGAACGGCCCGCTACGCGGGCCTGAGTGACCCTGTTTCACGGGGTCCGGGCCCTCCGGCCCGTCCTGTGTGGGTCCGCTCCGCTCCCCCACACAAGGCTTGCTTCGCAAGCATGGATGCTCCCGCACTGCGCGCGGGAGGTGACCCGGTTTCACGGGGCACGTACTTTCGGCCTGTTGAGGGGCACAGCAGACCGAGCACCCCGGCTTCCGAGTGATCTTTTGCTCGATCTACAGTGGGCTCATCGGGGGGAAGGAATCACCATGGGGATGCAAGAACTGCCACGCCAGTACCGAGTGAGCAGACGGAAAGCAGTCGGCCTGCTGGCCACCTTCGGTATCTCGATGGTCGGGTTTCTGGTCATCACCTGGACCGCAGAAGACCCCATCACCGACCAGGTGAAATTGCTGGTCAGCATAGTGACACTACTGTCCTTCGCAGTCGTGGCCGTCGCGCTCCCGCGCACCGGCACCACGGTGGACCGCAGCGGCATCGAGATCCGAGGGCCCCTCCGGAGTCGCCGGCTGGCCTGGGCAGAAATCCAGGACATCACGACCAGCCCCATAGCTGACAGCTCAAGCTCCATGCCGGACACGGTCACGTACGCCTACTTGTCCAACGGCCGGCGCAAACTGCTCATCCACCTCAACGACCTACACGTCACCGACTTCGAGCACGAGATCTCCATCCTGCGCGCAGCCTGTGCCGAGCTCCGCGGCACGGACCCGGCATCAGGCGCACCCACCGCATAACTACGACCGGACGACCGCCCATCAAGTCCGATCGACCTGCCGGCTCATGAGGGGCGCACCCTCCAAGGACCGCTGACGCAGGCAGGCGAAACCCAGCCCCGTTCCTGCAGGCGCTACGCGCCGTTCGACACAGCTCTGCTTCGAATGACCCCGTTTCACGGGGTTCGGGGCTTCGGCCCGTCAGGGGTGTTCGCGGCGCTCCCATCCGGTCCTTCCGGCTTCGCCTCCAGGGACCTTGGGCCCGCTGCGCGGGCCCGGCTGGCGGCAGTAGCGGGTGGCCTGGGGCTGCTGTCCCGGTCCGGGGCCGAACAGGTTGGAGTCTCCCCCTCAACCGCGGGCTACGGCTTGTACTCGTTCCCGTGCGTCAAAGAACCGTGCACGGCGTTCGAACTGTAGGAAACCCGGTCACTACTAGCCTGTTGCCTACGGGCCTGCTCGATCAGCAGACCCTCTGCAGTCTCCGTACGCCTCTTGCCCCGCCGCAACAAAGTCCACACCATCCACAACACCGCCAACCCCATCACACCGAAAAACACACCACGCTCAATCACGCCGCCCCACCCCCGATACAAGAAACCGGAACACGACCCTACCCAGACGATCACCACACAAGGAAGCCCCGGAAACTGCGCCCGGCTCATAGCGGTCGCTTGCCTCCCACGCGGGCCAGCCCAAGCCGCAAACCCTGCGGATCCGAAGAGATGCCCTGCACCCCAGGTCAAAACTACCTGGAGTGCTTCTTTTTTAGTCACGGATAGAGACTGGAACCAGGCGCCCCCACCGCCACGGAGGTAGCGGCAACTGTTGTCGCCGACTGGTGAAACCCGCGCAGCACCCAACCAACCTGCGCAGCCGCACCTCAGACCTACAACACCGCAGGCCAGACAGCTGGCGAGCACAGGCTCTGCGCAGAATCAGCGAACCAAACACAGCACCAATCCGCTCAGCCAACCTACACAACCCCAGGTCAGAAGCATGACGACTGCTCAGTTTCACCGACCGGGGGGCTGTCAATCGAACGGTGTATCGAGGGTGGTTGGGGTTACTGGCGGGCATCGGAGAGTCGGCCGTCGAAGGTGATGTCGAAGGCGTTCAGGGCGGTCTCCCAGCGCATGGTCCAGCGGGCCTGGCCCTTCCCGGTGGGGTCAAGCGACATGATCGCCATGTAGACGCACTTCAACGCTGCGGTCTCGTTCGGGAAGTGCCCGCGAGCCTTGACCGCCCGCCGGATCCTGGCGTTCACGGACTCGATCGCGTTGGTGGTGCAGACGATGCGGCGGATCTCGGTGTCGAACCGGAGGAACGGCGTGAACTCCTCCCAGGCGTTCTCCCACAGGCGCACGATCGCCGGATACTTCCGGCCCCAGGCGTCGGCGAACTCGGCGAACCGCTCCAGGGCCGCGTCCTCGGTCGCCGCCGTGTAGACGGGCTTGAGGAGCTTGGCGATCTTGTCCCAGTCCTGGCGGGCGGCATAGCGGAAGGAGTTCCGCAGCAGGTGGACCACGCAGGTCTGCACGGTGGCGCGGGGCCAGACGGTCTCGACGGCGTCAGGCAGGCCCTTCAGGCCGTCGCAGACGAGCATGAGGACGTCCGTCACGCCGCGGTTCTTGATCTCGGTGAGGATGTGCATCCAGTGCTTGGCACCCTCACCGCCGTCGCCTGCCCACAGCCCCAGGATGTCCCGCCGGCCCTCGACAGTGACTGCCGGGGCGACGTAGATCGGCCGGTTCGCGACGGCGCCATCGCGGATCTTCACGTGGATCGCGTCGATGAAGACCACCGGATAAACAGGGTCCAGGGGCCGGTTCTGCCACTCGGCCATGCCGTCCATGACCTTGTCGGTGATCGTGGAGATCGTCTGCCGGGAGACCTCGGCGCCATAGACCTCGGCCAAGTGGGCTTGGACCTCGCCGGTCGTCAAACCCTTCGCGGACAACGAGATGACCATCTCGTCCACGCCGGACAGGCGCTTCTGCCGCTTGCGGACGATCTTCGGCTCGAACGGGCCGTCCCGGTCCCGGGGCACGGATATCTCGACCGGGCCGACATCGGTCAGGACGGTCTTCGCACGGGTGTCGTTGCGGCTGTTGCCGCCGTCCTTCCCGGCCGGATCGTGCTTGTCATAGCCGAGGTGGTCGGTGATCTCGCCCTCCAGGGCGGACTCCAGCAGCCGCTTCGTCAGCTGCTGCAGCAGCCCGCCCTCACCGGTCAGCTGCAGGCCCTCGGCCTGAGCCCGGGAGACCAACTCGTCAATCAGCCGGTCGTCCACCGCCTTCGACGGCTTCGGCTCCGCCAGCTTGAAGGCCCCGGCCTCGGTCACGTTCTCACTGGTCATCGGTGCATCTTCCTTGATCGGGAGTTACACCGAACGATTTACAGTCCCGCCGGGGTGGGGCGTTCAGCTGGTCAAGCGTGGGATGTGGAGGGCGTCGTCGGCGGCGCAGTACCGAGGCGAAGCGGTGCGTTTAGGAAGATTCCATGGCCATTGCCCGCCAGTGGACAAGGTTGAGCTGGTACGTCCGCACGTTGGGGTGGTCGCTGCCCAGTACCCGCGCAGTGTGTTCCAGCAGGTCGGTGAAGGCTTCGACAGCTCCCGCAGCATCCCCCGCCTGGCCCCGGAAGGAGGCGAGGTTGCCCTGTGTGGTGAGGGTGTCAGGGTGGTCGGGGCCCAGCACGCGCCGCATGTCCTCAAGCAGCTCGGTGAAGCCCTCGACAGCACCCTCCACATCCCCCGCCTGGCCCCGGAAGGAGGCGAGGCTGTGCCGAGTGAGGAGTGTATGGAAGTAGTCGGGGCCCAGCACACGCCGCATGTCCTCAAGCAACTCGGTGAAGGCCTCCACCGCTCCCTCCACATCCCCCGCCTGACCTCGTAAGGAGGCGAGGTTGTAGCGGTTCAGGAGGACACGGGCGTCATCAGAGCCCAGTAGCCGGATCCGGTCCTCCACCAGTTTGGTGAAGGCTTCGAGAGCTCCCACCGCATCCCCCGCCTCGCCTCGCCAGGAAGCGAGGTTGCCTCGAACGGTGAGGGTGCCAATGTGGTCGGGGCCGAGTACCCGCTGCACGTCCTCCAGCAAGTCGGTGAAGGCCTCCACCGCTCCCGCCGCATCCCCAGACTGGCCTCGACAGAAAGCGAGGCTGCTGCGGGCGTTCAGCGTGTGAGGGTCGTCGGGGCCCAGTACCCGCCTCGTGTCTTCGAGCAGTTCGGTGAAGGCTTCGAGAGCTCCCACCACGTCTCCCGCCTCACCCCTCCAGACAGCGAGACTGTCTCGGACGACGAGGGCATGGATGTGGTCAGCGCCATGGTGACCGTGGATGGCTTCCAAGAGGTGTTGATAGTGGTCCCGGGCAGCAATGGCCTGGCCGCTTTGGGCCAAGCTGCTGCCGAATGTGTTCAGCACCACATGCGTGTCCGGCAGGTACAACGCGTCCCCGGCGTACGTGGTGAGGGCTGTGGTGTTCGCGCGCAGGGTCTGGGCTTGGCTGGTATCCCGTTCGATGACGGGCCACACATGGAGAAGGGCATCGGCTGCGGTGCGCGCCGTCCGATTGCGCTGGTCGCGTGTGAGGGTCTCGCGGGTGGCGCGTTGGATGAGTTGATGGACGCGGACGGTTTGGTACGGGGTCGCGGGGATGTGGTCGACAAGGCTCAGGCGGTGAAGAGCCCGCAAGGCGTATAGCGCCGCGCGCTCGGTGACCGGGGCCAGCTTCTCGCCTGGGCCGAAACCGGTGAGGGTGCGGTGGGCTGTGAGGTAGGCAAGGGCGGGTGGGCTGGTTAGAACGTCCTGGGGGATGCCGTTCGCATCGAGGAAGGAAACCAGTTGGAGCATGGGGCGAGCCAGGCCGGCGGGGCGGAGGGTGTCGGCGTGGTCGATGGACAGGGTCCAGGCAGCGGCCAGGGGCAGGGCCTGGTCGTCAGGCAGGGCGTCGGGGGCGGCGTCGAAGAGAGGGGTGGTGCGGTCGGCGAGTAGTCCCCGATAACCGTCAATGCTCTCGCCTGTGTCGATGATGTAAGCCATGGCTTGGGCAAGAGCCAGCGGCAGGTACCCGAGATCGTGCGCCAGAGCGCTGAGCTCGTCGGCCGAGATATCTCGCCCACAGCCAGCAAGGCCGGTGGTGAGGTAGGCAACGGCTTCGGCCTTGCTGAACACGCCGACTTCGACGGTGCGACGGCCGTCGGCGGTGAGCGCGGCGTCCCGGCGGCGGGTGGTGACAAGAGTCCGCCCGTGGGGACTGAGCGGCGGCCACAAACCCTTGAGGTCGTCGGGGTGACCAACGTCGTCCAGCACGATCAACCACCGACACGGCTTCGCTGCGGTCTTGGGGGTGAGCCAGGCGAGGAAGGAACGAGCGGCTTGCTCAGGGTCGCCGGGATCGGCACGGCACAGTTCGACGCCGGCTTGCGAGAAGCCGGCCACGATGGCGGAGCGGGTGTTGGCGGTGATCCACACCAGGACATCGAGGCGACCGGTGGTCCCGGCGTCGTTCCAAGCGGTGCGAGCGTAGTCGGCGACAATCTGAGTCTTTCCGACCCCACCCCCGCCGGTCAGCAGTGCGGTCTGGGTCAATACCGTCGTGCCGCCACCGGTGACGGTGAGGCGCAGTCGATCTGATTCGGCGCGGCGTTGGAACGAGCGTGCGGCGGGGGGAATCAGGCCGACCTGATGCGGCCAAGGTGCCGGTTCTCGACGGGGTAGCTGCTGGATCGTCAAGGAATGCACGTAGCCGGTGATGGCCGTCCCGCCGTCGGCGGCTGTCGCGTCCCCGGTCCCTGAAATACGGACTGGTCCAATCGGTGCGGTGTGGGTTCCCGGTTCCGGGCCGCGGTAGCCGGTCACGGCAGTCTCGTCGCTGGCTGCCTGGGCGTTGCCGGTGTTGGCCACCATTACAGACGGGTCGGGGTCTTCGTCCCCGCCTAGTGCTCTCTTCGCCATAGGCAATCCTTAGTCCGTGTATTCGATTCCGGAGACGGAGCCTTCGCCGCTGGCCCTTCCCGTCCGTTCGGCGGTAGCCTCACCGCGGCCTCGGCCGCCAGACCGCTTGATACCGGTGATGCCCCCATCGACGGCATCACCGGTGCGGCTGGCCCTGTCCGTCGAACCGGCCGGAACCGTATGCTGGATCAGTGCCCAGACCAGAGCCGCGATGCCGACGGCGGCCTGAATGGACGCCCCTGTCATCTCTCCCGCATCAGGACTGTTCAGCAGCCATATCAGCGGCGTGGAAACGATCCCCCCCGCTGCCAGCACAATGACCGTGATCTTCCGGCCAGGCGTCATGCCAACCTCCCGTGCTGTCTCCGGCCCGAGCTGACAGAGCAGGCCCCCCTGCCACCCATAGCTCCATCGTCGCGTCCTCGCCTCAAAGAACGGCCCCAACTCAGTCATGGTTCCCACCACTTCGTTTCGGAACACGCCAATCCGACATCAGGGCGCCCATCATGGAACCGCCGAACCAGGCGGCCAACCCCATATCGTGGAGGATGCGCAGGACGGTGTTGCCTTCCGACCGTGACTCTTCGCGCGCAGGAGTGCCGACGAGGCCGCCGGCGCTTCTGCCTCGGTCGCCCGGCGAACCTCCGTGTGTCAGGCTGGTCCGAACGACCCGCCCCGTGCACGTGCCGAAAGACCTCCGGCGCCTCCCTCGGCACGACCCCGCCGCCATCTGCGTCTGGTCCGCCAGACGCTTCCCATGGCAGCCAGCTGGTCAGGCCGTGACAGCGGCCGACCAGTAAACAAGCCCTTGCCTGCCGCCAAACCGCCCGCGGGCAGGCACCGCCCTGCGGGTCTCCATCGTGGCCCGGCTTCTGCCGGGGACGGACGAGGCGCGCTCTCGCCGCGCTCGGCTGTCCGGGCACGCCGCTGTGAGAGGCCGGTCGCCACACGCGCGCATCCCGGCAGCGCGTCGGACAGCCAGGACGGCCTCCTCGACCAGAGCAGCCACCCCGCCATGCCCGCCCCCACGGTGCACAGGAGGGCACCGCCAAGGTTGACGTGGTGTCCGCGTGCAGTCTGAACTTCTTCGCCGGAGGGCGGCGAAGGCTCGGGCTGCACGCGGCGTACCTCTCAGCGCTGGGGCGGGACGGGTGGTCTGCGGCCGGTGAGAACTTCAGCTCGGCTCATGAGGGCATCGGCGATGTCGGTGTATTCGCCGCGGGCGACGGACTGGAGCAGTTCGCAGAGCGCGGCGAGTTCCCCGATCCGTCCGGCCGGAGTGTTGAGGACGTCGGCGAACTCGTCCCGTACGCGAGCTGCGACAGCGGGGACGCGTGTCGCCGCTTCGTGAAAACTGACCCCCAGGCGCTCCTTGGGTTCTAACGCTTGTCGCAACACTCTTTGATCATGATGGGTGTGTCGATGGCGAGGCGTGGCAAGAAGCGCAGACTGGATCTCGAGGCCGAGTACTGGCGTCTGCTGGCGTCGGGTATGGGCACGGTCGAGGCGTGCAGGCAGCTCGGGATCGGGAGGAAGACCGGCTACCGGTGGAGGGAGGAGAGCGGCGGTGTTCCGCCGGCTCATCTTCCGGAGGCATCCCGCTCGGACCGCTATCTCTCGCTGCTGGAACGCAAGCGGATTGCCACCCTGCGCGAACGCGGCCTGGGAGTCCGTGAGATAGCCGAGCGGATCGGACGGGCTCCGTCGACGGTCAGCCGCGAGTTGCGCCGCAACAGCCGCCGTCATGACAACGGCGTCTACGACGCCGACCTGGCCCACCAGCGGTCCCGGGAGCGGTTCCGTCGGCCGCGGCGAGTGAAGCTGGCGGCCGATCCGGAGCTGAAGGCCGAGGTCCAAGACAAGCTCAACCTCGAGTGGAGCCCCGAACAGATCGCCGCACACCTTCGTATCCTCTGGCCCGAACAGGCCGAGCGACACCTGTGCCACGAGACCATCTACCGCTCCCTCTACCAGGGCATCAGAGGCGGCCTGAGCAGGACTTTGACCAAGCGACTCCGCACCAGCCGGCCCCTGCGCAAACGGCGCAGACGCTCGGATCAGCGGGCCGCCCGCTTCATCGCCCCGCCCGTCCTGATCGACCACCGGCCACCGGCCGTTGAACTGCGGACACGCCTGGGCGACTGGGAAGGCGACCTCATCGTCGGACCCCGCAGCCAGTCCGCGGTGGCCACCCTCGTCGACCGCCGCACCCGCTACCTCCGCCTGATCGCCCTGCCCCACGGGCGTTCGGCCGGCCAGCTCCGCGACGCACTCATCACGGCCTTCATCAACGCACTGCCCGAACACGCCCGCCAGACGCTCACCTGGGACCAGGGCTCAGAGATGGCCCGCCATCACGAACTCGCCCAGTACTTCACCGACGGCGTCTTCTTCGCTCACCCCGGCAGCCCCTGGCAGCGTGGCACGAATGAGAACACGAACGGGCTCATCCGCCGGTACCTGCCCAAGCGCACGAACCTCTCCCTGCACACTCCCGAGGACCTCCGGTTGATCGAAGACAGGCTCAATAACCGACCCCGCAAAACCCTCGGCTGGCAGACCCCGGCACAGGCATTCACCGCCGCCCTGACACCATGAACCCTGCAACGTTGCGACGATCACGCGAATCCGCCTTAGAACCCAAGGAGCGCCTGGGGGTCAGTTTTCACGAAGCGGCGACAACAGTGACCCCACACCCAAAAACACTCCCCCACCAGCATCAACACACCACAGACTCACTGTCTCTCACACCACTGTCCCCAAACCGAGAGATCGCACGCCGCGACCTTCGTCTACGCCGGCATCGACGTCACCACCACGCCCCTGTTCACCGGAACCCGCGGCGCGCAGCTCGCCGGACGGGCCACCCTCATCGACTGCGACACCATCCCCGCCCGCCGCGGGACCAGCCAGCCCTTCCGCGACCTCGTCGCCGCCCTCGAGACCTGCCTCGACCTCGACCGACACCGGCCCGGCACCCTGCCCCGCTCGCCCACTACCTCCATGGCCGGACTGGCGGACGCATCGGAAGCCTTACCCGTCTGCTGCGCCAGGCCGCCATCACCGCGATCCTCGACAGCAGCGAACGCATCACCAAATCCGGCCTGGAAGCCATCACCCTCGACCACCCCGCCGAAGCAACCACCGCCCCCGACACCAGGCCAGCCCCACCAGCCGGCGGCGCCGAAGCGGACACGGTGACGGCCCACCGGCCAGAGCAGAGCTGCCGTGAGCACTCCGGCAGCGCCCTCCACCGACATGCCGCAGCCCACGGCGCCCGGAGCGCTACGCGTCAGGCCCATGGCACACGAGTCGACCGCCTCCTACCTCCACCGCCTCGCCAGCATGTACCGCCTGGAGACACGCCAACTCCTCGAAGGCCTCGACATCACCGTCCATGGCCGCCCCGGCAGCACGCAGGGAGGAAGCGAGATCAGCCTCGCCCCCACAGCACTGCATCACCTCACGGTGTTCGCCCGCGTCCCCGAGCTGCAGCTCGCCCTGGGCAAGGGCCTCCATGGGCCAGGAGGTCCGGATACCGGCCATCCCACCGCTCACTGGCAGCCTCTTGAACCCGCCCGTCAGCCCACCCGCACCTGCCCCTGGTGCACGCTCCACCACACCCACGGAACCACCAGCCAAGCCTGGGCCTACCAGGCCGAACACCGGCGGCTGTGCCCACGCCACCATCGATGGGCCACCCCGCCCGGTGACCAGACATCCCTGGACACCCGTGCACTACCGGAGCTCGCCCAAGCCCACCGCGCCCACCGGCGTCTCGTACGCCGGCCTGACGCCACCACCGCCTACCAGTGGGCGGGCATGATCACCACCCGCTGGTACGACCACCAACACCACCTCACCCGACGCTGGCACAACCGGCTCACTCGCCTCGCCCGTACGAACCCGCCACCTGCAGGCGGCACATCCTGGGCCCTCACCGGCCGCTACCCCGTCACCTACCCCGAGACCGTCACCCTCGCCCGACACCTCACACGCACACCCCGAAGCCAGACCAGGCTCGGCTTCCTCGACCAGACCGCCCACGCCCTCGGCCTGGACCGCCTCGTACTCCCACCCGACGACCTGCTCCGGACCTGGACCCACACCAAGCAGCAACACCCCCGACAGCCGGAGGAACACCGACCACACCCACATACCAGCCAACCAACCTGCACACACCCAGGTCAGAAGGCCCGCACAGGCACTGCATCAATGGCCCGTCATAATGGGGGTGCTGGGCGAGAGTGCCCCTGTGGGTGATCCGGGCCCAGGTGCCGCAGGCGCAGTCGTAACTGCTCGTCAGCCCTCCGCCGATTACGTGCAGTCGGTCGACGGTGATGCCGCCGCAGGCGTGTCGGGATCACCGGCATCTTCCCCGAAACGGGCCAGGTCCGCCCCAAAAGGGCGTATTGGCCTTGGCTGTCGCCGATCTGTTGCATGCGGCAGGCCCATAGCTGTTCAACCGATACTCGCCTGCGCTTATGATCGTATCGGTTTCAGCCAGGGGGCGTGCGACAAGTGGCAGATGGTGCGGCGCGGGAAGGGGACTGCCTGACCCACTCGGTGTGCGCTGCTAATGCGTATCGGCCTCAAGGGCACCTACGTCGCAGTGGACATGAACGTATCTACAGGTTGACTGGGCCACTTGCGGCTTCCGTTGGTGAAATCAAGGTCGTTTCTCTTCTTATTTTACGAAAGGGGATGGGTGTGAAACTCTCTCGGGTAGTTGGAATTGTGGTGGCTACTGCCGCGGCTATAGCTCTTAATACGGGTACCGCCAACGCAGTAGACGGATGGGTCACCATCAAGAATAACTGGAACGGGCTTTGCGCGGGCATGGGCAGCGCTACTGGAAATGGCGCCCATGTAATCCAATGGGAATGCAACGGGGCTTCGGACACGGTCTGGGATTTTGTCCCCACCCGCGACAACAACGGGAACGAAGCGTATTTCATCAAGAATTACTACACCGGAAAGTGCATGGGGGTCGGATCGAGCACCCAGAATGGACCTGCCCTCATTCAGTACACCTGTAACGGTGCCGTGGATGAGAAGTTCTGGGTCGAGCCTGGAAACGGTGTCATGACTCTGCAGATCCGCAATGTGTACTCGGGTAAATGTATAGGCACCGGCAGCAGCGGCCAGTGGGGGCAGCAGCTGATCCAGTTCTCTTGCGGTCACGATGACCAGAACTGGTATTTCCCCGGCCCGTTCTAGTGACCTGAGTCAGAGATTCGGTGGCAGTAGGCGGCGACTTTGTCGAGGATCTCGTCGGCTGTCTTCGTCCAGACGAAGGGCCTGGGCTGGTCGTTGCAGTCGGCGAGCCAGGCCCGGATGTCGCGCTCAAGAGCCTCGACTGTCCTTTGACAGCGAAGTTAGTCGGGCCGAAGTCGCTGACCTGCGCGGACTAACTTCGCTGTCAACGCAGCCGCGTGACGCTTCTTTCGGCCCGGACCCCCTGGCCCGCCTGCTCCGACTGGGTTGGATGGCAAGGAGCGTCATATGGGAGGCCAACCTCTTGCAGTGAACCTGCGTCGGCCGCCCGCGGGCCTGGTGTGGGCCTTCCCCTTTTGCCGGGGCGACGTACCTCCCGGCGGCGGTAGTTCCGCGCGATAGCGGGCTCACGCGGCGCTACGAGGTTCACGGCGCTGGTACGGCACCGATCTGCTGCACCCCGAGAAGGTCGGGCTGGCCCCGTTCGCCGACGATCCGGCCGTCGGCGAGATAGTAGAAGTTCATGGCCTGCACCGAGATCTTGTTGCCGCTCGCCGGGATCCCGAAGAATTCACCGTCGTGGGTTCCCCGCATGGTGAACCGCGCCGCCACCGTGTCGCCTTCGGTGACCGTCTCCTCCAGCGTCCACTGGACGTCCGGGAAGGCGCTGCGCATCATCCCGAGGACGTCCACGTACCCATCAGGCCCCCGCAGCGGTTCCGGGTGACTCGGCGCGTGGAACACCGCGTCCGGAGAAATGACCTCGCAAGCGAGACCCTCGTCGCCCGTGTTGATGAACTCGACGAAGCGGTTCATCACTGATTCCTAATGCGGTCTGTCAAGCCGCGAGCGGGGTGGGCGGGACAGGTTGGTAGATGCGTCCGTCGCGAAGGAGGGCCCAGAGGACGTTGACGCGGCGGCGGGCCAGTGCGAGTACTGCTTGGATGCGGCGTCTACCTTCGGCGCGCTTGCGTTCGTAAAATCGGCGGGAGTCCTCGCTGTGCCGGATGCTGAACAACGCGGATATGTAGAAGACGCGCTGGAGGCTGCGGTTGTAGCGGCGTGGTCGGCGAAGGTTGCCGCTCATCTTGCCGGAGCCGCGGGGGACGGGGGCGACACCGCCGAAGCCCGCGAGTCGGTCTGGGCCGCCGAAGGCGGTCATGTCTCCGCCGGTGGCAGCCAGGAACTCGGCGCCCAGGATGATGCCCAGGCCTGGCATGCTGGTGATCACCCCGAAGTCCCCGTGGTCGCGAAACCGGGCCTCGATCGCCTTGTCGGCCTCGGCGACCTGCTGGTTGAGCGCCATCACCTCCGCTGCCAGGGTGTGCACCATCTGCGCGGTGAGTTTCTCCCCGGGCAGGCTGGTGTGCTGGCGTGCGGCGGCGTCCAGAGCTGTCTCGGCGAGCCGGTCGGCCCTCAGGACCTTGCGGTTGCGCAGCCAGGTCTCGAGCCGTTTCTTACCCGCCCGGCGCAGGGCGGCCGGGGTCTGGTAGCCGGTCAGCAGCACGAGCGGACCCGTGTTGCTGAGGTCCAGGGCCCGCTCCAGACCGGGGAAGATGCTGGTGAGCTGGGCGTGGAGACGGTTGACAGTGCGGGTGATGTCGGCGACCAGGTCCGCGCGACGCCCTGTGAGGATCTTGAGGTCCGTGACGGTTTCGTCGCCGGTGCGTAAGGGGTTCAGGTCCCGTCGGATGCGGACCTGGTCGGCGATGACCGCGGCGTCCTTGGCGTCTGTCGGCGTACAAGAGAACGCGGTCGGGTGGCCCCGGGCATCGCAGCCCCGGGGCTCCCACAGATCCGTACGTGACGGTCTCCCGTCATACGGCTCTTGTCGCTCTGGTCACTTGACGGCCGGTTTCACCCAGATCCAGTGTGCGAAGTACCGGGGGCTCCGGGCGGCGGCCAGCGCCATCGCCTGGCGGGCCTTTCGCAAGGTCCCCGATCTCTTGTACTTCTTCATGATCCACCGCAACAGATAGGTGTTGATGCGGTCGAGTACGGGCGTCAGCTCGGTATGGAAGAAGGCCCCGTAGTAGGCCATCCATCCCCGCACGATCGGATTGACCATCCGTGCGAGGTCCGCTTCCGTGCTGTTGACGCGGCGGTGCAGTCGCCAGGACCGCACTACCGCGCTCATCTTCTTCAGGGCGTCCCTGCTGACCGCGGGGAGGAACGCCGTGAACACCACGCCGTCCTTCCGCTGGGCCGACCTCGGCCGGAAGGTGTACCCCAGGAACGTGAACGACACCTGCTCGAACGAGCCACGCCGGTTACTGTCCTTGCAGTACACAATCTTCGTCTTGTCCGGGTGCAGCTCCAGCCCGACCTCGGCCATCCGTCCGTGCAATGCGGCCAGGACCCTGCGGGCCTGGGACTCGGAGGTGCAGTGAGCTCCCGCCAACTTTAAGTCGCAGGTCAAAGGGCTAGTGTGATCGGCTCTCGTGGTGCTCGTGCTGGTCGCGGGCGGAAGTCTGCGGACAAGATCGTCCGTCAGCGGTCGACTTCGAGGTTCGTCAGGACGAGCAGAGCACGCAGGAGTTGGGTGGCGTGGGCGGGATCGGTACGGAGTTTGGTGAGGATCCGCCAGTTCTTGAGGTGGGCGAAGCCGTGCTCGACCGGTGCGCGTCCGACGGCGAGGACGCGGTTGGCTTCCTTCTGACCGGCGGTGAGTTTGTGGGTGCGGCTGGCGGTGTAGCCGGTGACGATCACGGGGTCGCGGATGTCGTTGTCCAGGCCGCGGAAGCCGAGGTCGGCCAGAGCGCCGAGGCCGGCGGCACGTAGGTGGGCCAGGATGTGGTCGTGGCGGGCGGCGGTGTTGTCGTGGGTGCGGCCGGGCCGGGCGGCGGAGATCCAGATCAGGCGGCCGTTCTCGTCGGTCAGGGCGAGGAAGTGCAGGCCGTGGCTGCGGTGCTTGCCAGAGTAGTTGCGCCGGTCGGCCGGTCCGGTGCGGCGCTGGGTGCGGATGAGGGTGCCGTCGATCAGAACCACCTCCCCGCCCTGATTGACGACCTTCTTCAGGGCGCGGTCCAAGCGCGGCGCCTGGGCGGCGAGCAGGGCGATCAGCTCGTCCCGCCAGCGTCGGACAGTGGACTCGGACACGTCGTTGCCGCCGGCCATGTCGGCCAGACGTTCGTCGTGGCGAAGTACGGCCAGGACGATCACCGCGATCTTCCCCGGTGGCAGGATCCGCCACCGGGACCTGATCGCCTTCAGATGGCGCCTGAGCAGATCGGCGAGGTGGTTGACGGTGCGCGTGGACAGCGACAGACGGCACTGGTAGACAATCGGGCAGGTGTCCTCGGCGTGCTTCTTGGTATTCGTCACACAATTCCAACGGCCGCCGGGGGCACCCTGGTTACGCCCGTGCCGCACCGCTCCGGGCGGCGGTGCCCCTAGTCACAGGCGCGAGGTGAACCGGCCGTCGGGGAGTTTCCGCAGCCAGCCGCGATCGACGAGTCTGACCAGCTTGCCGCGTAGCGGTTCCAGCTTGGCCCGCACACTGATGTCGACGCCCACCGCCTCGCCGACCTCGCGGGCCATGACCGGTCCCGCGGCCTGCCGCACAACGATGAGAATGCGCTGATAGTCCGGCGGCAGCGTGCTCTCCTCCACGCCCGGTTCGCGGTGCGGGATCAGCATCACCGCTCGTCCGGCCACCTGCCCGGGCGCCGGCAGGTCCGAGGCGCGTTCCTCGGCGAGCTGCCCGGACACCAGCTCAAGGACCCGTTCGGCGACAGCGAGCTCATCCCGCTCAGCCCGCACCTCCGCCAGCTCCTTGGCCAGCCGTTCTTCGAGTCCGTCCAGTTCCGCGCGCCGCGCGGTGATCCGTTCCAGCAGCTCGGGATCCAGCATGCATAGATCGTAGAAGCCCATTGATGGGGTTTTCCGGAAAGGGGTGCGATCGAGTGGCTTTGTTCACGAGCCGACAGCACCTGTACACGGGTTTGGGCAGCACTCGAACCTCTGCAGACGTCGAGCAATTCATGGCTTCGGGCAGCACGGGTCCCTGCCATGGCTCTATAGACGACAAGTGACTCCAGTCGGAAGGTGACTTCTGACTCCACTTGGGCTGGGTGGAGTTCGTGTTGATGGGTTTTTGGCTCCAGTGGAGGGCTGGTGGTGGGAGGATCGGGGTGCTAGCGAGCGTGAGGGGACTTCAGTGCCCGGCTCCAAGGTCGAGTTGTATGCCGCGATCCGTCGTGATGCGCGGGAGGCAGGTCTGTCCACTCGCGCGCTGGCGTTGAAGTACTCGGTGGGCCGGCGCACGGTGGCTCTCGCACTGGAGTCGGCGTGGCCGACTGCCCGGAAGCGGATGCCGCCGCGCGGGTCACGTCTTGATCCGTACAAGCTGGCCATCGACGGGATGCTGCGGGCGGACCTGGACGCTCCGCGCAAGCAGCGGCACACGCTCACGCGGATCTTCCACCGGCTGCTCGACGAGTACGGCGCCGAGGAAGTGTCCTACGCAATGGTCCGCGACTACGTCTTCGACCGCCGCCGCGAGATCCGGGTCGAGGAGGGCCGCGGGCCCCCGGCCTCGTTCATCCCGCAGACCCACCGCCCGGGCGATGAGGCGGAGGTCGATTTCGGGGACGTGTGGATCAACCTCGGCGGCACCCTGACGAAGTGCTTCTTGTTCTCGCTGCGGCTTTCGTATTCGGGCCGCTCAGTCCACAAGATTTTTCTCCGCACTACTGATGTGGGGCCGATGGAGACGCCAAGCGAACATGCTGCAAGATGTCTGGGATGACTCTTCACGACAATGCCTGGGACGAACTGCGCGGACAGCTTCGGCTTGGGCAGCGGCTGGCCGGAACAGTGGACTGGGTTCTCCGTCCTGGCGTCACCGGGATCGGTGTCGACCTGGGGCTTGCCGTCAGCGGCTTCGTCGACGTGCTCATGCTGCCTCGGGACGCGACGCGCTGGCCCGCCGTCGGCACGACGGCGGACTTCGAGATCTGGTGGATGGATGACCGTCCGCAGATTCGACTCATGCCCGTCGACCGCGGGCTCGTGCGCGAAGACTTCGACAGCTGGGTCCTCGTGGAGGATTCCCTGGCGGCATCGCTATGGCGTGAGCGCCAACGAGTCAGCTGAGTACGTTGTCTCCCGATTCGCCCTGGTCTGGTTGTTGTCGACGCAGGCGTTCGGCCTGGCGCTTCTTGGCCGCGATGTGCCGCAGGCCTTCTTGAAGGTTGGTGACCTCGCCGAGCCATCGCAGCCGTCGGGCTTCGTCCAGTCGTTCGTGGGTGTTGCGTTCGATCTCCAACAGTCGGGGGACCTGGTTCAACGACATGTGAAGCATCGGGCAGCGCACGCACGCTGATTCATGTTGGCAGGGTGTCCCATACGGACGGTCGCATCGGCCGAGCGCGACCTTCCGCAGGCTGAAGTGGTCTCGGAACTCCTCCCATTCGCTGTCGGTCGGCTCGCGGTATTCCTCGCTCGGCCGATGGGTCCGGCGCTGGTCGACGAACTGGCGGTAGTGGCGGATCACCTCTTCCGGATAGACCGCGACATACCCCTGGGTGGTATTCAAATCCAGGTGTCCCAGTAGCTTCGCCGCGATGTGGATGGGCAGTCCTCCGTTGACGGTCTCCGTGGAGAAGATTCTTCGGAAATCGTGTGGGGTGAACTTCAGCGGGGTGCCGTCGACGTCGGTGATGCCTGCCCGCCGGGCCAGTCCGTCGAGGAGTTCCCGGATGCGGTCCGGCGGGATGACCTGTAGCTGGTGGTGGGTGACCCGCTGGAACAGATGCGGCAGCAGCGGGCCGAAGGTGCGTTCGTAGCCGTCGTAGCGGCTGAGGAGCGGCACTGTGCCGTCGCGCTTGATCCGGCGAATGATGCGGGCCAGCACCGCGACCAGGTCCGGGGCGGCCGGGATGACCCGTTCGGCGTCCGTCTTGGACGGGCTGACCTGCAGCAGCGGCACCATCTCCCCGGTCGGGGCCTGATACTGGCGCAGGCTCACATGGGTCAGTTCGAGGAGCTCCTCGATGCGCGTTCCCGTCCTGCGCAGAACCTCGATGGCCGCGAAGGTCCAGAAGGCGTTGTCCTCCAGGCGTTCCGCGTCGAAGCGGGGGCCGGACTGGTCGGCAGGAGTGACGAACAGCGCGCTCGGACGCCACGTGCTGGAGCCCCGACCGGTGCGTCGATAGCGCTGGCCGTCGATGGTGAACTCTTCGCCGGCTGCGGCGTCCCGGGCAGCGGACAGCATCCGGCCGGCCGCGTCGAGTTCGTCCTCCGCGGCGGTGATGAGTCGCGGCAGCACGGGAATGAGGGTGCGGGTCCGTTGTTGCATGAGGGCCTGGCGGCGCCGGGGCTCCTTGATGTAGCCGCGGATGTCGGCCTCGCCGACGGGGGACGGTGCGGCCCACCGGGCCCAACGGGCGGGGTCCTCCAGCGACCACTGCAGCAGGTCGAGGTAGAACGCGCGGACCGCCAGTAACACCGAGTGAAAGGTGCGCCGGGGCTGGCCGTTCGGCAGCGTACGGATCCGCTGTTTCCATGCCTGGGCCACCGGTTCGGGCAGATGGAGCGAGCAGATGCCTGGATGGTGGCGCTCCAGGTCGCGCCAGAACAGGTCCACCAGGACCTGGACCAGGTTGACCAATGATCCGTAGTCGAGCGCGGCGGAACGCTCGACCAGGTAGTGCACCAGGACGTCGCGGATCTCCTTGTTCGCGACCGGGTAGCGGTCCACGAGTTCGGCCACCGACATCTACCCGCGGGCCTGGGCCTCCCGCAGGGTCGGCGGCAAGTCCTCCAGTCCGCCGGCCGCGCGCAACAACTCGTAGGCCATCGGCAGTGCGGCGACCTTGCTGCCGCACGCTTGGCGGGCCGTCGTGTACTCACCGAAGTCGGCGAGGTCGAGTTCGCGCAGCGGCTTGCCGGTCACGATCACCATGCGGGTCAGCACGTTCACCGCCTCGGCCGCGTACTCGTGCCCCTGGTGGCGGGCGGCGTACCGCTCGACGTCAGCGAAGGTGTCGGCCTGGTTGTGGCGGCGGAACGACGCGTAGACGCCCAGCAGCCTGCTGCTCGACAGCCAGGCGTAGGACGGGCGGACGGCCCGCAGCGCGATCATGATCCCGAGCCCGGCCGTCAGCCGGTTCCGCAGCGCGGGGGTGAGATCCTGTGGGCCCCATCGTCGGCCCTGGTCTTCGGCCCCGCTCAGCAACCAGCGGTCCTGCCAGTCCTCGCCCGGGAAGGTCTCCAGCCGGTCCAGGACGCGCGTCAACGCCAGAGTCTGCCTCCACCGCTGCTGGTAGGTCGGCTGGTCGAGGAGTGCGTCCGCCAGCGAGCTCAACTGCGCACGCGTCGCGGCGGCCTGCCCGCGCGAAGCGGCCGGCCCCGCCGATCGTGCCGGCGGCAGGCCCGCCAGCATGCGTGGATCACGCGGGCTGACCGGCGTGCGGGCCACCTTGCCATGTCGGCCGCCCATCAGCCGTTGCTGCCGAACACGTCGGCCAGGTCCTGCGGGTCGTAGGACCAGCCGTGCAGCGGCTGCGGTGTCGGTTTCGGGCGCGCGTAGTGCTCGTGGATCTTCGCGATCACCTCGTCGGTTCGCGGACGCAGGTAGCCGCAGGTGGTGGTGATCTGCCGGTGCCGCATCACCTGCTGGACGTCGACGAGGGTGACATTGGGGTCGGAAATCAGCCGCAACCCCAGCGTGTGCCGCAGATCGTGAAGGCTGACGTTGGCCCCGATCCGGTCGTTGATCCGCGTCAGGACGGCCCGCAGGGCGGTGTAGGTCAAGGGCCGCAGCGGATGACGACGCGTCCACCACAACGGCTCGTCCGGCTCGGGCCGGTGCCCCGCGTCCAGGAGTTCGCCGAGGCAGACAGCCATCCACGCGAACGCCTCCGGCGCCGCCGGACACGCCTGCTTGATCCCGCCAAGACCCTTGGTCCGCACGTAGATGCGGCCGTCGCCGGGGTGAGCGTCGCCCACCGCCATGCCCAGCAGCTCGGACGCCCGCGCGCCGCTGGACAAGAACATGCTGAACAGCGCCCGGTCTCGGTTGCACCCCAGTCGGGCGAACACCTCGTCCAACACGTCGTCGGGCACTGCCCGGGGCGGCCGATCAGTCTGCTTCTGCCGGTAGGCGCCCCGCCGCAGCGGATGGAACGGCTCCAGCGGGTTGTGGTGGGCGTTCGGGCGGCGGCCGGACCGTGACTGAGGTGGCACCGGCGACACCACTGGCCCCTCCCCGGTCTGCAGATGGAAGTCGTAGAACGCCGAGATCACCGACAGAGCGTGGTTGACGGTGGCCGGGGCATAGCCCCCGGACAAGTACGGCTTGCCCGTACGCGGATTCACCGAGCCCGGGAGCGGGGCACCAGGGCGTCGCCGATCCCGTGCCGGATTGTGCGCGGTCCGCAGCCACAGCACGAAGTCCCGCACATCCACCCGTTGCGCACGACTCCACACGACGCCGACCGCCGCGAGGAACCGAAACCACCGCAACAAGTCGTATCCGTACGAACGACACGACGCCGGGCTGTTCCCGCACGCCAACAGCTCCCGCAGGAACGCGCTGACCGGCTCGACCGGCACCCCAGCACCGTCGCGTACCACCCACGGCAGCGTCGGATCGGTCGTCGCCGTCACGCGCCCGGCCCTAGCGACTACGATCCCCGACACATCCCGCCGCGCCACCTCTTGTTGTTGTTCCACCAGTACTCCGTCCGTGAGATCACATCTCGGACGGAGCGTCCTGGACTACCTGGCCAACCTCATACAGGACACGCCGTTAGTGCGGTCAATAGGTCTCGCGTCCTGCGGGCAGGAGGCCTTCCTCGAAGGCCACGTCCACGCGCTGAACACGCTCGGCGGCGTCCCTTACGGCAAGATCCGCTACGACAACTTGCGGGCGGCGGTCGCCCAAGTGCTGGGCCTGACCCGGCGCCGAGTGGAATCCGAGCGGTGGACCGCGTTCCGCTCGCACTATTCGATCACCAGTTTCTACTGCCACCCAGGCATCGAGGGCGCCCACGAGAAGGGCGGGGTCGAAGGCCAGATCGGCTGGTTCCGCAGGAACCACCTGGTCCCCGTCCCGCAGGTGAACACCCTCGCGGAACTGAATCTGCTGGTCGAGCAGTGGGATCGCCAGGACAACGACCGCCGGATCCGGCTCCGCCCGAAAACCATCGGCGAATACTTCCAGGCCGAGCACCCGCTGCTGGTTCCGCTGCCTGACGAGGTTTTCGAGACGGGGTTCGTCTCCTCGGTGCGGGTGGACCGTTACGGGCAGGTCTCGGCCCGCACCAATCACTACTCGGTGCCGGTGCGGCTGATCGGCCAGATGGTACGGATCGTCCTGCACGCCTCCGAGCTCGTCGTCTACGACGGGCCCAAGGAAGTGGCCCGGCACGAGCGGCTGATCGCCAAGGGCGGATCCCGCCTGGACCTGGACCACTACCTCGAGGCCCTGGTCCGCAAGCCCGGCGCCCTTCCCGGCGCCACCGCGCTCGAGCAGGCCCGTTCAGCCGGTAAGTTCACCCCGGTCCACGACGCCTGGTGGCAGGCCGCTTGTAAAGCCCACGGCGACCCCGAGGGCACCCGGGCCCTGATCTCGGTCCTGCTCCTGCACCGGCACATGGCCCACGAGGACGTGGTCGCCGGGATCGCAGCCGCGCTGAAGGCTGGCGCGCTGACCGCGGACGCCGTCGCACTGGAGGCCCGCAAAGCCGCCGACACCGATGCCAGCGTGCCCGCGCCGCACCAGGAACGGATCACACGCCCGGCGGAGGGCGGGGCGACGGTGACCTCGCTGACCGCGCGCCGGCTGGCCGCGCTGCCACCAGACCCCAGGCCACTGCCATCGGTAGCCGCCTACGACGAACTGCTACGGCTACGCCGTCGGCACGCCGGACCATCCACCCAACAGGGGGAATCATGAGCGCAAAGCGCAACCGGGGACTGACCGAGGAAGCCGCGGACGCGGCCGTGGACCAGGCATGCCGGATGCTGCGGCTGCCGACGATCCGAGCCCAGTACCCGGAACTGGCAGCGGCCGCCGCACAGGACCAAATGACCTACCGCGGTTTCCTGGCCGAGCTGCTGATGTCGGAGTGCGACGACCGGGCCCGGCGCCGCTCCGAGCGGCGCATCAAGGCCGCCGGCTTCCCGCGTGACAAGTCGCTCCGGGCCTTTGACTTCGACGCGAACCCGGCCATCGACCCTGCCGCGATCCATACACTGGCCTCCTGCGACTGGGTCAAGAAGAGCATGCCGCTCTGCCTGATCGGCGACTCCGGGACCGGGAAATCACATCTGCTGATCGCGCTCGGCACTGAGGCCGCGATGCACGGCTACCGGGTCAAGTACGTCCTCGCGACCAAACTCGTCAACGAACTCGTTGAAGCCGCTGATGAGAAACTCCTCGCCAAGACGATCGCCCGCTACGGCCGCGTCGACCTTCTCTGTATTGACGAGCTGGGATACATGGAACTGGACCGGCGCGGTGCCGAACTCCTCTTCCAGGTTTTGACCGAGCGCGAGGAGAAGAGCTCTGTGGCGATAGCCTCCAACGAATCGTTTGGAGGCTGGACGAAAACCTTCACCGACCCCAGGCTCTGCGCCGCCATCGTCGACCGCCTCACCTTCGGCGGCAACATCATCGAAACCGGAACCGACTCCTACCGCCTGGCCGTCACACGGGCCCGCGCCGAAGCGGCCGCGGCGGTCACGAGCTGACGTCTGTCCCGGTCACAGGGCTAGGGCCTGGTGTGGAAGTGGTGGTCGCTTCGTAGCGGACGGCAATTGGTGAAACCGCGTGCCGCCGAAACGCGGATGCTGGCCGGCGTCAGCGTGTGGCAGAGTGCCCGCATGTCCAACGGCGTCTCCTATCCCGTCTTCCGCACGTCCGATCCGGCAGCGGCCCTCGCTATGGCGCGTCGGCTCCTCACACTGGGCGAGCGAGAATACGCCCAGGTGTCGGTGGACGTGGAGCTCGGTACGGTCGCGGAGGTGCTGCGGCTGCGTCGGGCGCTGCCAGACGCCTGGTTTCGCACTGAGAACGACGACTTCTGGTCGAGGGATCCTGACGAGCGGGCGGAACTGCGGTTTGAATTCCACGCGCCGGAACTCTCAGAGGACACGGATGACCTCCTCCCCCTGCTCCCGCTCTGGGCGTCGATGCTGGACCGGCCCGTCGGCAGCATCGAGGACGGGTTCACCGCCTTGGTGGGCGCGAACTACGGCTTGATCCGCTGGGACCAAGTGATCTGGCCGGAGGTACCGAAGTTCGGGTACGGCGGCAGGGTCGAGCACGATGGGGTCACCCTGGTGTTCAACTGCGACGCTGCCGGAGCCGACTGGCAGGTCGGCACCCACACTGTGTGCGTCGACGTCCACCGGACCCGCGATGCGCAGCGGTACGCCGCCTGGCTGGCCGAGCAGGTCGGCAGCCGGGTCCAGAACAGCTGAAATGTCGGTCTCTCACGCGCCCAAGGTGGAGTCACTTCTCACATTCAGATCTTGGCCCTGAGACCCCTGCGTGGAGCCGGAACAGGCCTACTGATGGACCCAGTTGCCACTGACGCAGCCACTGCCAAGGGTCTGGCAGGGGCCCGTGGTGTAGGGAGCCGAGGGGGGCTGGGACCCGTCCCTAGATGAGCAGCATCCTGGCCAACACGGCTACCGTCTGCTGGTGGCCTGACGGCCCGGCGTCACTTCAGGTGTCGGGTGAAGAACTGGGCCGCGGCGTCCCCCGCGAACTGCGGGACGCCGGTGTGCCCGCCCATATTGGCGTGCAGCGTCTTCTCCTTGGAGCCGAAGGCGTCGAACAGGTCCAGGGCCGCCTGCCGGTCGTTCCCTTCGTCGTCCCACTGCAGCAGGACGTGCAGGGGGATGGTTACCTGGCGGGCCTCCTCGAACATGGCGCGAGGGACGAAACTCCCGGCGAACAGAACAGCGGCCGAGATACGCGGCTCGACCACCGCCAGCCGGGTCCCGATGGAGATCACTCCCCCCGAGTACCCGACCGGGCCGCCGATCTCGGGCAGCGACAGGAGGGCGTCCAGGGCGGCCTGCCATTCCGGGACCGCCTTGTCGACCAGGGGGAGGATAAGGGCGTCGATGATCTCGTCGCTGACCGGCTCGCCGGCCTCCATAGCCCGGCGCAGGTCGGCGACGGCCTGCTCGGCTGCGGGCAAACGGGGCCGGTCGCCGCTTCCGGGGAGCTCGATGGTGGCCGTGGCGAAGCCGCCCGCCGCGGAGTGCCGGGCCCGGGCCAGCAGCCGGGGGTACATCTTGCGCAGCCCGAGAGGAGGGGGGCTGAGCAGGATCAGCGGCGCCGGTGCGGATGTGGATGCAGATCCGGGCGTCCACAGGATGCCGGGGATCTCGCCGAGGGTGAATTCGCGCTCAAGGACAGCGTCGTCGAGACGCTGTTCAGAAGTGAATTGCATGGTCATGCCTTTCGGGAATGCCATGGAACGGCGCTCCCGGACGACCTACCGCCCGACCGTGACCCCGGAGGGGAGCACCCATGTCGATACGTTCACGGGTACCACCTCCTCGCTCTCTTGCACGGCCTCCGGAAACGTAGCAGTGGCTGCCGTGGTTCCGCCAACGGGTTTTTGAGGAGGCTCTGCGGCCGAACACCACGGCGTCGGAGTCACGCCTGTCACTGGTCGGAAAGCGCACGTCCGCCACCGATTTCGAGCACCGAAAGACCGGCAACCAACCGCTGACGGACGATCTACTGCGCAGACAGCCGCCCATGACCAGCGTGAGCACCCTGAGCGCCGATCACACCAGCCCTTTGACCTGCTACTTCAAGTTGGCGGGGGCTCACTGAGTGGAGTCCACTCGATGGGCTCTACTCAGTGTCGGCATCGGGCGGTCCACTCGGTGGACGATGCCCGGCGTCGTCACCACAGCCAGGTGTTCGAGTGCCGCATCCAGGGCAGGGCGGAGGCATCGCGGCGGGCGGCGGCGCTGCCGATGCGGTGCTGCCGGGGCGGGGGCCGAGGCGACTCAGAAGAAGGTGGTCAGCTCGACGCGCTTGTCCTCGGGGTTGAATTTCAGGCCGACGGTGAAGGTCTTGTACTCGCCGCCTCCCGTGTCGACCTCGACCATGGAGGTGTACAGGAGCGCGCCGTACTCGTTGAGGCGCAGATTATAGATGTGGCCCTGCGCAACCAGCTTGCTGACGACGGCCTCCAGCCCGGGGTGATCGAGGTGATCCAGGCCGGCCTGTTGGAGGGAGACGAGGTGCTTGCCGGCATCGTGAAGGTATTCGTACCGGTTGGGGGTCATCCAGATCGCCGGGCTTTCCACCAGATACGCATCGGGTGAGAGTGTCGTGAGCGCGGCATACGCGTCTTCCGCGTTCCTGCCGGTGAGGTGGCTGTTGATGCGGTAGCTGAGGAACGGCAGGAACAGATACTCGCGGATCGCGGTCGGTGTGAAGCCGTTCTCCTTGTAGGGCAGGCCGGCCGCGTTGGGCGTGCCATCGAAGCTCCGGCCGTCGTGGAGGACTCCGTCGAGGATCTGGTCGCCCACACGTAGGCCCGAGTTCATCAGCGACATGCCCAGGTACTGCTTCAGCGTGTTACGGCCGGAGCAATCCGCGTAGCCGATGTAGGCGGGGTGCTCCTCGACTGCCTGCCTCAGCTCACGGTCCTGCGTCGGGGATAGGTTGTTGATGTAGACGCAGTACATCAACTGCGGGTGGACGTACCTGTGGGGCCGGTGGTGGATGACGCTCTTCTGGAGCGCGAGGGCTATCTGGTCGAGGGGGCCTTCGAGGATGTCGCCGCGCAGGATCGAGTTCACCGGAACGCCGCTCTTCACCTTCGGCAGCGCCGGTATCCATGCTTCGGCTACGTCGTGTCCGTAGAAGCCTCTGGACCGGGCGGAGGCCACCTCGGAGTCGAAGAGGAGCGCTGTCTCCTTGCGGCCGTGCTGGGGCAGCAGGGCCTTGGCCAGGCTGTCGTACGAGATCCCGTGGCCTTCGAGGTCGTCGGTGAGCTGGCGGTGAGCGACCCGCATCATCTTTTGGAAGGCCTCGTCGCTCATGTTGAACATGCGCCGGGTCTCGGTCAGGTAGCTGCTGTTGTGCGTGGTGACCGTGGATATCTTGAACGGGCTGGCCAGCAGCTCTTCCCAGGTCATCGGGGATTCATCGGTCATCGGCAACTCCTAGCACGGGGCGGCCGGGTGATGGCCGGTCAGGCGCCAATGATCTGCCTCGGCTCAGGCTCAGCGCACTCTATTTCCCCGGACGGGGCGGGGCGAAGGGTGCATGGGAAGCTGCGGCGCGCGGGCTCGGCAGCCCACAGTGGAGTCCACTCGATGGGCTCCACTCGTGTCGGCGTCGGGCCGTCCACTCGGCGGACGATGCCTGGCGTCGTCACCACAGCCAGGCGTTCGAGTGCCGCATCCGGGCCAGGGCTCGGGCGGCGCGGCGGGCGGCGGCGCTGCCGATGCGGTTCTGCCGGGGCTGAGGCCGGCGCGCCTGGGCGCCGTAGAACCGTCGGACACCGGCCGCCTTGAGCCGCTTGCGCTGCTTGGCCAGCTCCGCCTTTCTCGCCTTCATGGACTTCGGCTTCCGGGGCCGCTTCCAGATCGGCTGCCAGTCCGACGGCGGCTCGTACGCCTCGGCGCGCTTCTGCGCGGCCTCCTTCAGTCGGGCGTTGAACGAGGCACGGCCTACATCTGCCGCTTGATCGTTTTGATGCGGTTGACGTGGCCTCTACGACGCCGGAGCTGAATTGCAGGGTCAGGCCCGCGGTGACGGCGTCGATGTCGAACTTCATGAACCGGGCGAACCCGCGGATCGGCTGAGGCGCGTCACGCTCCACTTCGCTGATCCAATCGGCCAACAAGTGACCTTTTCGTTCGCGGACCAGGGCGGTGAACCGCTGCGTGTAAGCGTTTACGTAATTCCCCATCCCTGCCTCCTTCGTCCCCATGCGCCGGCCTCTATACGACGGTGCCAACTGAGGGGGCCGCCCGATCTTGAAGTGTGCGGGCCGAGCCGGGCCGTCAAGGACGACGTCACAGAGGAACCGCCTCACCCGCAGTCGGACGAGCACCTCTCGACCGCCGACAGCCCGATCAGCCAGCCGCCGCCAGTACCGACTGTGAACCCTCCGTGCGCTGCTGCCAAAGTCCGGACAAGGGCCAGGAGGGCCGGTACCAACCACGTCCACAAAGAGAGTGCGGCCCGCGACATGCAACCGCTCCATCCGCAGCTCGAGGCCGGGAAGCAGGGCATCTGACAGCTCACGCAACCGGATACAGAATCTCTGCCGCAGCGAATCGATCCGGCATGCCAGCCCTCTTGGAATCGCGTTCCGAGGCACCGCTCCGGGTGACGACTACCCCCTTCGCCGTGGCCTGACTGGCCCAGCTATCTTCGTCGTCGCTGGTCAACGCGACGTTCGAGCGAGGTGGGGTACGTGTCAGGCCTTGACGAGTTGAAGAGATTGTTGGGAGATCCTGCACCGAGGCCGTACTCGTCGAGCGACTGGGCTGAGGTTGAAAGCCACCTTGGCACGTCGCTGCCGACGGACTACAAGGCCTTCATGAACGCCTACGGCTGCGGCATCATCTCCGATGAGCTCATGGTCTTTCATCCCCAAGGCTCGACTCCCCTCCTGTCACGCATGCGCGAGATACACGCGCGTGCCAGCCGGTCCCGCGAGCGGCGCCCGGACGACTTTCCGCACCCGTTCCACCCTGAGGAAAATGGTCTCATCTATTGGGGATACGACTTCGGCGGGGATGAGCACTTCTTCCTGCCGTGCAGCCCTGATCCGAACCATTGGAAGGTCGTCACAGCGGTGCATGGATCCAGCTGTGTGACCTTCGACGGCCCCTTTGCCGCCTTCGTCCTTGAGTTCGTCACGAATCTTCAGTTCATGGACGAGGCGGGCAACATCGGACCCGCGAGACCTAGCTTCGAGTCCGCCTGACCCAGTGTCCAGGCCCAGCATCGCGGAAGCGCGGTTGTTTTCAACGATTGCGGATATATCGCGAACCGGGATCTCCCGTAGCGGGTACACCAGAAGTGGCAGTGGATGCCCTGAGCGGCTTCATCGCGTACAGGCGGTGTTCCTGGTCGAAGAGGCGGCAGCAGCGGCCCAGTGCTCGGCGGCGTCATGCAGCATGCTCAGGCTGGAGTCCGGGCTGAAGGCGGTTTCCCGCGCCCGTTGAACGGCCTCGGCCCGCGAGCGGGCGGGCGCCACGAGCAACTCGGCCTCGTGGCCGTCGGGGTGGTGCGGCGCCGTTCATGGAGGGAGCCGACGGCCAGGAGCATGTAGGTGAGCACGCTCACTGCGAGCATTGCGTCACTCAATAGAGTGAAGATAACCTTTATGCGCCGCTCTCCTTGCTCCCTATCCCATAATTGCGCCCAGGTGCGTTCCCGTCACTAGTAGCAAGGTGAAGGGATTTATGGCGATAATGCCGCGCATCTTCTACGGCATCCCGAGAATAGGGTCAGCTGCATGACAATAGAAATTTTGAGGCGCAAGGTATTCGTGCGTCTCCAAGCTCTCCTAGCTATCGTAGGCCTTGTGCTTGCGGGCCTCACGGGAGCGGTTGTGGCGGCGACGCCGGCTGCGGCGGCAACAGGCAACATCCTGCCGCCGTTCGACATCGGGCAGACATGGAACATCTGTCAGGGCTATGACGGCAGCGTCTCGCACGCGGGGACGTCTCAGTACGGTCTGGACTTGACTGGCGCAGGGTGCGACAACTCGGCGTCGGGTAGGAACGTCCGAGCGCCGATGGATGGCACGGTCTATTACTACCAAGCCAGCTACGGCAATCTGTGCATCAATACCGCAGACGGACGCAGTATCACCCTCACTCACATCGACAGCTCTATCACAAGTGGAGCAGTCACTGCGGGTCAGGCCGTAGGAACAGTTGCTCCGGCGGGCACGCGCAATAACGCCGGAGTCGCACATATCCACTTCCAGATGTGGGGCACACCCAACTGCTACAACAGCTCGGTCATCCCGTTCGATTCTGCACACAGTGCGCGGATCTGCGGTGCCCCAGACCTGACCGCTACCGGCCCGAATGGTGGTAACGGGACGTGGAGCGGTACTGCGTTTGTGGGTGATGGCTGCAGTGTAACCTCGCCACAAAACCTCCAGGCGCCCTCCGCTATCACCGACCCTTCGACCGGAAGGAACATCTTTTACGTCGGGGCAGATAATTCCATCTGGCAGTGGAGCATCATCGGTGGTGCCTGGAGTAACGTCAAGCTTGGCGGTTCCGGAGGCGGTGCGGCTGTAGCACTGGGTACGAGCCCTAGCGCCGTCGTCGATCCGTCGAGTGGACGCAATGTCTTTTACGTCGGGGCAGACCATGCCATCTGGCAGTGGAGCGTACAGGGTGGTCAGTGGATCAACACCCGCCTCGGTGGAAGCGTTGCACCGAACACCAGCCCCAGTGTTGTCACGGATTTGCCGTCGGGGCGTAATGTCTTTTACGTTGGTAGCGACAGCCAGATCTGGCAGTTGTCCGTTCAGAACAACCAGTGGGTCAACTTCAAGCTAACTGGCACTGGCGGCAATGCCGCAGCGGCACCGAACACTAGCCCTAGCGCCGTCGTCGATCCGTCGAGTGGGCGTAATGTCTTTTACATTGGGGCAGATAATGCCGTTTGGCAGTGGAGCGTCCAAAACAACGCGTGGCACAACTTCAAGCTGACTGGCACCGGTGGTCTTATGACTGCCGCGCCGGGTACCAGCCCCAGCGCGATCAGCGACTCCGCAACGGGAAGGAATATCTTCTACGTCGGAGCCGATCGCCACGTTTGGCAGTGGAGCGTCCAAAACGGTCAGTGGAATGACTTCCAGGTCTCTGGCACGAATGGCAATCAGACGGTGGCGCCGGGCACCAGCCCGAGCGTAGTCGTCGACTCCGCAACCGGCCGCAACGTGTTCTATGTCGGGCCGGACAACCAGCTGTGGCAGTGGTCTGTGCAGGGTGGTGCTTGGAATAACAACAAGCTCACCGGCACTGGTGGCAATGTCGCCGCACTTGCTGGAACAAGCCCGAGTGCCATCACTGACTCGTCGTCGGGACGCAACATCTTCTACCTGGACAACAATAAGATGGTCAATCAGTGGAGCGTCCAAAACAACGCGTGGCACAACTTCAAGCTGACCGCCTAATGTAGTTCTGCGCCTGAAGGTAGCTCCTTCCCTGCTCTTCCGTTGAGTATATAAAATACTCCGAGGGAGGCGCGGTGGCTGGGGTGCCTGGGGCCATGTGTACGGCCACCTGCATCGTGATCGTTTATGAAGACGGAAAACGAAGCGGTGGCCGCGCAGGCCACGGTAGTACACGCCGACTGGGACAACGGCAAGCTCTCCCGCAGCATCGAAGCAGCGGACCTCCTCGTCGAGCACGTCCGGATCTCCGACTCGGAAGTCTGGGTGTACACCGTCAAGTCGAAGACCGACCAGAAGTGGAGGGCGGGCAGTACGGACACATCGACGTCACCGAGGAGTTCGAGCAGCAGCTCGCCGACTTCCGGCGTCCCCGAGGCCGTGGCCGTCGCCTCCGGCACCGCAGCCCTCCACACCGCCCTGCTCGCCGCCGGGATCGGCCCCGGCCGCGAGGTGATCGTGCCGTCCATGACGTTCTGCGCGACCGTGCAGGCCATCCTGGCCGTCGGCGCCACGCCGCACTTCGTCGACATCGATCCCGCCACACTGTGCGTCAGCGACCAGCTCGTCATGGGCGCCGTCACCGACAACACCGCCGCCGTCATGCCGGTCCTGTTCGGCGGCCCGCCCGTCGGCCTCTCCGCCATCCAGGAGCAACTCGACGAACGAGGCATCGTCGTCATCGAGGACATGGCGCACGCGTTCGGATCCCGCCACGGCACACGCCGCGTCGGGGCGAACGGGGCACTGACCTGCTTCTCGTTCGGGCCGATCAAGAACCTCACCTGCGGCCAGGGCGGCATGGTCATCCCCCGCACACCCGCCGAAGCCGACACGATCCGCCGGATCCGGCTCCTGGGCGTCGTCCAGCCCCAGGGCGAGCGTGCGAACACCACCCGCTACCGCGTGGAGGCCTTCGGCCTGCGCTACCAGCTCTCCGCCCTCAACGCCGCCATCGGCCTGGTCCAGCTCGACGCCTTCCAGGCCGCCGAGGACACCCGCCGCCACCTGTGGCGGACCTACCGCGACGCCCTCCCCTCGCTGGACGGCGTGACGCTCATCGACGTGGACGTGGACCACGCTGTGCCGCACCTGTGCCAGGTCCGCGTCCCTCACCGCGACGAGGTATTCGCCAACCTCCGGGGCCGGGACATCAGCGTGGGTGTCCACTACCCGCCCAACCACACCCAGCCCGCGTTCGCCGCCTGGCACCGCCCCCTGCCGGCCACTGAGCAGGCCGGCGAGGAGATCCTCAGCCTGCCCTTCCACCAGCACCTCACCGACACGGACATCGACCTCGTGGTGACCTCACTCAAACAGGCCCTCAGATCCGTCGGAGGAGCCCGATGCGCAAGCTCCTGACCGTATGCCTGGGGAGCGACTGCCGAAGCCCGTTCGCCCAGATCGCTCACTCGAAGGGGAGGCACGGCGGTGACGGTCCGCTCCGTCGGCCTGTCCTGGCGATGGACGCCGCCGCCTGCGACACGATGGGCCATGACGAGACCACTCAACGACGGCGCCGTGGTGACCGAGGCGGCACGGCTCTACACATCGGGCAACGCCCCCCTGAACGCGGCTGATCAGCCGGATGCGGCGGACAGCACCACGTCCACGAGCCTGTCCGCCGCATCAGGACGCCCATGCGCCCGGGCCCGCTCCGCCATCCCCGAAGGCGGGAGGGGCAGTAGCCGGTCCAAGGCGGTTGTCGGGGCGTTTTCGTGGGTTCATCCCCGCGGGCGCAGCGCGAAGATCCAAAATCCAGGCGTCACCACTGCCGCCTGTCATGCCGCCCAACACATCGGCAGCCCCACATGGTGATCCACCGATCGCAGCCTGTACCACTTGGTGGGCAGCGTCGTGTCAATCGCCGGCCAACACTGATGCTTCAAGTCGCAAGCTGACGAACAGGAGTACGCAGTGGCCGGATGCTGGCAAGAGAACGCCCCACTCCCCGTCCCGGCAACAAGCGATGTGCCAGCGAGCAGGACCAGCCGGATGTTCGTCGAATTGCAGCGCGCGGATACGAAAGCAACGGCGCTCTGCGGCGTCATCGGCGCGCTACTCGCCATCCTGGTGGGGACTGCGCTGTCCACTCCAGTCGGGTCGTCGCACCTCCTCCGCACGGCTGTGACCTTGGTGGGCGCGTTGCTCGGGGCAGCCCTGATCTCGGCGCTGAGAGTCTTGCGTCCCGCCTTTCCGAAGGATGACGCGCTCGTGTGGCGCGAGGAGCTTCCCGGTGGAGGCAGTGCTGGAGAGCACGCGCCGTCATCCGTTCCGCGACTGGTGAGCCACACGGAGGGACTGGAACGTGAGGCCATTCTGACCGGCCTCGCTCGGCGGAAGTTCCGGGCGATCAGGTTGGGCGTGGATCTCACGGTGGCCGCAATCACTGTGGCCGGATTGGTCCCGTTGCTCATCTTTGTCGTGTCCTGAAACCCTCACTCCCTGCGGGATGGTCCCTAGGTTTGGGGGGAAATGTATCAGTCGCATATGGAAGTGATTGGCGAGGATCTGTGGGAGGCGCTGAGTTGCCTCGCGCCCGTGCGAGTCCGCCCGGCCCGCAGTGTTCTGCTGCGGCAGGGAGACCCCGGCACCCACGTGGTCCTGCTGTCTTCGGGATCGACCCTCGTGACGCTCACGGGGCCGAGCGGGGAACGGACGCTGCTCTCGGTACGCGGCCCCGGTGAGCTGCTCGGCGAGTTGGCCGTACTGGATTGCCAGCCCCGCTCGGCTTCGGTGATTGCGGCGGAATCCTGCCGGGTGCACCTCATTCCAGCCCCCGAGTTCCTTTCCTTCGTCGAGGCCAACAGTCTGCTGAACCCGTTGCTGCGCCATGCGATCGCGCGAGTCAGGGAGTCCGAGGCCGTCAGACTCGAACTCGCCACCGCGTGCGTCCCCGCACGCCTGGCCGGTGCGCTGAGCCGGCTCGTGGAAGCGGCATCGACGAACCGGCCGGTGGTGAGCGTCCGACTCACCCAGGGAGAGCTGTCCCAGATGATCGGCGCTTCCCGCAACGCCGTCGGCGCGGCAATCAAGCCGTGGCGCGAAGCAGGCTGGCTGAAGACGGATCACGGCGGAGGACTGCTGATCCACGACATCGCATCGATCGAGGCGCACGTCCGCAGCACGATGTGACCGGCCGCACCCGGGTGGTGCCCAGTAGTGGGCACCACCGCGCGGCCGGCCGGATGAGCATGGGGCACCCGAATCCACCGTCGTGATCGAAAGGTCGGTGACAGCGTGCCCCGTGTCCCGCACTCGCCCCTCGATGTCCCTCCGGAACAGGCTCTCCTGGCCGTGGACATGCAGGGCTACAGCCAGATCCCGGAAGCGAAGATGGCGCCGGTCCGTTCAGACCTGGACGACGTCCTCACCAACGTGATGGCCCACATCGGGCTCCAGGACCCGCGGGACCAGCCCGGCGCGTACAAGGACACCGGCGACGGAGTCATTTTCGTCATGCCAGCCATGGACATCGCACGGCTGGTCGACCCGCTGCTCGAACACCTGCACGCGGCCCTGGTCCGGTACGACCGGGACCGGCTCCCCAGTGCTCCGACGATCCGGCTGCGAGCTGCCGTGCACGTCGGACCGCTCTCCCTGCCCGACCACCGTGGCGACGCCATCAACGAGGTGTGCCGGCTGCTCGACAGCCAGGTCGCGCGCACGGGTCTGACCGTAGCCCGCGAACAGCGGGGCGGCTTCCTGGCCGCCGTCGTCTCAGAAGCGGCCTACCGCCGCACCGTCCGCGCGGGACGCACTCCGGACCTCGGCGAAGAGCACTTCCTCCGCACGACGGCCCGCGTGGACGGCAAGGCGTTCGAGGAGCCGTGCTGGCTGTTCGTACCCCAGATGACACCGCGAGCCCTCTCCCCGCTCATCAACCCGGACCCGTCCGAAGAGGGGGGCGGATTGGCTGCGCCGACGCTGCCGACGCCCCCGGCCGGCCCGAGTAGCTCGCCCTCCGTCTTCACGTTCGAGGGCGACATGACCGACACGACCGTCATCAACGAGGTCGGAACGATCCGCATCGACCGGCGCCGGATCTGACCCTGCCCGTGCCCGCACGCCCATGCCTCATGGAAAGGAAGCAGACAGCGCATGTCCGACGATCGTCCCGCTCTGCCGCCCCGCCCTTCCGACGACCCCACGCCTCCTCCCACCGGCGAGGGCGGCAGTACTGCGTGGTTCTCGGGCCCGGCTAGTGGCACCGCTCATGACATGGCGGCAGCCGACAGCCACCCGGCAACCCCGGCACTGAACGTCCTGCCCCCTACACCCGGCACCGGGCCGGCGCCGATCACGGTGAACAACCCGGAACTCGTCGCCAACCACATCGGCAAGTTCATCAACGAGAGTCGCAGGCAGGACATCCTGGACGGGGCCACTGTGCCCCGCCACCGGATCAAGCAGGAACAGATCATCCGCGAAGGCCAGTGGGCCGAGGCATGGCGGCAGGCGCTCGATCCAGCGGGGGTGCGCCCGCGACAGCGCGTACTGATCATTGTCGCCCCGCGTTCGTTCGGGTCGACCACCCTGGCCCTGCACCTCCTCGCCCGGCACACGGACGACGACACCGACATCGTGAAACTGGATGCGGACTGGCAGGTCCCCAAGGTGGGCCGGCTTCCCGCCGAGGAACGCCATGCGTACCAACTCGACCTCAAGGACCCCGTCCGCGACCTCGTCTCGGCAGACTTCCTCACAAGGCTCCAGGACCACGCCCGGACCCTCAAAGATCTGGGGTCCTACCTCGTACTGAACGTGGCCAAGGACCTCTGGGCCGATCACTACGTACCGGTCCAGTCGGGCATCCACCTCGTCCACCTCACCGAGCCCCCGCCGGCCCAGAGCGTCGTAGAAGTCCGCCTGAAGGCTCGCGAAGCCCCCGGCCTCATTCCCTACCTCCACTCCGTGGACAAGGCCAAGGCTTCGCTGAGTCGCCTGGATGCCGTTGAGGCGGTCCGTACGGCGGACTCGATCGTGCTGACGTGGCAGGAACACGAACGGCTGTCCGGTTCCTCACTCCCCATGAACGTCCAGTCGTCGTGGTCCGCACTCGATGCCGCACTGGCCGAGCGCATCACTTCCGCCCTGTCCGACTGGCGGGACAAACTCGACATCCTGTTCGGGGAGACGGCCACCACGCACGGCGGCAACGCCACTTCTCTCCCGCTGGAGGACCGCTGCCTCCTCCTGGCCCTCGCCGTACGCCAATCCGCCCCCATGCCCGAGGTGTCTCAGGCCGCCCGGAACCTGCAGCAGAAGATCAGCACCGACGCGGGCGCCAGCGGTTTCGCCGCGACGGTGAGTGCCGCGTTCGCAGGCCGCGGATTACGCCGCCGCCTCAGGGACGTCGGCGCCGAGGTCGGTACCCACGACAACGTCGTCTTCGATCAGCCCGGCTACGGCAGGGCCGTGCTGACCTACGTCTGGGACAACTACGAAGTCATCCGCGACCCCTTGCTGAAGTGGCTCCTGTCCGGTGACAGCGGCAGCAGCGAAGAGGCGAACGCGCACGTCGTGGACGCCATCGCCGCTCTGACCTTGCGGCACGGGAACGTCAGCCATCTCGTCCAGCTCGGGTCCCCGACCCACCCGGCGAGGAAGGAACTCCTCAGCGCCCTCCTGCTCCAGGCCGTGCGGGACGAGCACATCGGCCGCCAGGCCTGGGGAATTCTGTACGGCTGGGCGTCGGTCAAGGATCGCGCGGACACGGTGGTGGCCACTTGCCGACACGTCCTGAACGCGGAGGACGTCACGGCGTCTCAAGCCAAGATGGCCATGGTCCGGCTGCGACGAGTCGCCAACGAGAACGATGCGGCCCGGTCCGAAGTCCTCCAGGCTTTCGTGGAGCAGACGCAGCGGTCTGCTGGGGTCGCCCGTCTGATCACCGAAGTTCGAACCTGGCAGCAGTCGGGACGGTCCCGTGGAGCCGGTACCACCGCCTTCCTGGCCCTGATGGATGCACCAGGCACCGCCATCCCGTGGCTGCTGTCCGACGAAGTCCCGTCCGGGGTGGATGTGAAGCGGGCCCTTCAGGACCTGCTGGGAGACATCGCCACGGCGTCGGACACCATCAACCGCCTCACGACATGGATCAAGCAGTCTGCAACCGATCCGGTCTCTTATGCCCGAGTGCGCGACAGGCTGCTCCCCGTCTTGCGCGGCCAGAACATCTTCAAGGCTTCCGTGGGCCTCATGCAGGCATTGGAGAACGTTCGGGTCGACGGGGAGACGAACGCCGCCAACGACTTCTGGGAGCGACTCGTCGATCCCCGTGTCCGCACGGTGATCCAGCTCAACGGGAATCCGGCGTGAGGTGGTTCTGGCAGCGCCGGGCCCGCACGATCCACTGCACGCAGCCGCGGATGCTCCGCTGTGCAACACCCGGCATCCATTTCGAAGCCACGTTCACCATCGGATGGCGCCCCGCGCTGCAGACCCGGCCCAACCTCGAAGACCTCGTACTCAGCCAGGCCCTGGCGCAGGCCGGGGAGATCGCGCAGCGCTTCGAAGCCATCGAGGTGCGCACCGCACAGGACACCATCAACGCCGAACTCGGTGCTCCGAAGCACAGACGCGGCACCGGCTATCGCTGCCTGGCTGCCCGCGTGGAACTGGGGCTCTCGGAGAGCACCCGGGAGGACCTCGCCCAGCAGCAGGCGGACGAAGCACGCGTACGGCGGCTGCGGTTCCTACGCAAGCACCTGTACGAGCAACCCGACCTCTTCGTACTCGACCGAATCGAACGACAGGGCGACTGGCCGGGCGCTCAGCAGGTTGCCGACTGGCAGCGCCTGGCCCGGTGGATCGTCGCGGCCGACGAGTGGTGGCAGCCCATGCTCGACCAGTGGGAGCAGGTCGGCCAGGGCTTCAACGACATCGAGCTACAGCACCGGGCCATGCTCGCGCTCTGCGATGCGCTGCAGAAGCTGAAGGGCGATGACGCGTCAGTGGATTCGGCAGGGGCCGACCCGTCCGTCCCCTGCCCCGCTCCTTCAGAGGGGCGGCGCAAAGGATGAGACTCACCCTCTGGCGAATAGCCCTCGACCCGGTCACTTCCTGGCGAGCGCTGTGCCTGCAATTCAAGGCGAGCGAGCACCTGTCGTTCGACGCGGCTTGGCGCCAGGCACGGATGCTGGCGGCGCCGGACGAGATGGTCCACCGGCTTCACGGCCACCAGTTCCCCCTCCCGGACGAGGCAATCGACCCCACGCAGCCGGAGTGCGATACGTACCGCTGTCCGTGACCACGGGACAAGGCGCCGCTGAACCGCGCCGGGATCAGTCGGAACGACCCGTGTGCGCCTGGTGCGCGCTGTGGTCGTGCGCGGCGGCTGTGTGGTGTGCGCTGTGGTCCATGACCGTCATCCCCAATCTCGTCCAGTGTGACCCCGCTCCCGCGGACCCACATCACAACCGTATACCCCCCAGGGGTATTCCGCGAGGGTGGCGGATCCGAGAAATGACAGAAGGGTGCGCGGGGCCGCGAAGGCCCGGCGCACCCCTCCGCCGGAGTGGGTCAGCTCTTGCCGAGGAGGTTGTTCATCCTGGCGATCTCGGCGGTCTGCGAGGTGATGATGGCGTCGGCCATGGTCTTGGCGTCGGGGAAGGAGCCGTCGGCCTTCTCGGTCCTCGCCATCGTCACAGCGCCTTCATGGTGCTTGATCATCATCTCCATGAAGGCGGTGTCGAACGCCTTGCCCGAGGAGCTCTTCAGCTTGTCCATCTCCTCGGCCGCCATCATCCCGACCATGCCGTGCATCGAGTGATCCATGGCTCCCTCGGCGGGAACCTGCTCGCCCCAGGAGGTCAGCCAGCCCGACAGCGTCTTGATCTCCGGGTCCTGAGCCTTCTTGATCTCATCGGCGAGCTTCTTCACCTCGGCGGACTGCGCGCGAGTGGGCGCGAGGCCGGCCATCTCCACCGCCTGACGGTGGTGGGGGATCATCCCCTTGGCGAACGCGATGTCCGCGGCGTTGTGCTGACCCTGCACGGCCGGAGCCGAAGTAGGGGCAGTCGGCGACGTCGAGGCGTGGCCGACCGCCCCGGCCGAGCCGTCGCCGTTCGACCCGCAGGCGGCGAGGACGAGAGCGGCCGAAGCCGCGGTCGCGACAGCGGCGCCACGGCGGACGAGGGAACGGTTGGTGTTCATGATGATGCGACTCCTTGATGCGCCGCCCGAGCGGGCAGTGCCGATACGGAATTGAGGACGTACCGGAGCGCGACATCCCCCGCCGGCACTGGGCCGGGGCAAGGAGGTGCCGTGCGGGCGTTCCTATATCCGCAGGAGTTGCAGCTCAGCGAGGTCGGGCGGCGCCCGCCCGCTCTCGGGCATCCCCGCCGCTCCGCCGGGCAGCGCCACGGGCACAGGGGCCGCATCGAGGGCCGCGGCCAGAGCGGGAGGCGCGTACGCAGCGGCGACACCGGCCGCCGCACACGTGGCATCCGCATGATCCACGTGACCCAGCCCGCCATCGGTGTGCGAGCAGCCGTCCACCACCTGCTGGGCGGCTTCCTCGTGGCCCATCGCCATCACGTGGCTTCCGGCAGCCGCCGACGCCTTCGCGGGAGCAGGCCCCGGCCCCAGGCCGTGCATCGCCAGCACGCCGGCCAGCACCGCCAGCACCAGCAGCGCAAAACCGCGCCCCGCAGGGCGACGGCTCGACTGCATCGTGCTGGTCATACGGGAATCGTACGATCCGGCCCCGCGACTCCGCCTCCCCCGCCCGATCGGAATCCACCGACCGCGTGACCGGACGGCCCGATCGATTCTCAGAATCGAACCTTTCGCGGAGCAAGATCGGAAATGGTCGGCGGAAACGGCCCGGACCCAGTTTCACTGTCAGAACCCGTTCTCACTCAAAAGTGGTCCGGGGCATGTCCCGGGAGGCTCGTGACAGCATCCGGATTTCCCCGGAGAACGGTGTGAACGCCGTGTTGCCGGACGGCTGCACCCGGGGCGCCCGCACCGATACTGGCCCTGACGATCTCGGGGCGGGGGCAGTGGTGGAGTGGTGGGTTGGGTTGGGCGGGCTGGCCGCGGGGTTGCTGATATCGGTGATGACCGCGCCGGTAGGGGTGTCGGGTGCGGTGTTCCTTCCCCCTGTCCAGTTGAGCGTGTTCGCGGTGCCCAGCCCGGCGGTCACGCCGACGAACCTTCTGTTCAACGTCGTCGCCGGTCCCGGCTCGCTGTGGCGTCACCGCGCAACCGGCGCCCTGCGTGGCCCGTTGACCCGGCGTCTGCTCCTGGGCACCCTGCCGGGTGTGGTCATCGGCGCGGCCGTGCGGGTCTTCGCCCTCCCCGGCCCGACCGTCTTCCGGCTGCTCATCGCCGGATTCCTGCTTCCGCTCGGTCTGTGGCTGTGCACCCGCACTCTTCGCCCGTCACGTGGCCGGGCCGCGGCCGAACCCTCCGACCGTACGGTCACCGCCCTCGCCGTCGCCGTGGGCGCGGTCGGAGGGATCTACGGCATCGGCGGCGGCTCCCTCCTCGGCCCGGTCCTCGTCGGCCGGGGCGTGCCCGTCGCCCGTGTCGCCCCGGCCGCACTCGCCGCCACCTTCGCGACCTCCCTCGTCGGTGCCGCCGCCTTCGCGCTGCTCTCCTTGACCGGGCGGGGGAACATCTCCCCGGACTGGTACCTGGGCCTGTCCATCGGCCTCGGCGGACTCATCGGTGGATACCTCGGCGCCCGCCTCCAGCCCCGCATCCCCGAAACCGCGCTGCGTCTCCTCCTGGGCGCGCTGGCCGCCACCATCGGCGCCCTCTACGCCGTCCAGACCGTCACCTGAGCAGGACCGGGGAAAACAACAAGCACGCACGCGTGGGGCCCCGGTCGGAGACCGGGGCCCTGGAGCGGGCGGGGGGAGGTCAGCAGCAGTCGCAGCCGGGACGGCAGTCGCACGCGTCCGCCTGGGCGGACGGCGCCGCCGCGGCCGTGGGGGCGCAGCAGCCCTTGCCCTGCCAGGCGTCGCGGCCCTCCTTCACCGCGATGGCGGCGATCACGAGGGCTGCGATCGGGTCGGCCCAGGACCAGCCGAGGGTCGCGTTGAGGAGCAGCCCGATCAGCAGTACGGCGGACAGGTAGGTGCAGAGCAGGGTCTGCTTGGAGTCGGCGACGGCGGAGGCGGAGCCGAGTTCGCGTCCGGCCTTGCGCTGGGCGTAGGAGAGGAACGGCATGATCGCAAGCGACAAGGCAGCGATGATGATGCCGGGGATGGAGCGTTCGGCTTCCGCGGTGCCGGTGAGTGCCCGGGCGGCGTCGAAGGTGACGTACGCGGCGAGCGCGAAGAAGGAGACGGCGATGATCCGCAGGGTTCGTTGTTCGCGGGCTTCGCGGACGGCGTGGTCGGCGGCGGAGAACTGCCAGGCGACCGCGGCGGCGGAGGAGACCTCGATGATCGAGTCGAGGCCGAAGCCGATCAGGGCGGTGGAGGAGGCGAGCGTGCCGGCGGTGAGGGCGACAATCGCCTCGATGACGTTGTAGGTGATCGTCGCCGCGACGAGGAGGCGTATCCGTCGGGTGAGCGCGTCGCGGCGGGCCGGGGAGGGTCCGAGAGATATCGGTATCTCGGCGGCCATGGTCAGCAGCAGCCCTTCGTCTCGGCGTCCACGCAGCTGCGGTCGCTCCCCACGGCCACCACGGCCGTGCGCAGATCGTCCAGGGCATGGCCGAGGCGTTCGTCGGCCAGCTCGTAGCGGGTGCGGCGGCCGTCGGGCACGGTGACGACCAGGCCGCAGTCCCGCAGGCACGCCAGGTGGTTCGACAGCCGGGTACGGGAGATCCCGAGCGCGTCGGCGAGGTCGGCCGGGTAGGCGGGGGCGTCGCTCAGGGCGAGCAGGATGCGGCAGCGGATCGGGTCGGCGAGCGCGCGGCCGAAGCGGGCCAGCACCTCGATGTCGGAGGCAACAGTCAGCACGCCCACGACAGTACACAAGGTTCTGAATTCAGGAAATCGTGAACCCTGCGCACCTTCGCGCCTTCAAAAACCCCTTCAAAAACCGGAGTCGTTCAACAACTCCCGACCACCGTTTTCTGACATGATCCGGGGCCATGATCGCCCTCGAACCGGCCGACGAACCGGACCTCCTCGTCGCCGAACCGCTTCACCGCACCGAAATCAAGATCGGATACGCCCGGGTCTCTACCGGCGGGCAGAAGCTCGAACGGCAGCTCGACGCGCTCACCGCCGCCGGATGCCGGAAGATCTTCGCGGACAAGAAGTCCGGCAAGAACGCCCTCCGCCCCGAACTGAAGGCGTGTCACGCCTTCCTCGACTCGGGCGATACCCTCGTCGTCCCCTCGCTCGACCGCTACGGCCGCAGCCTCCAGGACCTCATCAACATGGTCGCCGAACTCCGTGACCGCGGCATCGGCTTCACCTCGCTGCACGAGAACCTGGACACCACCACCCCCGGCGGCCGGCTCGTCTTCCACGTCTTCGCCGCTCTCGCGGAGTTCATCCGCGAACTCATCGTCATCGGCACCAACGAGGGCCTGGCCGCCGCCCGCGCCCGCGGCCGCGTCGGCGGGCGCCCCAGCGTCGCCACCGAGGAAGTCATCCGCGCCGCCCGCGACCTGCTGCCCGACCCCGGCCGCTCCATCACCTCCATCGCCAAGCTGCTCGGCGTCTCCCCGGGCACCCTCTACAACCACATCCCCGACCTGCGCGAACTGCGCTCAGGCGCCCTGCGCCGCCAGATCGAAGCGGGCCAGCGCTGACCCGCTCCCGCACCGGCCACGGGGCCCGATCAAGGCGCCCCGCAGCGGACCTAGGCTGGCCAGCGGACAACCCGGCACCGGCCGGGAACGAGAGGAGCAGGCAGGCATGAACGGCCCCGATCGGGAGCTGGCCGAAGCCCAGCGCGCACACTGGCAGCAGACCTACGGCTCCCACCCCGGCATGTACGGGCAGGAGCCCAGCGCACCGGCACTCCACGCCGCCACCGTCTTCCGGGCGTCCGGGAGCCTGAACGTGCTGGAACTCGGCGCCGGCCACGGCCGCGACGCCCTGTTCCTCGCCCGGGAAGGGTTCACCGTCCAGGCCACCGACTTCTCCGCCACCGGCCTGGAACAGCTCCGCCACGCCGCCCGCGACCAGAACGTCGCGGACCGCGTGAGCACCATGGAGCACGACGTGCGCACCCCCCTGCCCCTCGCGGACGCCTCAGTCGACGGCGTCTTCGCGCACATGCTGCTGTGCATGGCCCTGTCCACCAAGGAAATCCAGACGGTGGTCGACGAGATCCGCCGCGTACTGCGGCCGGGAGGCTCCTTCGTCTACACCGTCCGGCACACCGGCGACGCGCACTACGGCGCCGGCACCGCGCACGGCGACGACATCTACGAGCACGGCGGCTTCGCCGTGCACTTCTTCCCCCGCCACCTGGTCGACACCCTCGCCCACGGCTGGACCCTCGACGAGGTCCACGCCTTCGAGGAAGGCGAGCTGCCCCGCCGTCTGTGGCGCGTCACCCAAACCCTGCCACGATGACCACCACACCGACACCTGCACCGGCCATGACCGTGGACGGCACCGGCCTGCTGTGCGTCACCCTCCTGCTCCGCCTCCGCGCAGCCATCCAAGGAGCCGCGGCAGGAACGATCGTCCACGTCATCGCCACCGACCCGGCCGCACCGCTCGACCTGCCCGCCTGGTGCCACGTGACCGGGCACCACTACCTCGGCCCCGTCCCCGGCGAACGACCGGTGTACGCCCTTCGCCTCACCTCGGACGCCCGCCCGACCAGGCCGGACGCGGCCTGGCACGCGACCTGAAACGGCCGCTCTCGAACCCGCGCGCTTCACCAAGATCAATCTCAGCGGCACTTCCTGTACCGCAACTACTCACGCCCGCGAACCCACCGCGCTCGCCGACCACCTCACCGCCCACGACCTGGTCCCGGAGATGCTCGCCGGGCCCCTGCCCGGGATGCACGACCCCAGGAGACCGTACGGGAGAACATCCGCGAGTCCGCCCTCGAAGGCCTCGACACCGCAGCCCGCAAGGCAAACGGAAGGGCCCGGCCAGCGTCGACGTACCGTCAGCCGCCCACCAGCGGTGCTCGGGCTAGGGGCCGGCTTTCGTTCCGATGTTCCTCGACCCCCGCCCCCCCTGATCCACCACCCAAACGCTGTCTAGCGGGCTGCCCGGCGGGCGTCCCTTTCCGCGCAAGCGGCTGCGTAATGGGCTTGGGCGGAGATTGTCAGGGGATCGTCCTCGCCGAGGAGCGGACCGGACATGACCAGGACCTTCCAGTAGAGCCGGATGGCCTTGCCCAGGTCTCCCTTCGTGTGATGGGCGAGGGCGAGGTTGTGGGCGGATGTGAGGACATCGGTGTGGGCTGGGCCGAGGATGCTCTTCTGCGCACGGAAGGTGGCCTTCAGCAGGGGGAGGGCCCGCGCCGTGTCCCCCGCCTCCAAGAGAGCGAGACCGAGGTTGGAAGCCGACTTCAAGGTCTGGGCGTCGTCCTTGCCCAGCGTCCGACGGTGGGAGGCGAGAACCCGTTCGCAGAGTGGAACGGCCTTGACCGGGTTCCCCGCGTCGCGGTGCGCCGAGGCGAGCCCGTACAGGGCGTTCACGGTCTCGGGATGGTCCTCGCTCCGCCTGTCGACGTTCGTGTCGACGGCCTGCTCCAGGAGGGGGATCGCCCGGCCCGGGTTCCCGGCGGCCAGGTGGGCGGACGCCAGGTTGAGACGGGTGGCGGAAACGTGCGGGTGTCCCTCGCCCAGCGCACGTACCTTCGCCGCGAGGTTCTGTTCGAAGAGCGGGATCGCCTTGTCCCAGTCCCCCCTCTCCAGATGGATGAGGGCGAGGTTGTTGAGGGCGATGAGGGTTTCGGGGTGATCCTCGCCGAGCACCCGCCGCCGGTCGTCGAGCACCTGGCCGCAGAGCAGCAGCGCCTGCCCCAGGTCTCCCGCCGCCCGGTAGGCCCCGGCCAGACTCTCGCGGGCGGCGAGCGTGTCGGGGTGAGCCTCTCCCAAGACCCTGAGCCGGTCTGTGAGTACCTGCTCGCAGAGCGGGATCGCCCGCTCCGTGTCCCCCGCCTCGGTGTAGGCGTCGGCGAGCTGGCCCCGGGCGGCGAGCGAGTGCGGATGGTCGTGACCCAGGACTCGCGCCCTGTCTTCGACCACGTGCTCGTACTCCTCAATCGCCTGGTGCGGATCCCCGGCCGCCTGACGTGCGGAGGCGAGGTTGGCGCGAGTGGCGAGGGTGAGGGGGTGGTCCTCTCCCAGGGCCTCCTCCTGGCCCCGGCGGAGCCGTTCGTACAGCGGAACGGCTCGGGCTGGGTCTGCCGCCGCCTGGGACGCCTGGGTGAGGATGAGACGGGCGGCGTGGGTGTCAGGGTGGTCCTCCCCCAGCACACGGGCGCTGACGGCGACGTTCCGCGTCTGCAGTTCCAGTGCCCGGTCGAAATGCCCACCCGCCAGGTAAGCGGTCGCCAGATTGGAGCGGGTGGTAATGGTGAGGAAATGGCCCTCGCCTCCCAGACGGAGGCTGTCGGCGAGGGCCTGCGCTAACACGGCCGTCGCCCCGTCCACGTCCCCGGCCTCCATCTGGACGACCGCGAGACTGACCCGGGACCCAATGCTGAGGGGATGGTCCTCGCCCCACTGCCGCACGGTCACCGCGATGGCCCGCTCGAGCAGGGCAATAGCGCCCGCAAGGTCACCGATCGTATGGCGGGCGGCGGCGAGGTTGTTGAGGACATGGGAGGTGTCCGAATGGTCCGGAGCCTGGTTTCGTTCCAAATAGGCGAGGGCTCGTTCGAGGTGCGGGACCGCCCGGTCAGCCAGCCCATGGCTGTGGAGGTAACACCCCGCCTGGTTGAGGAGGCCCGCCATGTCCGGCAGGTCGTCGGCGACCCGAGTGTTGTGGGCCAAGGCGTCGATGTGCGGGATCAGGCTGCGCCACTGGGGCCACGAGGCGGGATCCCGCCAGGCCAGGGGACTGACGACCTTGTACAGGCCGACGGTCGCGTAGACGCGCGCCATCTCGACGAGAACCGGATCGCGGTGAGGGTCAGCGGGGTCGGGTGTACGAGCCAGTCCCTGCACGAGACGGTGCATGCCGAGGGAGCGGGTGGCCGGGTCTACATCGATCATGCTGTACGCGTTCAGGAGACCGATGGCGTCGGCGACTTCGCGCGGCGTCGGCATCGGCTCGAAGGGGTTGTCGGGAAAACGGTCGACGAGGTGGGCGGGAATGCGGTCGGGGCCGTACCAGGCCAGGGCGCGCAGGACGCCGACGGCGAAGGGCTGGAGTTCGCTGACGCGGTCCAGCGTCACGCGCCAGACACGGGCGACGGTGTGCTCGGCGGCGGTGCGGCCTTCGCCTCCCCTCTGGTACGTCCCGGCCGGGTCCGCGCTCAGGAGGCCGAGGTAGTCGCGCGGGGTGAGCAGCGGGTTCTGCGCCAGGTACTTGGCGGCCTGCACGACCCCGAGCGGCAGATGGCCGAGGTCGGCGCACAACTCGGCAGCGCCGTCCAGGTCGCGTGGGCCGGCCGCGGTGGTGATGCGGGTGAGGAGGGCCAGGGACTCGGCCGGGTCCAGGACATCGAGCCGGATGACGGTGGTGGCGGTCGTCCAGGTCGTGGCGAGCCGGCTGGTGATCAGGAAGCGGCCGCCGGGGGCGCGGGCGAGCAGTCCGGCGATGTCGGCCGGGTCGGTGACGTTGTCCAGGACCAGCAGCCATCCGGTATGCCCGGCCAGCCATTGGAGGGCGTACTCGGCCAGGGCGGCCGTCGTGAGCACCTTGGCCAGGGCGGGCTGCAGGGCGATGGCCACAGCGGCGAGCCCCTGCTGGACGCCGGTGGGGCTGTCAGCGGTGATCCATCTGACCGGCTTCAGCCCCTGGGAGCGGGCCCGGGTGGCCACCCAGTGGGCGGCCAGAGCACTCTTGCCGACCCCGCCGAGCCCGTGCACCGCCTGGAGATGCACCTGACCGACGGCCCTCAAGGCCGAGTCGAGAGCCTGGAGCTCGGCCTCCCTGCCCACGAAGTGGCCCGGCAGGTAGGGCAGATCGTCCATTCCCCGCGGGGCCTTCACCTTGGCCGCCGCCCGTAACACCTCGGGAGGCAGCAGCACGCTGGAGTGGTCGTTGTAGATGCCCGTGACCGCGATGCCACCGTTGTCGGCGACCGCGTTGCCGGACCCTGTCACCTGTTGGACAGGAGGTGGGGAAGGGACGTCCCCCGTCACTCGTATTACCTCGACGGCGGTGCCCCGTGCCGGGCTGCGCCCGCCGCCGTCACGTCGTCTGCCCCAGCGCCATTTGGCCACGGCTCCCCCGAATCTCTCGGCTCTTCGCTTTTCGCTCTTCGCCCTGTGCCCGACGGCTACGCGTCGGCGATGCCGCTGACCGCCCGGGAGCCCGGGCCGGTGGCCTCAGCGTCCCCGGTATTCACCGCTCGCGCCGACCGTCCGCTGGTGCGCTCGACGCCCGTCACCGCGCGACCGCCGTCCCTGGCCACCGCCCTTCCGGTGGCCACGGCCAGGTCACCGTCCGTTCCGGCGGCGAAGGCGAGCAGCGCCCGCAGCTCCTCGGCCACGCGTTCCTGGTCCCCGGAGTCCAGGCTCTCCAGCAGGGTCTCGAAACGTTCCTGCCAGACGCCGCCCTGCCGGGCCCGCTCCCGCTCCAGGTCCTCGGTCGTGCCCGGTTCCAGCGCCCGCGAGGTCCGGTCCAGGCGTTCCAACTCGGCTTGGCCTCGCTCCGCGTCACCACGCCCGAGGAGCTCCGCCACGCGGCCCCGCATGCCGTGCCACGCGTCCGTCCCGGCGGCTTGTACCACGGCACCGCCCGCGGCCGCCGCCAACGCAGTCAACGCTTCGACCAGCACAGTCCTCACCCCCCGTTTTGCGGACCGCCCCTGGGCCGGCCGCACCGAAAGACAGCGGGACTACCCTAAAGAGCCGACGGATTCCCTGACGGAGAATCCGCAACATCCGGGCAGCCCGCCAGGCAGTGTACGGGTGCTGGATCATGGGGTGGTGATACGTCGCCATGGACTGTCCGATGCCGAGTGGAACCTGATACGCCCGCTGCCGGCCCGGCCCGCGCTTGGGGTGGCCCCGGCTGGACGACCGGATGATCCTGAACGGGATCGTTCACAGTCGGCCGGTGCGGTCTCTGCGGCATCGTCACCAGTGAGGTGAGCGTCGATCGCGGCGCTCCCATCCGCGCTGAACCGCGTGTGTCGACCACAAGGCGCCGTTTCCTTCCGTCATCTTGATCCGTCGCAAATGAGGATGGGCGTGACCAGGGACGAGGCGATGTGGACAGTGTCCTCGGCGTCGGGGTGCTGGGGACTCTTGCGGCTGCGGAAAGCGTCTCGACCGGCGTGTTGCTCGCTCCTGAGGGTCAGCTGGACGATGTCTCGACTGGTTTTGACGGAATGGTGTCGGAGCCGGACGGCTACCAGTTCCATCTCGACGAGCGTGCCCACGAGGCCGGTGGTCTTCAACTCATCTGCCATGGTGCGCGCTTGTGCCAGTGACAGGCCGTGCACCTCTATGGGTGCGGCAGGTGTCTCCGAAGCACTTCCGCCGACTCCGGCACAGGCCGGGTAGAAGCAGCACATGCCGCGGCCCCCCGACCGACCCTTCAATGCGCCGCGTGCCGACGCCATTCGTCGACCGCAGGGAGGGTCCCGGCGCCCATGACCGCCAGCGCCACGGGCCCGGGCAGCATCACGATGGCGCGGACCACTGCTGAGAACGGCGACTCGGCTATGGCCTCGACGATCTCGCGTGCCTGCTCACTACGCCCTGCCTGCCGGTGCTCGTACCAGCTGGACAGGAGGTTCTTCGCAGTGATGAAGGCCGCCTTCCGGCCTCTGACCAGTGGCTGGCGGTTGAGTCCGAACACTTCGATCGACTTCCGTCCCTTCGGCGTCAGCGCCTGGTACTCGCCTGACGCGAGGAGGAGAACCAGGTGGGATGCAGGGTCCTCGGAGGTCGGGTCGACGAGCAGGCACGCGCCGGAAGCATCACGCGGGTACCTGTGCACCTTGGAGTTGCTGTTGCAGTGCGCGCAGGCGAGCAGGTGGTTCGGCCAGTCGAAGGTGCGCAGCGGGTCGTCGGCGATGGGCTGGAAGTGGTCGATGTCCGTGCCCAGGCTGTCCTCGCAGTACATGCACCGCTCGATCCCGGACGCCATCTCCTTGAGCAGCCCCCTGACGTGCCTCTTCGGCGCGTCGGCATCGCGCCACTGGGCGACCGCGGACCCGGCTGATGCGGATCAACCACATCGTCGGGCGGCACCTGCGGAAGAGGAAGCGGACCACGATCGCGGACAGGACCGCGGCGCCCGCGCCGGACCTGGTGATGCGCGGCTTCACCGCGGATGCCCTGAACACCCGGTGGTGCGGCGACATCACCTAATCCCTTGTTAAGGGCGGTGCTGGAGGAGATCGAGTTCCTCGGGCCTGTTCGAGTGCAGGCTTGCGACATCTTTCGATTCCCGGGCTGCAGGAAGCCTCTCCGTAGATCGGTGCGCATGCCTGCACTGAAGTGAGGGTGTTGGTGCCCGCGGGTGCCGGACGGACGCCTGGACATCACCTGGCCCCGCGCCCATATGTAGAGCGGCGACGTCCGGCACCTGCGAGCGTCAACACCCAACTCTTGATCACTCGTTGGTGTTGGTGGTGCGAGCCCGCGCCACGGTGACCTCTTGCGAAGCCCGAGCTGTTCCGAGCTCCCGTCTAGACCGAGGCCCGTGGGGTGAGCTGGTGCCACGAACAGCTACTGAGGTGGCGGACCAGCCAACACGGCTGAGTCCTGGGATTAGGTCGCTGCGTGGTTCCGCATGAGCTCGTGACCAGCACAGATAGACAGGATCACTGGGAGGGGCCTTGATCTACTGCGGCATCGACTGGGCGGAGAAGACTCACGACGTCGCCCTGGTTGACGACAGCGGCCAGCTGCTGGCCAAACGGCACATCACCGACGACACCGCCGGCTACCGGGTCCTGCTGGACCTGCTCGCCGAGTACGGCGACAGCCAGGAGGCCCCGATCCCGGTCGCGATCGAGACCTCCCGCGGCCTACTGGTAGCCGTGCTCAGGACCGGCACGAGGCAGGTCTTCGCGATCAACCCGATGGCCGCCGCCCGATACCGCGACCGGCATTCCGTCTCGCGCAAAAAGTCCGACCCGGGCGACGCCTTGGTCCTGGCGAACATCCTCCGCACCGACATGCACGCCCACCGGCCTCTGCCCCAGGACAGCGACCTGGGCCGTGCCGTCGCCGTGCTCGCACGAGCCCAGCAGGACGCCACCTGGAATCGTCAGCAGATCTCCAATCAGCTCCGATCCCTCTTACGCGAGTACTACCCCTCCGCCCTCGCAGCCTTCGACCCTTGGCGCAACGGCCTCTGCCGGCCCGAGGCCCACGAGCTCCTCAAAGCCGCCCCGACACCGGCCAAGGCCGCACGGCTGACCCGCACGCAGCTTCAGGCCGCACTCAAGCGGGCCGGCCGCCAGCGCGGCATCGACGCCGAGGTCGAGAGGCTCCAAGAAGTCTTCCGCGCCGACTGGGCTCACCAGCCGCCACTGGTCGAGGGCGCGCTCGGCAGGCAGATGCTCGCCCTCCTAGTCCAGCTGGAAGCCGCCTGCACGGCCGCAGACGACCTCGCGAAGGCGGTGGAGGAGACGTTCCCTCAGCACCCCGACGCTGAGATCATCCTGAGCTTTCCCGGCCTCGGCACCCAGCTCGGCGCCCGGGTGCTCGCCGAGATCGGCGACGACCGCAAGCGGTTCGCTGACGCCCGCGGCCTGAAGGCATACGCCGGCGCCTCACCCATCACCAGAGCCTCGGGGAAGAAGTCCAGCATCACCCGCCGATGGGTCAAAAACGACCGCCTCAACCACGCCGGTTACCTCTGGGCCTTCGCCGCCATCACCGCGTCACCCGGCGCCAAAACCCACTACCGCCGACGCCGCGACGCCCACGGAGACTGGCACGCCCCCGCCCAGCGCAACCTCTTCAACCGCATGATCGGCCAGCTCTACCACTGCCTACAGAACCACTGTCTGTTCGATGAACACACCGCCTACCCACCCGAACTCGCCGCCGCAGCTTGACGAGTTACACGCCTGAGGTGTCTACATAGCCGTCGGCCCGGCCTGGCTCTACCTCGCCACGGTGATCGACATCTGCTCGAGGAAGGTCGTGGGCTGGTCGATCGCGGACCATATGCGCACCTCGCTGGTCACCGACGCGATCGAGATGGCCGTGGCCGCCCGCGGCGGCCGGGTCCACGGAATCGTTGTCCACACCGACAGGGGCGCCCAGTACAGCGCGGCCGCCTTCGCCGACGTCTGCCGCCGGCACGGCATCCGGCGCAGCATGGGCCGGGTCGGCTCGAGCTACGACAACGCGCTCGCCGAGTCGTTCTTCCAGGGCCTCAAGCGCGAGTGGCTCCACGGACGCCGCTGAACCTCGACAGCACAGGCCCTGCTCGAGCTGTTCCGCTGGCTTTCGTACTCCAACCGGCGCCGCCGCCACTCCGCGCTCGGCTACCACACACCAGCCGAGTTCTCCCAGGGACCAACCTCAGGGCCCGGGTCTGCACGGTGTGGTTGGGGTGGTGAGAGTTGGCGATGGTGAACTGCCGCAGCGGTCCGAAGTGCGCTTCGATCGGGTTCGCCCACGCGGCGTAGGTCGGAGTGAAACACAGCTCGACCTTGTATTTCTTCGCCCAGCGACGGATGTCGGCGCCCTTGTGGGCGGACAGGTTGTCCAGGATCACGTAGATCGGTGCGCCGTCGGGCCGGGCGGCGCGGATCGATTTCAGCGCGGCCAGCGTGTTCACGGCTCCCTTCTTGCGCCGGTTCACGCCCCACAGGCGATCGTCGCCTACCGAGTAGCAGCCGTGGAAGTACCGGATTCCGTGAGTGCGGTGGTAAGTCGCTGGCAGTCGGTCGGGACGCCGTTGTTCGGCCCAGCCCGAGCCCGCGATGGGCCGGATCCCCAGCGGGCCGAACTCGTCGAAGGCGAGCAGGCACCGTGACGCCTCCCGGCCGATGCGGATCACCCGGCTGTGCACTTTGCGCAGGTAGGCGACCAGCTTGCGCAGCGACCAGCGGGTGAACGGCTGGCCGAGCTTGATCGGGCGGGTAGTGGCCGTCGCGATGACGAAGTCCTCGTCATCATCACCGAGTCGGCGGGGACGGCCTCCCGCCCACCGAGACATCTCACGATGCCAACGTGTCAAGCGGCAGCGGCCAGTTCGGAGGGGAACGCGACGTGTTCGTCGAACAGTTCGCCAGTCTGGAGACAGTGGTGGAGTTGTCCGATCATGCGGTTGAACAGGTGCCGCTGGGCAGCTGCATGCCAGTCCCCTTGTTTGCGTCGATGACGGTAGTGGGCGTCGGCTCCTGGCGAGGATCGCAGGGCTGAGAAGGCCCACAGGTAGCCGGCATGGTTGAGCCGGTCGTTCTTCACCATGCGGCGTCCGACGTGGTGTTTCTTGCCTGAGGCTCGGGTGACGGGTGCTGATCCGGCATAAGCCTTGAGCCCCCGGGCGTCGGCGAACCGCTGTCGGTCGTCTCCGATCTCGGCCAGCACCCGGGCGCCGAGCTGGACCCCGAGGCCAGGGAAGCTCAGGATCAACTCAGCGTCCGGGTGCTGGAGAAAAGAGGCCTCCACTGCCTCGGCGAGCTCGTCGGCGGCGATGCAGGCGGCTTCCAGCTGCCGCAGGAGGGCGAGGGCTTGCTTGCCGAGCGCGTCCTCGACGAGGGGCGGCTGGCTCGCGTAGTCGCTGCGGAAGACCTCGCGGAGCCGTTCGGCTTCGGCTTCGATTCCGCGGCTGCGGCCGGCGCGTTTGAGGGCAGAGCAGAGCTGGGCCCGGGTAAGCCGGGCGGCCCGCGCCGGGGTGGGGGCAAGCTTGAGCACCTCGCGGGCTTCCGGGCGGCAGAGGCCGTTGGCCCAACTGGAGAAGGCGTCCAGGGCGGCAGGGTAGTACTCGCGCAGGAGCGAGCGGAGCTGGTTGGCCATCTGCTGCCGGTTCCAGGTCGCGTCCTGCTGTGCACGGGCGAGGACGGCGATGGATCGGGCGAGGTCGCTGTCGTTGGGCAGGGGCCGGTGGGCGTGCATGTCGGTGCGGAGGATGTTCGCCAGGACGAGGGCGTCGCCGGGGTCGGACTTCTTCCGGCTGGCGCTGTGACGGTCGCGATAGCGGGAGGCGGCCATCGGGTTGACGGCGAAGATCTGCCTCTTGCCCTGCCGCAGGATAGAAACCAGCAAGCCGCGGCTCGTTTCGATCGCAACTGGAATCGGGGTGCCTTCGGTATCGCCGTACTCTGCCAGCAGGTCCAGCAGGAGTCCGTAGCCGGCCGCATCGTCACTGATTCGGCGCTTGGCCAGCAGCTGGCCGGTATCGTCGACGAGGGCGACGTCATGGTGCTTCTCGGCCCAGTCGATCCCGCAGTAGATCAAGTCATTCCTCCCCTTGGCACTGTCATCTGTGCTGGTCACGAGCGCATGCGGGCCACGCGGCTCCCTAATTCCAGGACTCTCTGGTCCGACATCTCACAAGCCGTTCGTGGCACCAGCGCACCACACGGGCCTCGGTCTTGACCGGGGTTCGACGACTCGGGTCGGATGAGAGGTCACCGTGAAGCGGGCTCGTACCACGAGCTCCAACGAGTGGTCACGGCGGTCAGTGTTGGTGGCCGCGGAGGTGCCGAAGGGCTCCCCTCTCGGCTGAGGTCTCGGCGGACCGTGTCTGCTTGAGGAATGCCTTCGGCACCCGCGCGGCTACCAACAGCGATGTCCGCAAAGTGGGGCCGCCCGCCACTCTCAGTGAAGGCCTCGTTGGCCGGGGTCCAGGAAGGCATGACGGTCCCGCTGTCGAACAGCCCGGTTGGCTTCGAGAAGCCGACCGGCGCCGCTATCAACGAATTAGGGTCCAGGCAGGCCAGGCCCTCCTCATTGAACGCATGGATCACATCCCGGACAGTGTCCTCGTCGGCCTGGACCAGCTGGGCGATCACCGGCACCCGGTTCCCGCCGGCCGAGGCCAGCAGCATCATCGCCCCCCGGTAGCGAACCGAACTGGTGCTGCCCCGGCGCACGATCTGCTGCAGCTGCTGCCCCTCCTGATCAGTAAGTCTGCGCACACGGACGGGCTCGGCCGCCGCGCCTCCAGCGGTCGGATCGGACGTCACCGCACATCCAACCGCTACGACCGCCGACCCGGCGAACCTATGCGGTCACGGCACTAGAAGCCGTAATGCTCGGCATGTCCCGACTTCGAGGTCGCGAGCTGCGGTCCCTCGTTGATCAACTCGACGAGTTGTACTGATCAAGTTCAGGCCGGACGTTTAGACGTCAAGATAAGTGCCTGTTTCGCATTTCCTGACCCGTGTCAGTGGCTCGCGCTCCGTAACGCGGTCGGGGCTGCTGGACCGCTGACGTCACAAAGCCGGCGGGGACCGCGGCCAAAGCCGGGTCACGAGCTGGACGCCGATCCGTCCGCTCCGTACCGGAGGCCGTCGAGGAGCAGGTCGAGGAGGCGTCCGGCCCGTTCGCGCTGGTGGGGAGCGCTGGTGATCAGCCCGATGCCGGCCAGGCTGAAGCCGACATCGAAGGGGTCGATGTCCGGGCGCAGGAGACCGGCGTCGGCGCCGGCGTGCAGCAGGGTGCCGAGGGCGGTGGCGAGCTTGTCGAGGGTTTCGGCGAAGGGGTCCGCACCGGATGCGGCCGCGGCCCGCAGTGCGTCCGCCATGCCCTGCTTGGCAGTGAGGTAGTCGATGAAGTCGTCCATCCACAGGCGCAGCGCCTCGTCCGGGGCATGGTCGGCCAGTCGTTGTGCGGCGCTGTCGCAGACGCGGGCGAGCTCGTTGCGGTAGGTCGCCTCGATGAGTGCCTCGCGTGTGGGGAAGTGGCGGTAGAGCGTGGCCGAGCCGACGCCCGCGGCTTTGGCGATGGTGTCGATGGCGACGTCCGGGCCTTTCTCGGAGAAGGCGCGTACGGCCGCTTCGAGGATGCGCTCGCGGTTGCGGCGGGCGTCGGCGCGCAACACGCTCGGTTTGGTGGTCAAGGCTGCTCCCTTCGTCAGGGGATCAGTCTATCTGGACAACTGGGGAGTTCCCCGTTTACTGTGATGACTAACCGGGGAACTCCCCGGTTACGGCGTTGACCGTGACGCTCCACGCGCAAGGAATGGCGATCATGACAGCACAGCAGCCCATCGGCTCCGGCTTCGGGGCCCGCAGCACCACGGCCGACGTCCTGGCCAGCCTCGACCTCACCGGAAAGCTCGCAGTCGTGACCGGCGGTAGTTCCGGACTGGGGCTGGAGACCACGCGCGCCCTGCGGGGCGCCGGCGCGAGCGTCGTCGCAGCCGTCCGCCGCCCGGAAGCGGCCGCGGAAGCCTTCACCGCAATGGACGGGGTCGAGGTGCGCCGTCTCGACCTGGGCGACCAGGCCAGCGTGCACACCTTCGCGGACGAGTTCCTGGCAAGCGGCCGCAGCATCGACATCCTCATCAACAACGCCGGCGTGATGGCCCTGCCCGAGACCCGCCTCGGCCCCGGCTGGGAGGCGCAGTTCGCCACCAACCACCTGGGCCACTACACACTCACGAACCGGCTGTGGCCCGCCCTGGCAGCCGACGGCGGCGCGCGCGTGGTCGCGCTCAGCTCTGCCGGACACCGCTACTCGCCGATCCGCTGGGACGACGTCATGTTCGCAAACGACTATGACAAGGCCGTCGCCTACGGACAGTCCAAGACCGCGATCGCGCTGTTCGCCGTCCACCTCGACGCCCTAGGCCGCGAGCACCAGGTGCGGGCCTTCGCCGTCGCCCCCGGTGCCGTCATGACCCCGCTCCAGCGGCACATGACTCGCGAGGAGATGATCGCCTTCGGCTGGATCGACGACCAGGGCAACACGGCCCCCAGTTTCAAGACCCCCGAGCAGGGTGCCGCCACCCAGGTCTGGGCGGCCACCTCCCCGCAGTTGGCCCACACCGGCGGCGTCTACCTGGACGACTGCGAGATCGCCCCGCTCTCCCAGGACGACGCACCCGGAGTCAGGCCCTACGCGGTCGACCCCGAACAGGCCGCACGCCTGTGGACCCTGTCCGCCCAGCTGACCGGCACCAACGCGTTCGCGAACCGGTGACACGACGGCAGCGCACTCCCCTCCAAGAAACCCGCACCTGAAATCTCCGCAAGAAGGATCACGAGATCATGACGAACACCGATCTGGCCGCCGTCGCGAACGAAGCACAGGCATGGTTCGACAGCTACGTCGAGACGTTCATCGGACTGGCAGCAAAGGGGAGCACCGATCCCTCGCCGCTCCTCGACTACTTCTCGGTGCCGATCAGCATGACCATGGGGACGGCCCACACCGTTCTCACCTCCGCCGAGGCGCTCTCCCAGGGACTCGCACACGAGCTGCGCGCACTGCGCGACGCCGACTACGGGGGCAGCAAGGCCCTCGACCCGGTGGTGCGCGCGCTCAACGAGCGGGCCGCGCAAATCGAGGTGACCTGGGCGCGCCAGGACAGCCAGGGGCGGGAGTTCCAGCGTGTCCGTGTGCTCTACCTGGCCGCCCGTACCGACGCGGGATGGCGGACGGTCGCCTCCGTGATCCTGGCCAGCTGACGAAGCACATTGCCCGCGCGGTCGCCCGCAGTGCGCTCGCCAGTCAGCGAGGCGACAGAACCAGGCCACAAGATCGCCAACGTGACAGCACGTGCTGATCGATGTCACGTCGATGCTCGTCCCCACGGCTTGGCGGGGGGGGGGGGGGCCCCGACACCCCACGGACAGAAGCGGGCGGGGGGGACAAGGGTGGAGGGGAGGGGGGGTGCC